>QVQE01000115.1 GCA_003584865.1 Methylococcales bacterium
TTCTTCTACTTTGGCTACGACCGAACTGGAAGTTGATAAGTTGATTCGTTTGGCGTTTGAAAAAAGTAGCGTTTAACTGGATGACTAGAAAAGAGCTAGCCAGTATGACTAGCTCTTTTTATACTCCACTTCCTTTATCTGCTTTTACCTGCTTCTGTTGCAGCAGGCACTTCAATCAGCCTGCCAGAAGTGCAATCATAAATATAACCATAAACAGGAATATCGGAAGGCACTAAAGGATGGTTTTTAATTCGAGTGACATCTTCCAGCACACTGCTCTCCTGGTCTTTAATTGTTAGCCAGTCTATGTAACGCGCTTCAGAAGAACCATGGCCTTCACAACAATCATGCCAGCCATTTTCGTCTATAGAAGCAGTTTTTAAACTGCTTGCTAACAGGTCACGCATGATCTCGTCGTTAAAAAGTTCCATACCGCAATTCGTATGGTGAATAACAAACCATTCACGGGTTCCCAATAACTTATAAGAGATAACTAATGAGCGAATCGCATCATCACTCGCACGACCACCGGCATTACGAATAACATGGGCATCACCTTCTGATAAGCCGGCATATTTTGCAGGATCTAAACGAGCATCCATACACGTTAATATGGCGAAATGTCTAGCGGGTGGAAGTGCCAACTCTCCTTTGTCACCAAAATTGTTTACGTAATCCCTGTTTGCAGATAAAACTTCAGTAAGAATCTTGCTCATAAATATCTCTTAATTTTTATTAGGTAATAAAAAGCCGCTTTAAGGAATTATCAATAGATTGACTCATTAAAACGGCATATAACTATCTCCGAATAGAAGTATATATTAATAAACATGTTTGGCAAATAGCGCTATACCTTTATGAAATATAAACTTTAAGTTTATAATTAACCAATATGGATAAATTAAATAACATTCAAGTATTCTGTCGTATTGTGGAATTGGGCACTTTTGCAGCAGTAGCACGCGAAATGAATCTTTCTGCAATGATGATCAGTAAATATATGGCTCAGTTAGAGGAGTCTTTAGGTGTTGCTTTATTAAATAGAACGACGCGACAAATTAGCCTAACGGAAGCGGGAGAAGTTTATTTCTACCGAAGCAAACAGCTCATGGAGGATTTTTCTGAACTGGATGAATATACCTCGCAACTGGGTAAATATGTAAAAGGAACTTTAAAAATAAGTGCTCCTATTGATTTTGGCGGTTTGTATATGGTGTCTGCTATAGAGGCTTATCAGCGTAAATATCCTGATGTTAAGGTATTGATGACATTGCACAATAATCGAGTGGACTTGAGTAAAGGTAGTTTTGATTTATCTATGCTGGTGACAGTAAGTCTGGATTTGGGTGTGGTTGCCAGAAAGTTGGCAGAGACCCGATTATGTACTTATGCGTCTCCAGAGTATCTTGAAAAAATGGGTAAGCCAGAGCATATCGATCAATTATCAGCACATCGCTGTTTACTCTATATTGACACGCCGCATCACGATTACTGGTTATTTAAGGAAAGTGAACAAGAAATAAAGTTTAAACCGAATTGGTATTTTTGTTCAAACAATGGCCGGACTTTATGCCAAGCAGCTGCACTGGGTATGGGTATAACTCAAGTACCCGAAATATCAGCGGTTAATTATGTAGAGCAAGGAAAGCTAATAGAAATTTTGCAGGACTTTCGAATTCCACCTCTTACGATTTACGCCACTTATTTACAGAGACGTTTTTTACCTGCCAAATTAACTACATTTGTTGATTTTATGGTTGAATATTTCAAAGAGTTAAGTCCTGCTGGAAAGTTTGAGTGAATATTAGCATCACCACGTCTAACAGGAATAAACCCCCAGTTTTCAACAGTCGCTACGCCGCTTCATCCAGCAACTCTGTCGTAATAATTACCGATTTCCGACAATTGTTAACTAACTGCTCACCGTTCGCTCATTTTACCAGTTCTCGTCTCCTGTCAATAACATGACTCTAACCAGTTTATCGACATAACGCAAAGTTCAGCGGGCTGAGCGATAGCGAAGCTCCGCTGGAACGTTGAGTTAGGCTTGAGTAAATTACTCGACCTCTTTGAAAGCCTTACGAAGTCGCTTTGGATTTCTTCTGCAATCAAGAACACGAAAAACGATGGCTTTTCCGTCAATTAGCTTGTAATAAACTGCATAAGGAAAACGTTTTGCTAACAGGCGGTAAAATCCGAAATAGACTGAATGAATACCGCCGTAAAGAGTCAGCGAGTCTATCTCTGTAAAAAGACTGTCGAAGAAATAATCGCCCACTCCCTCTTCTTGGAAATCGTAAAATTTTCGACCTCTTTCCAAGTCTTCTATAGCCGAACGAAGAATTTGGACTTTCATTCAAACTGTGAACGTAATTCTTTTTTAGCTTTGTGCCAATCGACTATTTCGATACTACCTGCTAAAAAATTCTCTTCTGTCTCTTTGAGTTCGGTTTCATGCCAAAATAGTTGCGGAACAGTCTCTTCGTCATTTACCAAATCACCCCAAAGTGCCTCAATAATCTTAAGTTTCTCAGTAGCGGGTAGCTTATGAAGTTCAGTCATGCCCATAATTAAAAGTACCTGTTGTCAGTGTCAAAGAAGTTCTTAAGACCTTTATGGCGAAATGATTTAATCATTTTTGAAGTTTAGCATGTTGCACAATACGCAACAAGATTAATCCTGTTTAGATCAGAATTGTTGCTCAACATTAATAATGAAGCGTTATCTGCGTAGCTACCCTCACAACTACACGTCTTTAACCACTTTAATCTGTGCAAAGGCTTCCCCATAGATAAACCCTGCCCAATATTCAAAATCATATCCGGCATTATCAGCCGGATATAAATCCTCGAACGCAGGAAAAAAACGACTTAAATAGGCATCATAAGACGCTTCACCGTTATTCCAGTCATCGCCTTCATAAATCTTTCTGGCGAGATCAATATCACCCTTAAGCAGCCAGGCAAAGGCTGTCCTGATAGCCACGGGCAAGGGGGCTTGTAAGCCTTGATACCAAGCAAAGACTAATTGTTCAAGTGTCTGAAGAGCGTCTGCTTTATTTAACGGCTGTATTTCAAGCACTTCATCGGCACCAATTATTAAAGTACGTAAGTCCAAACCTATCGCAGAAGCAGCCAGATGCTTAACCCAATACGTCATCAAGCGTTGATAACTTATTTTTTTATCTTTAAACACGGTTTGAGCCGTCACCATAATCATCACCCGCTCGCCTTTATCATTCTGACGTAAGCCCACTAAGTTTCCTGTGACATGAACCGTAACCGCAGGCGCTACCGAAACAGTCAGACTAATCACTTGAGCGGGTTGCTCATTAATATACTGCTTAAGAATGTCCTGATACTGAGCCCAGGCATTGCTCACGGGGTCAACCAAGCTCTCAAACGTTAATTTTGAAAACCCCGCTAAAGGCAATGCCCCTTGAGCGACCATCACTTGATAACGTTGTTTGAATATATCATCTATCGCTACCGCAGGATCATCATTGGCTTTTAGGGTGGCTAATAACTCATCACACTGTTGATAAATTTGCAGACTATCAAAGCCAAAAGGTTCGTTATCTTCGCTAGTACTGCTATCGTCTTCAAAACTAAACTTTAAGGTTTGATTACAGAAAGTCTTAACCGGCGCTCTAAGAAAACGCCCTAATGCTTCCAGAGAGATGGCTTTAGGTGCATCACACTGTGTTTTTAAAACACCCTCAGCGCCTCGCGTTATGTTATCCGTCTCAAACCATTCTTTGCTGTAAGTAAATAAGCCGGCAGTTTTATCCGCTAACAAATAATTAACACTAAAGGGCTGCAAAGGATGCTCGACTGTTAACGCTTCCAGCCATTGATTCGGCTTATCTTCCAGGCGCTTTATGCCTTCAGGCCTTATACCTTCAGGACACCTGCTTTGTGCCAGAAAATCCCGTAACTGACTGATCAACACCGAAGGCGGAATCTCTGAATTATCTCGCACACTGCGCCCCACCCAACTGATATAAAGCTGTTCACGCGCTGACAATACCGCTTCTAAAAATAAATAGTGATCATCTTGTCGTCGTGAACGATCACCCGGACGGTAATGTCCACGCTGACTCATCAGATCAAAGCTTTGCGCCTGTTGAGTACGCGGATAATCACCGTCATTCATGCCTAATAAACACACGACTTTAAAAGGAATCGCCCGCATCGGCATTAAGGTACAAAAATTAACTCGCCCACTTAAAAAGCGTTGTTGCAGATTGGGTTCGTCAACAATACTTAACCAGGCTTCGCGAACGATATTAACCGGTAAGCGTTCATCCAGCCCCAATTGGGCTTGTCGACAGTTATTTTGCCATTGGCTTAATGCTTGCGTTAAGGTCTCCAGGGTTTTTAACTCTCGCTCTTGAGTCGCGACAAAAAAATCATCCAATAAAGTTAATAACAACGTTTGCCATGCTTCAACAGATTGAGCTTGACGCAGTTTGTGTACATAAGCCGCCAGCTTTTCCTGTATCAAAAACAGGCCACCCAGATATTGCGCTTCAAGTCCCCCTATATCAGCATAAGGTTCAATCCCATTAAACGCCTGTCCTGCACCTACCGCATAGCCCAATAATAACCGTTGCAAACCAAACTCCCAGGTATTAGCACTTAGCGTTTCTGGCATGGCGACGGCTTGTTGACGTTGCTGACTGTCCAAGCCCCAACGGATACCCGACTCTTGCACCCATTGATGCAATTTTGGAATGGCGATCTCGTCAATCCCAAACTTTTTCCTGAGTGCCGGCACTTCTAACAAGCCAAGAAACTCACTGACTTCAAAACGTGAATCAGGTAAGTTTAATAAGACTTCCAAGGCATTTAATAACGGATTTTGTCCACGTTGTTGTTGATCTGCCAAACTAAAGGGAATATAGCGTTTATCAGTCTGATCAATTTGTCCAAACACCGCACGAATATGCGGTGCATAGCTATTAATATCGGGAACCATCACAATCACATCACGCGGATGTAACGGTTGACCCGCTTTCTGGGCGGCATTAAAACGCGCTAATAATTGATCATGCAAAATCTCAACTTCACGCTGAGGGCTATGGGCTTTATGAAACGCCAGAGACTCATCAAGTGCTGATAAAATGATCGGCTGCTCTGGAATGGGTTCTAAATCTAAAATGGATTGTTGCACGTGTTGCAATAAACTTCGGTGCTGTGGCTCATCACCATAGTCCTCGAACAAATCAATTTTATTGTCCGGCCACTCCCAATCACGATAAGCACTCTGGTCGTCAAACAAATCCAGTAAGCGCAAATAATCACGACCTTGTTTACCCCAAGCGGCTAATAAAGGATTAGCTTGTTGGTGCAATTCTTCAAGACTTAAGTCGGCGCTCATGCCGGTCTTATATTTTTGCCGCTGACGCTCGGCTTTTAATAACTCTTTATCCTCAATAATGTCGGCCCAATAATGCTGACAAGGATTATGCACAAACAACACCACCTGACAAAACTGGGCTATTTTCGCCAAGACTTCCAAGGCTTGTTGGGGCAGCGTCGATAAACCAAAGACAATCACCCGTCTTGGTAGTTTAGGTTGGCTTTGATCTATCTGCGCCATAAACTCGGCATGTACCGAGGCGCGACTGGCAATATAACTATTTTGTGTACCCAAATCGTTTAGCAACGCCCGCCAAAGTAAGGCTTGCCAGCGTTGTGCTTCAGGCAAAGGACTTGTGTCTCCTTTTGCATCTCGTAGGACATCCTTTCCCTCTGCCCAATCCGATAACCAGTCGGAACGATACACTTGATATTGATCAAATAGATCGGCTAATTGTTCTGCCAATTGATAACGTTTGCGCGCTTGGGTGTCGTCTTTTAAGAACTGCAATAAAATAGAGAAACCGGCACTCGCGGATAGGCTGGGTAGTAAGCGATAAAAGCGCCAAACCAAGGCCGGTTTGGCTAACAATTGATCTTGCGGAATCTTGTCACCTAACACCCAACGATACACCTGCCAGATAAAGGTAGAGGGCAATTTAACCTCCAGTGCTGCCGCCACGCCTAGCGCAGTGTTCTTCGCCAGATTTTGCTTAAGCCATTGCCCCATGCCATTGTTATTAACCAGAAACACTTCATTTTCAAGCGGGGCTAAAGGATAGGTCTGTAACCAATGCGTCACTACTTCTAACAACGATTCCAGTTTATTAGAGTGTATGACAGCAATACCGTTATCAAGTATTGATGACTGCTGGGTGTTGGTCATTAAAGAGATCCTTTGTGACAAGCGTTAATAGTGAAACAGGTGATATAGCCTGCCTACCTTAACACATTCATGCTCTGATTCACTTTTTGATGGTGCGTTAGTGAATCATTATGCATGAGTGAGAATCATATTGGCTTAATTATTTATTACGCTGTATTTGTCTGTATAATTTCTCTTCTTTAAGTTATTCCGTATAAAAACACATGACTACAGTTAATTCCGAAAAACTTTCCAGCGCTCGTTTTGCCCAAGCCACCGATGCTTTTGTAGAAGTGTTTACCGCTTCAGTCGATTTTGACAAACGGATGGCGCAACAAGATATTGAAGGCTCTATCGCTCATGCAAAAATGCTAGCACACTGCGGTATTTTAACTGAAACTGAGCGTGACGCCATTATTCAGGGCTTAAACCAAATAAGCACAGAAATCATTGAGGGTGAGTTTGTCTGGTCAATCCAGCAAGAAGATGTGCACATGAACATCGAAGTCCGGTTAACTGATTTAATCGGTATTGCGGGTAAAAAGCTACATACCGGTCGCTCCCGTAATGATCAAGTGGCAACCGATATCCGCCTATATTTACGTAACGAGATTCAGCAAATTAGCGCCCAACTCGTCCGCTTACAAACGGTCATTCTAAATTTAGCCGAACAACATGCCGACACTATTATGCCCGGTTTTACACATTTACAAGTTGCGCAACCGATTACCTTTGGACATCATCTGATGGCCTGGTTTGAAATGCTGGTTCGTGACCACGAAAGACTTCAAGACTGTTGTAAGCGCCTCAATGTAATGCCTTTAGGGGCAGCCGCTTTAGCGGGTACCAGTTATCCGATTGATCGCTTTATGACTGCTGAACTACTGGGCTTTAGTCGCCCATCTGCAAACTCTTTAGACTCAGTGAGTGATCGTGATTTTGCTATCGAGTTTACCGCCGTAGGCAGTTTGATCATGATGCACTTATCACGTTTTTCTGAAGAATTAATCTTATGGTCTAGCGCTCAATTTGATTTTATCGAAATGCCTGATGCTTTCTGCACGGGTTCATCGATTATGCCTCAGAAGAAAAACCCTGACGTGCCGGAACTGGTGCGTGGTAAATCCGGTAGAGTCACCGGTCACTTAATGTCTTTACTCATGTTAATGAAGAGCCAGCCGTTAGCTTATAACAAAGATAATCAAGAAGATAAAGAACCGCTCTTTGATACCGCTGATACCTTAATCAATTGCTTACGGGCGTATGCGGATATGGTGCCCCACATCAGTCCCAAGAAAGAAAACATGTATCAGTCTGCAAAGCGTGGTTTTGCCACAGCGACCGACTTGGCTGACTATCTGGTTCGAAAAGGCATGGCATTTAGAGATGCACATGAAGTCGTGGGCTTAGCGGTGCGTTTAGGCATCGAAACTCAACGTGATTTATCCGAAATCTCGTTAGCCGAATTGCAGACCTTTTCTACATTGGTGACAGAGGATGTATTCGGTTTCTTAACGTTAGAAGGTTCGGTAGCCGCACGTAGCCATATTGGTGGCACAGCACCTAATACTGTTAAAGCCGCCATTGAAACTGCACGCTTAAGTATGAATCGTCTGTGGTCGGATAGTAAAAAATGCAATCACGATTAAATAAGGAATTAACTTGAGTAATAAATAATAGTGCCAAAACGATGGGTCATTTGCCACTTTCCGAGTACCCATGGGCATGTGAGATTGATAG
>QVQE01000020.1 GCA_003584865.1 Methylococcales bacterium
TGGTCAATACATCATCTTGAATAAAAAGGTATAATTCCACCATTTTGGTAAATCAAGTTAATAAAGCATGTTAGAACAAAACTCAGAACTGCTAAGGCGCCGTACCTTCGCTATCATTTCACATCCCGACGCAGGTAAAACAACGATTACTGAAAAGCTCCTGTTGTTTGGAGGTGCTATTCAGCTTGCAGGATCTGTTAAAGGACGTAAAGCAGCACGTCATGCGACTTCCGACTGGATGGAAATGGAAAAAGAGCGGGGTATTTCTGTAACCACTTCTGTCATGCAGTTTGAGCATAAAGACTGTATTATCAATTTGCTTGATACGCCAGGTCATGAAGATTTCTCAGAAGATACCTATCGTACTTTAACGGCAGTTGACTCGGCATTGATGGTTATCGACGTTGCTAAAGGGGTTGAAGCGCGTACCATTAATTTAATGGAAGTGTGCCGATTACGCACGACTCCTATTCTAACATTTATCAATAAATTGGATAGAGAAGGGCGTGAACCTATTGAGTTAATGGACGAAGTTGAGCAGGTATTAAATATTAAATGTGCTCCGATGACTTGGCCTATTGGTATGGGTAAGCGATTTAAGGGGGTTTATCATTTGTACAAGGATGAAATTCATTTGTTTAGCGCTCAGCACGGGGGCAGGATTGCTGAGGCAGAAGTGATTAAAGGCTTGAATAATCCTAAGTTAGATGAAATTCTTAAAGAACAGGCTGAAGAACTGCGTGACGAAATAGATCTGGTTAAAGGCGCAAGTCATGAGTTTGATTTAGAAGAGTATTTGGCTGGAAATTTAACCCCTGTTTTCTTCGGTTCTGCGATAAATAATTTTGGTATTATCGAATTATTGGACGCTTTTGCAGAATATGCGCCTTCTCCGCGACCCAGGCAAGCAGAACAGAGGGTGGTTGATCCCGAAGAAGAAAAGTTTTCAGGCTTTGTCTTTAAAGTCCAAGCGAACATGGACCCTTCTCATAGAGATAGAGTTGCTTTTTTAAGAGTTTGCTCGGGTAAATTCGATAAAGGCATGAAAGTTCAACATGTTCGATTAGGCAAGAGTATTCAGGTTAGTAATGCGATTACTTTTCAGGCAGATACCCGTAAGAGTGTGGAAGAGGCTTATCCTGGTGACATCATAGGGTTGCACAATCACGGTACTATTCAAGTGGGAGATACGTTTACTCAAGGTGAAGCACTCAAATTTGGAGGCATTCCTTATTTTGCTCCTGAATTATTTCGGCGTGTCATTTTAAAAGATCCTTTAAGAGCAAAGGCACTGCAAAAAGGTTTAGTACAATTAACGGAAGAAGGTGCTACACAGTTATTTAAGCCATTAAAAAATAATGATTTAATTCTGGGGGCTGTGGGGATTTTGCAGTTTGATGTAACGGCCTTTCGCTTGAAAGGTGAATATAATGTTGAATGCGTCTATGATGCGGCTCCTATTTCAACCGTGCGCTGGGTGAGTTCAGATAAGCCAGCGAAACTTGAAGAGTTTAAAAAGAAAGTATTTGAAAATTTGGCTGAAGATGGGGGGGGGTACCTGGTTTATTTGGCAAATAGTCGAGTCAACTTGCAGTTGACAGAAGAGCGATGGCCGGATATTAAATTTAGTGCTACGCGAGAGTTATAGGTTTTTATGTGAAATAAAAGCAAGTGATCGCGTTATGTGATCACTTGCTTTCTTAAGCATTAAACAGAGTTATTGTTTAATATTTTTATAGCTTTCTTCACTTTCGCGTTGTATCTTTTCCCCTTCATCAATCATGCGATTGCCTTCATCAATTTTGCTCTTGCCATCACGGATTAAAATATTGCCTTGATCTATCAATTGCTTACCTTTTTTCCAGCGGTCGCCTAAATTAGCGATGTCTTTGCTTTCGCTGAGCATTTTTTCACCAGAAAGAATGGGCGAAACAGTGAGCGGTGGTGGGACAGGCTCAGACGCACAACCCGAGAGCAATAACGCTAAGCAAGCGCTGGTTAAGTAAGATCGATTAATACAGTGATTTTGCATTGATAAGTGACTCCAAAAAAGTAGTGATTGTTGGATTAGTTTAATTCATTTTAAAACGTTATATAAGTCGTAATCAATGTTTAATGCCAGCAGAATAAGGGTTACTCTTTCAAGGCTTTTAATACGGCTTGCATAGTTGCATTAGCATCACCAAATAGCATTCGGGTGTTTTCTAAAACAAATAATGGATTACCTACACCTGCATACCCCGATGCCATACTGCGTTTTAAAACGATAGTTGTTTCGCCTTTCCAGCATTCAATAACCGGCATTCCGGCAATTGGACTATTAGGGTCATTCAGTGCTGACGGATTAACGATGTCATTCGCGCCTATTACGATGGAGACATCTACATTGGGAAAATCATCATTGATTTCATCCATTTCAAAAACAATGTCATAAGGTACTTTGGCTTCTGCTAATAATACGTTCATGTGTCCTGGCATACGTCCAGCGACCGGATGGATGCCAAAGCGTACTTTTTTACCTTTATCCCTTAACAATTTGGTGATTTCATTAACCGTATGTTGAGCTTGGGCAACGGCCATGCCGTAGCCAGGAATGATCATAATGTTTTTGGCTTCTTTAAGTAACTGGGCGGTTTCTTCTGCGGTAACGGGTTGAACTTCGCCTTCAATCGCAGCTGATTCTCCTCCTGAGGACGTACCAAATCCACCCGCAATAACACTTAAAAAATGTCTGTTCATCGCGCGGCACATAATATAACTCAAAATGGCACCGCTACTGCCCACTAACGCGCCGGTTACAATCAACAGGTCGTTACTGAGCATAAACCCAGTTGCCGCCGCCGCCCATCCTGAATAACTATTCAGCATGGAAATAACCACCGGCATATCGGCACCCCCGATAGCCATAACCATGTGTATACCAAAGATTAAGGCAATACCGGTCATAATTGCTAATGGAATAATGGCATCCCCACCGGCTTCGGTTTGTTGCAAAAACACATAACCTAAAACAATAGCAGCGATCAGTAATAGTAGATTTAGCCAGTGGCGACCCGGTAATAACAAGGGTTTACCACTAATCTTTTCGCTAAGTTTACCAAAAGCAATGACTGAGCCTGAAAATGTAACCGCACCAATAAGAATACCGATATAAATTTCTACTTCGTGGATGGTTTTTTCAACACCTGAAATAGAAATCGCATGATCCATAAAGTTGGCATAACCGACTAACACGGCTGCCATACCGACCAGGCTGTGCATGATCGCAACCAGTTCGGGCATTTGCGTCATTTCAACTTTAGCGGCGGCTCTAGCACCAATAGCACCCCCTACGATTAAGGCGGCGACTAAAATACCAAAAGCTGTAACAGAACCACTAAAAGTGGTAGCAATAATGGCAATGGCCATGCCTAACATGCCGTAATAATTACCTTTACGAGCTGTTTCCTGATTACTTAAGCCACTAAGACTTAGAATGAACAGGATGGCGGCAACGATGTATGACATCGTAACTAAACTGTGTGACATTGTGATCTCCTGTTATTTTCTAAACATTTCTAACATACGGCGGGTGACAAAAAAGCCACCGACAATATTGATAGAGGCTAAAAGAATGGCTAAACCCGCCAAAATAGTGACGGTTGAATTAGCGGTGGAAATTTGCACAATGGCACCGATGACGATGATACTGCTAATAGCATTAGTTACACTCATTAATGGGGTATGTAGAGAATGTGAAACATTCCAGATGACCTGATAACCAACAAAGCAAGAGAGTACAAAGACGGTAAAATGCGTCATGAACGACTCAGGCGCAACGGCACCTATCCCAAATAATATAAGCCCTGCAGTAACAATGGGTAGTAGTTGCTTGACAAACGCTGGAAGAAACGACTTTTTAGTTGATTCTTTAGGTGTGTCCGTTGCGGCTGCATTTTGGAGTGTCGGACTGGCAGAAAGTTTCGGTGCTGGTGGTGGCCAAGTGATTTTGCCTTCTTTGATGACCGTTGTGCCACGAATGACTTCATCTTCCATATTGACGTTGATCTTGCCATTCTTTTCAGGACAAAGCTCAGTTAACAAGTGTCGCAGGTTAGTGGCGTAAAGCTGGCTAGACTGGTTTGCTAAACGACTGGGTAAATCGGTGTACCCAATCAAAGTCACATCATGTCTGACGACGACTTGATTCTTTTCAGTTAATTCGCAGTTACCCCCTTGTTCGGCTGCTAAATCAACAATAACGCTACCAGGTTTCATTGATTCTACCATAGCAGCCGTGATTAACTTGGGTGCGGGTTTGCCTGGAATCAATGCAGTGGTGACTATAATGTCAACTTCTTTGGCTTGTTCGGCAAATAACGCCATTTCTGCATCTATAAACTCCTTGGACATGGTTTTTGCATAACCACCGGTGCCGCCGCCTTCTTCCTTAAAGTCGAGCATGAGAAACTCGGCATCCATACTTTCAATTTGTTCTTTTACTTCAGGTCGGGTATCAAACGATCTGACGATAGCACCCATGCCTTTTGCGGTACCAATCGCTGCAAGACCGGCAACGCCCGCACCAATCACAAGTACTTTAGCCGGAGGGATTTTACCGGCGGCAGTAATCTGACCCGTAAAGAAACGGCCAAAAAATTGCGCCGCTTCAACAATAGCCCGGTAACCGGCAATGTTGGCCATAGAGCTTAAGGCATCCAGTTTTTGCGCACGGGACATACGTGGAACGCTATCCATGGCTAACACGGTGACTTGGTTATTGGCCAACTTTTGCATGAGAGCTTCATTTTGCGCGGGCCAGATAAAGCTGATTAAGCAGGTGCCGGGTGATAGTAATTCTACCTCGTCTTTATTGAGTGTTTGGTTATGTTCGGGTGCGCGTACTTTTAAAATAATATCGGACTGTTGCCAAAGTATTTGGGTGTCGTTTACAATCTCGACCCCTACCGCTTGGTAAGCTTCGTCTGAAATATTTGCGTCAAGTCCTGCTCCCGTTTCGATGCTGATGGAAAATCCCAGCTTTATTATGTGTGCAGCCGCTTCAGGTGTTGTTGCAACACGTTTTTCGCCAGGGTGAATTTCTTTTGGTATACCAATCTTCATACAGTCTCCTGTGGGTGTGATTTAGGGCATAATAACGAGCACTTAGGTTTCAGCTTAAGCTAAAACTTAAGCCCATGAGCATAGGTGATTAGGCGCTTAGTTTCAATAAAAAAATATATTTATAGTGAGTTGTAGTACATTGTTAAGTAAGAACGAAGCACATTATGATCCTATTTTCGTGAGATAAACTGATGTTTTTATCGAAGGACTTTATTGAGACGGCTGAAGGATTTATTTTTGCGGTCGTTGCCCATGGTACAGAACAGGGTAACGTGCTCTGTTTTTTACGTTATATTAAAGTTGATGGGGTATGGGTTAAAGTCGATACTGAGCAAGCGAATGCGATGCTTGAAGAGCAATGCCCGGGTTATTTATATTACTCTCCGGTGTTAGATGCTCAGTTACATGCCGTAGCGCTTGATAGAATTGTTAAGCATTACCAACCCAGAGAACGTCTGCAACAAATTTTGAATAAAAAACAGTCTGACCAGATTGAAGCTGATCTGATTCAACTGTGTTATTTATTGCAAGAAAACGGAGTGGATTTATCCAAGATCGGTATTACAGGTTCACTTTTGGTAGGTGTACAAAAGCAAAGTTCGGATATTGATCTTATTTGTTACGGACGCGATACATTTCATCAGTGTAGAGAAAAGGTTGCTAAATTGATAAGGCAGCATCAATTACAAGATTTGACGGAGGAGGCGTGGCTCTCCTCTTATAATCGACGGTCTTGTCATGTAAGTTTTTCTGAGTACGTTTGGCATGAACGAAGAAAAGGTAATAAGGCACTTATCAATGAACGTAAGATTGATTTGAATTTTATTGGTGACGCGCCAAATACTGACACAGTCAGTTATCAGAAAAGCGGAGTGATAACGCTGCAATGCCTTGTTGTGGATGATACCTATGCTTTTGATTATCCGGCGGTTTTTAAAATAAGCCATGAAGAGTATGAGGCTATCGTGTGTTTTACTGCGACGTATACCGGTCAAGCGCTTGCAGGAGAACTGATTGAAGTCTCAGGAAAAATAGAGCAAACACAGACCGGTTTAAAACGTATTGTGGTGGGCTCCACTCGTGAAGCGGTGGGTGAATATATTAAGGTCATCCATGCGTAAACTCACTGATTTTGCTGCAGTCATATTTGATATGGATGGCTTGGTTTTGGATACCGAAAAGACGTATTTCAAAGCCTGGCAGACCGCTGCAAAATCAATGGGGTTTGATTTTACCGAGCCCTTTTTAAATTCTTTGTCTGGATTACACTATAAGGCTATAGAGAGAAAAGTACTAGCCTGTTTGGGTGCAGATTTCGATTTGAAATCATTTAACCAGCTCAGTGGTGTTTTTTGGCGTGAGCAAGTGTCTATTGATGGTATTGAGACAAAGCCGGGCTTTAATCAGTTACTAGACTTTATTAACGAGTGTAATATTCCCTATTGTTTAGCAACGAACAGTCGAACGATTAATGTTAATGAATGTCTTGAGTTGGCGGGTATTAAAGACGTATTTTCAATTATTATTACACGTGATGATGTGGTTCAAGGTAAGCCTGAACCTGATATTTTTTTAAAAGCCGCTGAACGACTGAAGGTGTCTATTGCCGATTGTCTAATCCTTGAAGACTCTTTGGCGGGTATTCAGGCGGCAGTAACAGCAGGAGCCTGTTCCGTTTTTGTGCCTTCAACAGAGCCGGTTGATTTAATGGCTATCCAGTTGTCTGATTTAGTCGTCACGGATTTGTCACAAGCTCTTTTTGCTTTTAAGTCCTTATGTGAGCCTGTGAATGCTGTATAATTTGCCCATTTTTCAATCAAACATGACACTATTCGCTTGATACGCCACCCTTCTAAAGTTTCAGTTATTGCTCCGGCTCGGTTGCACATGGGGTTTATTGATTTAAGCGGATCCTTGGGGCGTCATTTTGGCAGTATTGGCGTTGCGCTCAATGAGCATGCTACAAAATTATCACTCACTGTTTCGAATGAACGATTAGTTACAGGACCCTCTGCAAAGCGTGCTGATAACTGTTTGACGTTGATGTGCAAAGCTCTAAATGTTTCGGATAAACTGGCTGTAAGCATAGAATCCGCTATCCCAGAGCATGTTGGTTTGGGGTCGGGAACCCAAATGTCATTGGCTATTGGTTCCGCGCTTAATACCTTTTATGGGTTAGGATTAACGGTTCGTGAAATTGCTTCCTTAATGGATAGAGGCTTGCGTTCGGGTATTGGTATTGGTGTCTTTGAACAGGGTGGGTTAGTAGTCGATGGTGGGCGAGGAGCAAAAACGATTACGCCGCCTGTACTGGTACATTTGGATATTCCTGAGACATGGCGTTTTATTCTGGTATTTGATCAGAGAGGGCAAGGCTTGCACGGTCAACAGGAAATCGAGGCCTTTAAAACGTTGCCGGTTTTTCCTAAACGTGAGGCAGAGCGTTTATGCTATTTATTATTAATGCAAGGGTTGCCGGCTGTTGCTGAAAATGATCTCAGTCAGTTTGGTGATGTTATCACGCAACTTCAGCGTTCTGTGGGTGAACATTTTGCACCGGCTCAAGGCGGTATTTTTACGAGCTCTGAAGTTGCCGTTGCCATGCAATGGCTGGCTGAACAGGGTGCTGTTGCGATGGG
>QVQE01000063.1 GCA_003584865.1 Methylococcales bacterium
GAAAAACAGGCCAAGGCTGAAGCGGCAAAACAAGCGAAGGCTGAAGCAGAAGCAGCCGCTAAAGCAGAAGCAGCGGCAACCGCACGAGCAGCGGAAAAACAGGCCAAGGCTGAAGCGGCAAAACAAGCGAAGGCTGAAGCAGAAGCAGCCGCTAAAGCAGAAGCAGCGGCAACCGCACGAGCAGCCGAAAAACAGGCCAAGGCTGAAGCGGCAAAACAAGCGAAGGCTGAAGCTGAGGCAGCCGCCAAAGCAGAAGCAGCGGCAGCCGCACGAGCAGCGGCAAAACAAGCGAAGGCTGAAGCAGAAGCAGCCGCTAAAGCAGAAGCAGCGGCAACCGCACGAGCAGCCGAAAAACAGGCCAAGGCTGAAGCGGCAAAACAAGCGAAGGCTGAAGCAGAAGCAGCCGCTAAAGCAGAAGCAGCGGCAGACGCACGAGCAGCGGAAAAACAGGCCAAGACAGAAGCAGCAAAACAAGCGAAGGCTGAAACTGAGGCAGCCGCTAAAGCAGAAGCAGCGGCAGACGCACGAGCAGCGGAAAAACAGGCCAAGGCAGAAGCAGCAAAACAAGCGAAGGCTGAAACTGAGGCAGCCGAAAAACAGGCCAAGGCAGATGCGGCAAAACAAGCGAAGGCCGATGCCGAAAAGCAGGCTAAAGAGGAGGCTGCAAAACAAGCGAAAGCTGAAGCTGAGGCAGCCGCTAAAGCAGCAGCGGCAGCACGGGAGAAAACCGAGGCAGAAGCGGCTGCTGTAGCTAAAGCTAAAGCAGCCTCTCAGTCAACAGAGGCAGAGCAGGCAAAATTGGCAATTAAGCAGAAAGTAAATCGGAGTTGGATTCGTCCAGCTTCCTCGGAAGGGGGGTTAAAGTGTACGATCAGAGTTAAATTAATGTCTGATGGTACCGTAATAGATGCTGAGGTTATATCCAGTAGTGGGGATGAGATTTTTGACAGATCTGCAGAAAATGCAGTTAATAAAGCATCGCCTTTACCCGTACCCAATGATAAAGAGCTATTTGCAAGGGAATTTAGAACGTTCTCATTTTTGTTTAGTCCTAAATAACAAAGTGTTATCTTACTAATGTATTAGTTTATTGAAGTAGCCCATTGTGTTATTTTTGATATTTTCTTAAGGCATAGAAATATCGATGTATGTAATCGTTCTGAGTGAAAATAAAAACGATTTTTTTGAGTGCAGGCATAGAGGTGGATGTGAGTTTTTTTAACAGAGTTTTATTATTAATAGTACTGTTTGTTTTGAGTATACCCAATGGATTTGCTGCGCTGACAATTGAAATTACCGAGGGTGTTGAGAGTGCCATGCCTTTAGCCATCGTTCCTTTTGCATCGCAAAGTGCCCCCGTTAATATCAGTTCGGTAGTCAATGCTGATCTAGAGCGAAGCGGATACTTTAAAATGATGGCAGAACAAAGTATGCCCAGTAAACCTAGCACAGCCGCCGAAGTTAATTTTAAAGACTGGCAGTCTTTAGAACAGAATTATATGGCAGTTGGGCAGGTAGTCGATGTTGGTGGTGGACGATATAACGTGCAGTTTCAATTGCTCGATGTGTACAAAGGCGGACAGTTATTAGGTTTTCGGATGACTTCATCAGAGGCTGATTTACGAAGAACGGCTCATCATATTAGTGATCTTATTTTCGAAAAGCTGACCGGTAAGAAAGGTGTTTTCAGTGGTCGGATTGCCTACATAACCACTAGCCAAGGTAACAAACAGCAGTCACATCAACTTCAGGTAGCCGATGCTGACGGTTATAATCCTCAAACGGTGGCATCATCTGTAGAACCTCTGATGTCGCCTTCCTGGTCGCCTGATGGTAAGAAAATAGCGTATGTTTCTTTTGAAAGAAAGTCTGCCGCCATTTATGTGCAAACATTGGCAACGGGTGAGCGGTCGCGGGTCGCAGAATTTCCGGGTATCAATGGGGCTCCAGCCTGGTCACCCGATGGTACACGATTGGCGCTCACTTTATCTAAAGATGGTAGTCCAGATATTTATGTTTTAAACTTATCAACACAAGCCGTCAATAAGCTGACTAAAAACTTTTCTATTGACACCGAACCCAGTTGGTCTCCTGATAGTAGTAGTATTATTTTTACCTCTGACAGAGGCGGGAAACCTCAAATTTATATGGTTCCAAGCCAAGGTGGCGAAGAAAAAAGGTTAACTTTTTCAGGTAACTATAATGCCCGCGCCAGTTTTTCACCGGATGGTAAGAACCTGGTCATGGTGCATGGAAACGGTAATGATTACCGAATAGCGGTGATGGATATGACAACACGCTCTATCAATGTGTTAACCAGTGGCCCATCGGATGAGTCTCCTAGTTTTGCACCTAATGGCACTATGATTCTGTATGCTTCAAAGAAGGGGCGTACAGGTTTCTTATCGGCGGTGTCATTAGATGGTAAAATGCAACAAAAGTTAGTTTTTAATAGCGGTGAAGTGCGCGAACCTGCTTGGGCTCCTTAGTTATTTGGGTTAAAGCCTATTTACTTTTTATAAGTTACACTTAACATTTGGAAATAAAAGATGAAATTAAATAAAACATTATTGGCATTGGCTATTAGTACCCTGTTAATAACCGCTTGTACCGATGACGCAGTGGATGATAGCTTAACAGACGGTACTCAGAATGCTACCAGCGGTATTAATGATGCCTCTACAAACGGTTTGAATAGTGGCTCCGGTTTTAATGGCTATGGCTCAGGTTTGAATGGTAGTGATGATTATGCCAGTACTTTAGGCCCTGAATTTAATGATCCGAGTAACCCATTGTCCAAGCGTACGGTGTATTTCATGCTGGATAGTAGTGAAATCATGCCCGATTTTTTACCTGTTATTGCGGCTCATGCACAATATCTGGTTGCAAATCCAAGTCAAAAAATTACTTTAGAAGGTAATGCTGATGAGCGTGGTTCTCGTGAATACAATATTGCCTTAGGGGAGCAGCGTGCAAAGTCGGTAGCCAGTAAAATGAAAGTTCAGGGTGTTTCTGAAAATCAAATTAATGTGGTTAGTTATGGCGAAGAAAAACCCGCCGCTTTTGGTAATGATGAGACTGCGTGGGAAAAAAATCGTCGCGTAGAAATCGTTTATCAGCCCAAGTAATTAAGATATAAACCAATGAAAAAAGCTTGCCTTATTATTTTACTATCTGCATGTAATGCTGTTTATGCGGAGTTGCCTACTGTTGTAGATCATTCTTCTTATCCACCGTCTGCAACGCCAGTTAGCCCTGTTAATGCCCCATCAACAAATACCTTGTACGAGTTGATGGGACGTTTAGAGCAGTTGCAAGCTGAAGTACAGCAGTTGACTGGTAAAGTAGATGAGCAAGCTTATCGGATTGATGAGCTGAAAAAACGTCAGGGTACCCTGTATACGGATTTTGATGAGCGCTTGCAGGGGATTGAAAATAAAGCTAGTAGCGTAACTACGCCTGCGGTTGCGCCTGCTACCGAAAATGCTTCAGCAACACCTGGCGTGGCTGATGCTGCAACTGCTGAACCTAAAGACTCCACGGGAGAGCGTGCGTCTGCCCCAGAATCTGCGTCTCCAGTTGAGTCAGTTCCGGCAAATAAGGCCACGCCACCTGCTGTGTCTGCTTCAGAAGAAAGTAAGGCGCCCGCAAATGATCCTGCCCAATCTTTAGGTAGTGCAGAAAAGCAAGAGTATTATGAAGCCTATAATGAGCTTAGAAATGGACATACTAAGCCCTCAATAACGCTCTTTCTTGGTTATTTAAGTAAGTATCCAAAAAGTGCGTATGCAAATAATGCACAGTATTGGTTGGGTGAAGCTTATCGCGTTGATCAAGATAATGGGGCTGCGCTAAAAGCCTTTAATGATGTTATTGAAAAGTACCCTGAGGGAGTAAAAGTACCTGATGCTCTTTTACGCTTAGGTATGTTAGAACAAGATCAAAAAAATACGACCAAGGCAAGAGAGTATTTTACTCGAGTATTAAGTGGTTATCCTAAGTCAACGGCGGCTCAGTCTGCTCAAAAAAAGTTAGATAAATTAGATGAAGTAAAAAATTAATTGTGAGCGTATTACGAATCACAGAAGTTTTTTACTCGCTCCAGGGAGAATCTAATTCAGTGGGCATACCCACTGTATTTATTCGACTCACGGGTTGCCCATTACGCTGTGTTTATTGTGATACTGCGTATGCTTTTAGTGGTGGAAAAAAAGTTAACATAGCTGATATTATTGCCGAAACAGAACAATACGCCACCCAATATGTTACCGTGACTGGCGGGGAACCTTTAGCTCAACCTGCCTGCCCGGAACTTCTTACCCGTTTACTGGATAAAGACTTTATCGTTTCTCTTGAAACGAGTGGAGCCATTGATTTATCGTCTGTAGATACCAGAACAGTAAAGGTGATGGATCTTAAAACGCCGAGTTCGGGTGAACTCAGTAAAAATATCTATGAAAATATTCAATATCTTGATGCTAAAGATCAGGTTAAATTTGTCATTGGTAATGATGAAGATTATGAGTGGTCAAAGAAGATAGCTATTGAACAGGATTTGTTTAAGCGTTGTCAGGTGTTATTTTCCCCGGTGATGGGTGTGCAAAGCCCTACTGAGTTGGCGGACAAAATATTACACGATAGACTGCCCGTTCGATTTCAAATTCAATTACATAAGCTGCTTTGGAATAACGCTCAAGGCAAATAAATTCTCATGCGAAAAAAAGCAATTATCCTCTTATCAGGTGGGTTAGATTCAATTACGGTGCTGGCTTTGGCAAAACAACAAGGCTATGACTGTTACGCCCTTAGTTTTGATTATGGACAGAGGCATAACGCCGAATTGGTTGCTGCGGCTCAGATAGCCGCAGATTATCAAGTTAAAGATTATAAAGTCATTAAATTAGGTTTAGGCTCAATCGGTGGGTCAGCATTGACTGACTCTCATATTGATGTGCCTAATACACCTCAAACTGGAATACCGGTGACCTATGTGCCTGCTAGAAATACTATTTTTCTGTCGTTTGCTCTAGGATGGGCTGAAGTATTGCATATCCAAGATATTTTTATTGGTGTTAATGCCGTTGATTATTCAGGGTATCCTGATTGTCGTCCTGAATTTATTAAAGCATTTCAACAATTGGCTAATTTAGCGACTAGATCCAGTGTTGAGGGTGAAGCTTTTACCATACATACGCCTTTAATTGCCTTAAGCAAGGCAGAGATTATTAAGCAGGGTATTGCTTTAGGGGTTAATTACCAACGTACGGTGTCTTGTTATTCGGCTGATGTTAATGGTCATGCCTGTGGAGTTTGTGATGCGTGTCGTATTAGAAAGGCAGGCTTTGCAGAGGCGAATGTAGCTGATCCAACTATTTATGCTCATTAATATTTTATAGCCAAATGAAAAAGCTTTAACAGACGTTAAGGCTTTTGATATTCTTTTTGAACCGCTCCGCTTAAACAACCAATTGGGTAACCGCTTATGCATAACGCAAGCTTGATAGCAAGTTAATGTGTGTTAACCCTTTAAACAGAAAGGTATTTTTAAGTCGTGTGTTAAGCCTGTAACACCGTGTGATACAGGCTTAACCGACATTCTACACCCACACAACAAAATTCAGCATTTTATTACGTATTGATAATTAATGATTTTTCAATCATGATTCCGCAGTCCTCTATTCAGAATTGGCATATAATTTAACATAACGATCCTCAAGTAAGTGGAGCAGTAGCAGTTGATATTCATTGCAATTTAGCACAACTTCCAAACCGTTTCTGGGTGTGTGTCGGATACGGTATACTCCAAGCAAGGCGCTGTAGATTAAAAGAGATAAGGTCATAATCAGTATTACCGGCTTACCCAATCGGCGAAAATTGCTGGACAGATTAAGCTATAGCATCGCGCTTAATCAACGCACGAACACCCCCTTCGCGTTATTTATGATGGACTTAGATAAATTCAAAGCGGCGAACGATCGGTTCGGGCACACGATGGGTGATGAATTACTCAAACAGGTTGTGACAAGAATTACCCTCTGCTTGCGTGATAGCGATATGGTAGCGCGTTTAGGGGGTGATGAATTTGTGATGGTTTTAGAAAATCTTAAAATCCCCCGATGATGCGGATGTAATAGCTCTAAAAGTGATATCCACATTAACCGAAGCCTTTCAATTATCCGAAAGTATCCGCGTACAAATTGGTGCCAGTATTGGCATTAGTATTTACCCTAAACACGGCGACAACATTGAAAGTCTTATGGATCATGCCGACATCGCACTTTATCAAGCTAAAGATAATGGCCGTGGCTGCTTTGCTTATTTTTCTAAAATATAACGATTAACAGTTAGTGTAACGTAACCCGATAATTTAATGCTTCTGAAGAAGCGGCAAAAAAGAAAAGTTAGTTTTGTAATGCGATATATGGCGAACACGAGATTACCGTTGATATTAAAACGGGAATTGTTACCGGCAGTTTTCCAAGAAGGACACTAAGTGCTGTTCTTGACTAATATGTACGTCATCAAGAAGAATTAATGGCTAACTGGCAAGCCGCTACCGCTGTCTAAAATTGAACCGTTGGAATAGCAGTCTCTACCAATCAAGATAAGCACCCCCATAAATAGCGGCACCGGGATAGTTAAAGCCATACAAATCAGGAGTACGCTGATTGTTAATGTTTTCCCCTCGTAAAGTGAGTTTAATTTTAGGTGTCACCTGATAATTAATACTGGCGTTAACGCGAGGTGCGGCTTTAATCTGAATCGTGTTAAGCGAATCTGCACAATAACCCTCACGATACGTTAAATCAATCCTGAGTGTTAAGGGCGGAAGCATTTTCCACTCTGTCCAGAATTGACCTTGATGATTGGGGCGATTGGGTATCTTATATCCGGTTTGCGGATTATTCGCCATCATATACGTGTAACTAAAGCCACTTTTCCAGTTTTTGTGCCATTGAAGATTACTTTGAGCCTCGACACCCAGGATGTGTGCCTCGCTTATATTGACGCTTTTTACCGTGCCACTGGCTGATTGTTGTAAGGCAATTAAGTTATGATAATGTTGTAGATAACTTGAGGTGCTTATTTCATAAGTCCGGGTCGGCTGCCAACGCCAGCCCACTTCGCCACCTATATTACTTTCGGGTGCTAACATTAGTGAGCCAAAAAAAGGCATCCTTCATTTACCGGTTTACACTTTATGCAATTCCTGGCTTTATAAAGTCCTGAAAACGGGTTTCTTTCGATGTACAAATGAACACAAACCTTCAGTTCGTTGTACACTGAAGGTTTATATCCATGCCATTAGCCAATCCAGATGATTTCCAATTCGCACTTGAAGAGCCCTTTTACGGAAGGCTGTTTACGCGGCGTCCAGATCTTACCAACGACATTCGTTTGCTCATTGGCACTAACGCTCTGCATGCCCTATTAAATGG
>QVQE01000052.1 GCA_003584865.1 Methylococcales bacterium
GCTGTTAAGATAGAGGTATCTGTAGTCAACGCAAGCGCGGCTAACGCTTGACGATTTTTTTGATATTGCACCACTAACTCCGCTGCAATATGCTGACAATCTGCCGCACTACCACCATTGCCACAGAAGATTATCTTGCCACCCTGCTTTAATGTTTCAATCAACAGAACTGAAGATACCTCTATAGCAACAGCACAATCCGCTAAACAGTCCATCACTGCCTGATGTTCTTTAAGTTCAGTAACAAATGACTTCACTCTCAACCTCCTACTTTAATTATGATGATCATTCGTCAACTGAACTGTGTTCTTTAAACTGCATTGAATGCAAACGCGCATAAGCACCATTCTTTGCCAGCAGTTCTTTATGTGATCCTCTTTCAACAATACGCCCATGATCGATCACTAAAATGACATCTGCGCTTTCAATCGTCGATAAACGGTGTGCAATAACTAACGTCGTTCTATTACGCATTACTTTCTGCAACGCGGCTTGAATGTAGCGTTCTGATTCGGTGTCCAAGGCGGAAGTCGCTTCATCCAATATCAAAATAGGCGCATCCTTTAATAATGCACGCGCCAAAGCTAAACGCTGCCGTTGCCCACCCGATAGCTTAACGCCATTTTCACCGATTTCAGTATCCAGACCTTGATCTAATTTAGAAACAAACTCCATTGCATAAGCGTCTGTTGCAGCGGCCTCAATCTGATCACGAGACGCAGTAACCAAAGTGCCGTAGGCAATATTATTGGCAATAGTATCATTGAACAAAGTAACCTGCTGATTGACCAACGCAATCTGCTGCCTTAAATTGGCCAATTGATAGTCATTGATTTCTACCCCATCCAATAAAATCTGTCCATTATCATGAGGATAAAAACGTGAGACCAAATTAGCCAAGGTACTTTTACCTCCTCCTGAGGCACCTACCAAGGCAATGGTTTGTCCGGGCTGAGCCGTAAAATTAATATCAATCAGCGCTGGCTCACTGGCTGTTGAGTATTGAAATGTCAAGTTTCTAAACTCTAGCAAGCCTTCACATCGTTCAGCCTGATAACTACCCTCATCTACCTCTCCAGGTTCATCCAGAATTTCAAATAACGATTCAGCAGCCACAATGCCTTTTTGAATATCACTATTAGAATCACTCAAACTTCTTATCGGCTTAGGTAATAAAAACGCTGCGGTTAAATAACCCACAAACTCACCGACACTGGATTGCTTCATAAAAAATAGCGCCATATACATCAAAAATGACAAGGCAATCGCGATAATAAATTGCATAATGGGACTATGAATCGCCATCGTCGTTGACAACTTTAATGATTGACGGCGATTATATAAACTGCTTTCCAAAAAGCGTTGACGTTCATATTCTTCACCTCCATAGCTTCTCACGACCCGATGACCACCGACTAATTCCGACGTAATATGCGTCATATCACCGATTGATTCTTGTATCTTTTTACTGATCGCACGAAGGCGTTTACTGACATAACTCACCAGAATCACAATGATGGGCGTAATCGCGATAAACACCAGCGATAACATCCAGTTTGAATAAAACAAATAAATCAGCAGGCCTATTGCAGTAAACCCTTCACGGACAAAAGTACGCACTGCATCCGTCACTGCCTGCGTCACCTGCCCAACATTATTCGTGATTCTTGAGATCATATAACCGCTATTATTAGAATCAAAATAGGCGGTAGGTAAACGGGTATATTGATTAAAAATCTCACAACGTAAGGCATGCACGACATTCACGGAAACCTTCGCTAAAAAATAGTTACCGATATAAGCGCCAATACCATGAATAATAATTAAGCCACTAAATAAGAGCGGCAAATAATTCATCCCCTCTCGGGTTTCGGTTTGTAAAGTATCAATAATATGTTTGATTAAAGCCGCAAATAGCGTTTGAGTACCTGAATACAACAGAAAACCAAAAATACTAATGATAAATAAGCCCGTGTAAGGCTTGACATAAACCAGCAACCGCTTGTAAATATCGAGTGAGTTTTTTTTCATAGTCTATTCCGGCGTTAACCCAAGCGGCGTTTGATCTGATTTAGTAAAAGTACAAATTTTAACCTTAAACTTGGCACAGGTGGGTTTAATTCATCAAGCCACTGTTCGCCACGTAACAAATAATGGCGGGCAAACACTTTAGTGCTGACCCCCCATTTATTCAAAAACATCCGCGAGCCATTGGCTTTAAAGGTTAGTTTGCCCGTGGACTTGGACATAAAATGATAAACACGACTTTTACCTACCCCCTTAAAATTCCGCACCCCCACATGCCACAACTTCATCGCAAAATCAGGATCAGAATACATGCCCGGTGAAAACTCGGCACTGTACCCTCCCACCATATCCCATAACAACGTAGTTACCACCGAAGGTGGCCAGGTTGAACCCTGCCAATCCGCTTTTTCTAAGTGCTCAAAATCCTGTAATAATCTGGCCTCATCAAAATCACGGGGATCGTTGCCAAAATCAAAAGGCGCAATAACACAGGGATTACCGGTTTCCCGGGGCTCTATCATGGTTGCTGATAAAAAGAAGAAATGGGTGTTTTGCTTTTTGATTTCTTCATACAGCCAATAATCCCAATCAGGACAAGCATACATATCATCGTTAAAATAAACCAGATAGTCTGTTTTTGCTAAGGTTCTGGCGATATTCATCGCATAGCAAATACCAATATTTGCCTCTGAATAACTATAATCCAAATTATTTTGCTCAACCCAAGCCTTTGAGCCGTCATTACTTTCATTGAGATGAATAATAATCTGATGCTTAAAGCGGGAGTTTTTCCGTAAACTCGCCACACACATTTTTAAAAACTCTACATTATTCCAACTCGGTATAACAATTGAAAATAAGGGTTGCTCGACAGGCAACGGTGTTGAGTACCGCGTAATCGTCGGAGGATTTGATAAAAAACAGGGCAGAGTCATAAAAATAAAAAATAGAGAACACGCGAGTAGAATGACTTAACGAAATAAGCCAGAGGAAATCATTTATCCTGTAATTCCAAAAGCTTTAGATACTTATAATAAGTGACTTCGGCATTAGAAACAGCCAGCATCAAACCTTGACGACCGTCCAAAAAGGCAGCCTTAAGCCAATAAGTTCGATTAAACATCCAAAGCGCTTTTAAAACCGCTTTACTAACTGAAGAGCGAACCCCTTTCTCATGTAGCATCTGAGCCCCCAAAGAGGAATAACTATTGACCTTATCCAGGATTTCTTCCAGATTGACTGCTGTCTCATGATGAAAAGGGGACACTAACTGCCCTACTTTTCCTTCAACGAGCACTTTCTCATGGACAGCTGCCTCAGAAAAACGGCCAACATCACGACGAAATAATCTTAAAACATAATCAGGCCACCAGCCACCGTGTCGCATCTGCCTGCCACAATAACTGGATAATCGAGGAATCTCATAAGCCTGAAGTTTATTTTCTTGCATCACTCGCTCAATTTCTGCGCGTAACTCTGCCGTAACCATTTCATCCGCATCAATCGATAAAACCCAGTCACCCGTTGCCTTATCTAAGGCGCGTTGTTTTTGAAGACCAAATCCCGGCCAATCAGTTTCATACACTTTATCGGTATAACGGCGACAAATTGACACAGTATCATCGTCACTTCCTGAATCCAGCACAATAATTTCATCAGCCCAGGCAATCGATTCCAAACAGCGACCGATATGAACGGCTTCATTTTTTGTAATGATAATGACGCTAAGCATGACTGATTAAATAATAAAAATAAATGAGCAGCTACTCCCAAACAAAAGCGCACTGCTCTCTTTTACCGTGCATTGACTGACCAAACTCCGCTATCTCCTGTTGACACCACCGTTTTTGCTGTCGGACACGTTTTATTTTTTTAAGTTTTCGCTCTAACCAGCTTTGTTGTAACAATCTATAATTATAACGATAGCCTAATCCGTCTTTCTGAGACAAGCCGCGTTCTTGCTTCATTGCCGTTTGAGTAATAGAACCATAATGATGCAACCAGGAAGCCCCTGTCATACCCGTAGAAATATGGGCTTTATCTGCCTCATGAAAAAACATCGAATCTTCATAGCCCAACAATTTAGGAATCGGCTGAAAATAACCAATATCCATCCATACAGATTGATGCACTGCTAGACAAACCGCGTGACGCGCACCTAGACGTAAGGCCGACTTCATTTTAATAGAGGACTCATCGGCAAACGCATCAAAGTCATAATCAAGCGGTCCTTCAATTAATGAAGGGGAAATAATCTTTAAACCATTTTGTTCGGCGGTAGTAATCAAATTATCAATCCATCCTTTTGAGACCAAGACGTCATTATTCATAATAATCGTCCATTCTGCCTGTAAAGCTAAAGCGCCTTGATTCCAGGCTACACCACATCCTAAATTAGCTTGATTAAAAATACGTCCGCCTAGCGGTAAGGATTCAAGATAACTGCGTGTTTCGTCCGTAGAACCATTATCCACGACAACCAGGCGACTCAAATCAAGCCCGTGCTTGACCATGCTATCAACACATTGACGAGTATAGTCAACTTGATTGTAACAAGCAAAAGTAATGGCGAATTTTGATGGGTTCATGAATTATTTAAGTATGTAGTGCGATAAATGAAGATAACAGGCATCTGCCAATGACTTATTATGGCATCAATAAAGTAGTTATAAATAATAAATGTCACAGGGATACTGACCATGTTGAGTTATCACAATATCTGTTTACGCGAACGCGCATACTCTATAAACACTGTTATATTTTCTGAGCATAACTTATCCACGACTTGACGTATTTCTTCTTCTGGCCAATCCCACCATGAAGATTCTAACAATGCTTTTCTTGTTGGCTCATCGAATCTCCAACGAATCATTTTGGCCGGATTTCCCCCCATCACCGCATAAGGCTCGACGTCGCGACTAACTACAGCACCATTTGCAATAACAGCACCATGTCCAATGGTAACTCCTGAGAGTATAGTACTATTAGCACAAAGCCAAACATCGCTGCCAATGATCACATTTCCTCTGGTGGCAATAGGGTTTTGAATGTTTTTTGCCTCATGAAAAAACTCTGGAAACGGATAACTGGTAACCCATTTAATGCAGTGTTGTCCTCCTAAAAATATTTGGGTATTCCCCGCAATCGAACAATAGGAACCAATACGTAGAGTACTGCCTTCATCCAGGTCATGTACAATAGGCATCCCATATGTACCAACGCCTAGCTCATAGTTTGGATAGCGCTTTCGAAACTTAGCTTGTTGCCGCTTAAAATCATGCAATTCAGATCGCCCTAGCAAACGTCGCCAAGTTTTTTTACGCCATTGCTTAAGCTTTTTTAATTTTTCTTTAAACATTTTGACTAACCACTTAAGACGGGATAAAAATTAAATGTCCATTGAAGAAATCTTGCGCCATGCAATCTAGAAAAACAAAATAACACAAAAGTACATGCAATGAGTCAAACGATTATCACTGAAATAGCCCCTAATGACAAATAGAGTTATCGTAATCTGACCTAAAAATACTCTTGACTTATTATAAATAGAATGGTAATTTTAAATTAAAGAGTAATTTTTATACTAACGACATAACTAAATCTCTATTTATAATATTGCAATAATCTACTAAACATTTGTTGAGTTGGCTCGGTTGGTTTGCTCAACATCTTATAACTTATTAAGGTGACCGAAATGAACATAATTAGAAAAATATCCTCCTTTTTTTGCATGCACTCTCCTTGCTGCACTATCAACAATAAATCACTAGAGACTTACACAAGCGCCTCGACATAACCATCGAAACGACAGGCATTCGCCGACTGCTGTCTTTAACATAGACCTTAGTTACAGCCTATGCCAAACGCCTATTATCATTCTCCTATTGTGAATAATAAATTGGGTTGTCCTAAATGGACAATTCTTAAGGAATTCGGTTATGAAAACTCAAAATATATTAAAGTTGTTGTTACTGACTATTGTTTTTTTTGAAACAACACTATCCTCAGCAGCAGCCACTCCTGCACCAACGCTGACATTCAGTGCCAACCCCACTTCGATAACGATGGGTTCGACTGCGGTGCTAACGTGGTCCTCAACTAATACTACTACCTGCGTCGGCGCAGGTGGATGGAGTGGCTCTCAGGCGTTGTCAGGCACCTTTACTACACCAGCTTTAAATAGCACAACTATTTACACATTAACCTGCACGGGTTCTGATGGAAGCACTGTAACCCAGAATGCCACCCTAACAGTGACCTCTTCTGTCGTTAATGCGGGCTCTAAAATGGGCGTCAATATCAGTTATATTAACGACTGGGGTGATAGACAACACACGTTTATTGATGTGATGAAACAGGCTCGTGGCTTTGCCTCCTTAAACTGCCCATGGGACCCCGTTGTCTGCCCAGTGCCTTTGGACGCGAATGGCTGGCCAACAACAGATTCTGGGGTGTTTTTTCTGACACCGCCCTCAGACCCTTTAGGACGCCCACTGACCACCACTTACCCCAGTATGTTTGGCACTTACAAGGTGAGTTTTACGGGTCAGGCGACGGTGAGACCTTACAACTATGGTGTTGTTCAAAATGTAGTTTATAATCCTTCAACCAATACCACCACGGCCGATCTGGTTATAAGACCGACTGATGGCTATGTTGCACTGACTTTCTCAAATACCACTAAGGGCATTCAGAATCTGCAAGTGTTACGTCCGGGATATGCACTCGGCACTAACCAGGTGTTTACTTCAGAGTTTTTAAATGCACTTGCGCCCTTTAGCACCATCCGTACGATGGAGGCACTGGCAACAAACTCCAACCCGGTTACGAGCTGGGCAGCTCGA
>QVQE01000177.1 GCA_003584865.1 Methylococcales bacterium
ACGATGAGTACATTTACATTTAGTTTTAACCTTAGAACTCTTTCGTAAAGTTAGAACAGATTAACCATGATTCGCTTTGGTCACACCGTCTATGCCTGAGTAACCACTAACGTTTACCATTCAATATCCTCATGTCCTACAGAAACACCCCAGTCGATTTCTGAATGGCAATTATCAAGGGTCATTTGTGCATATAAATGATCAAAATTGATCTCTTTGTTTATTTTTCGCAGGATTAATCTGCCTTTTTGTGAGGCGGTTAAATCGACTTCATCACCTTCCCTGATTGATGCTTTTTTCGCTTCAGATGCCGGAATGCGTACTGCAAGGCTATTACCCCATTTTGCAGCTGTGACTGTCATTTTTTCCATTTAATAGATAAGCAATGTATATTTATGGTAGCAAAAAAATGTGATCTGTCAACACATATATAGTACCCTTTAATCGGTATTATCTATAAATTGTCCTTAAAAATGTAATCTTATGTATAACACAAAACCAGACCCATCATTAACGTCTTTGCCAACAGGTATTGCTTATATTATTTCTAATGAAGCGGCTGAACGCTTTAGCTATTATGGGATGAGAGCCATATTAGTGGTTTTTATGACCCAGTATTTATTGAATGAATCCGGTCAACGGGATGTAATGTCAGACAATGAAGCCCAAGGGTATTTTCATTTGTTTGTATCGAGTGTTTATTTTATGCCCTTGTTAGGGGCCTTATTGGCCGACGGGGTATTAGGAAAATATAAAACCATTATTTTGTTATCGTCGCTGTATTGTTTGGGGCATTTTGCTTTAGCCATTGATAACACCCGAATGGGGTTATTGTTGGGGCAAGCGCTGATTGCTATCGGAGCCGGTGGGATTAAAGCGGGTGTGTCTGCGCATATTGGCGATCAATTTGGAGTGGGTAATCAGCATTTAATGTCTAAAGTCTATAGCTGGTTTTATTTTTCGATTAACTTGGGGGCGTTTAGTGCTATGTTGATTATACCCTGGTTATTAGAGCATTATGGGGCGAGTGTTGCTTTCGCGGTACCGGGATTATTGATGTTATTAGCGACGCTCATTTTTTGGTCTGGACGTTATCGTTTTGTGCATGTCCCTCCTGCTGGAATTCATTTTATTAAGGAAATGTGCAGTCAAGTCGGCTTAACGTGTTTAGCTAAGCTAGCTTCAATTTATGCTTTTATTGCGGTGTTTTGGGCGCTGTTTGATCAAACAGGATCTTCCTGGATTGTGCAGGCTCAGAAAATGGATCGGATGGTGTTGGGTGTTGAATTATTGCCTTCACAAATTCAAGCGGCTAATCCTTTATTGATTATGCTTTTAGTGCCCTTGTTTTCTTATGTGATCTATCCCTTGTTGAGTCGGGTTTTGACCTTAACACCGTTGACAAAAATGCAGATTGGTTTATTCATAACGGTGATAGCTTTTGCTATACCGAGTATTTTACAAATGCAGTTGGATGAGGGGTTAACACCTTCTATTGTTTGGCAATTATTAGCGTATATTTTATTAACCTCTGCGGAAGTGATGGTGTCAATTACTTGCCTTGAGTTTTCTTATACTCAAGCGCCCAAAACCATGAAGTCTTTTATCATGGCTTTTTATTATTTATCGGTAGCGGTGGGTAATCTGTTTACCAGTGCGGTTAACTTCTTTATACATAATCCAGATGGGACGAGTCAATTAGCCGGTGCCCGTTATTTCTGGTTTTTTACGGGTTTAATGTTAATAACGGCTGTGTTATTTATATTCGTCAGTCGTCGTTATCAAGAAGATACGCCAATTAATACATGATAGGGTCATTAGTGTATAATTTAGCCACTCTATTTTTCTGATAATTTCAATAGAAACTCATTTATTTTTAGTAAGGTCGATTTATGATTATTAAACCCAAGGTTAGAGGTTTTATTTGCACTAACGCACATCCACAAGGATGCAAGGCAAATGTAGAAGAACAAATTGCTTATATCAAAGCCAATGGACAGCTAGCCAAGCAAACAAACAATAGTCCTAAAAATGTGCTGGTTGTTGGCTGTTCTACCGGCTATGGTTTAGCCTCTCGCATTACGGCTGCCTTTGGCGCAGGTGCAAAAACCTTAGGTGTTTGCTATGAACAACCACCTTCAGAAAAAACAGCGTCTGCTGGATACTACAATACCTCGGCTTTTCATGATGCGGCTGCAGAAGCCGGTTTATATGCCTATACTATTAATGGCGATGCTTTTTCAACGGCGATAAAAGATCAGGTCTTAGCGAAAATTAAAGCGGACTTGGGCAAGATTGATTTAATTATCTATAGCTTAGCCTCTCCACGTCGCACTGACCCAGTCACTGGACAGGTTTATACGTCGGTTCTTAAGCCTATTGGTGCCGCTCATACTTCAAAAAATCTAAATACGGATAAACTAAAAATCAACGAGATTACCTTATTACCGGCTACTGAAGAAGAAATTGCTAATACCGTGAAAGTAATGGGTGGGGAAGATTGGGAATTATGGATTGATGCTCTACAAGAAGCTGATTTGTTAGCCGAGAATGCAAAAACGGTTGCTTACACTTATTTGGGTGATAAATTAACCTGGCCTATTTATGGTCAAGCCACTATTGGCAAAGCAAAAGAAGATCTAGATCGTGCAGCTAAGGCGATTAATTTAAAACTACAAAGCGTAAACGGCAGTGCTAATGTGGCGGTCTTAAAAGCGTTAGTGACTCAAGCCAGTTCGGCTATTCCCTTAATGCCTTTGTATTTATCGATTTTATTTAAAATCATGAAAGAAGAAGGCACTAACGAACATTGCATTGAGCAAATTCAACGCTTGTTTACCGAATGTTTGTATACGGATGAGCCAAGAATTGATAGTGCCAACCGTTATCGCGTTGATGAAAAAGAATTGGAAGCCCGTGTACAAGCCCGTGTTGAAGCGATTTGGGCTGAAGTGACTGAAGAAAACCTGTTAGAGCTGACTGATTATAAAGCTTATACAGATGACTTTTTAAAGTTATTCGGTTTTGGCATTGATGGTATCGATTACGAAGAAGATATTAGCCCGGTAGTAAAAACTCTTTTTTAAATGATAAATCCAATAACATCAACTTTAAGATCCAACTCATCAACGACTAAAGCGGCAGTTACTTGTGAAAATTGTAACCTGGATAATTTATCCATGTTGTCCGAAAAAACCCGTCTCTGTAGGGCGGGGATGTAAGGATGCTCTTGCTCTTGACTTTCGTTGTTGATATTGACTAATACCGGAAAAACGTCATAAATGCTCTCGGGCAATATTCCTTTCCAAGAACTCAGCTATTTGCCGCTCCTCCGTAAAATTACCATAAGCCAGCATTAACTTAATATAAGCGGCCTCAATGGACGTATTCCAAATCATGTTGGCACCCTGCTCTATTAAAACTCGCGTGCTTTGATAACTATCAACTGACTTAATCGAAGGCGCCAGATAGACTTTAATATGTTGTTGAGTGCATCGGGCGATAAAATTAAGCAATGAATGATTTTCACCCCATTGATTTGAAGCACAGGCAGTACCTGAATGGTATAAATCATGCAAAACCACTTCAACATGATCCAGATTGAATTGGCTATAATCTAGCCCTGGATAGGGTTTAATCATCAAGATATGGTCAAAAAAGTCTGCCTTTAATTTAACAGGCGTTAATTCATGGTTGGACTCATTGAGTGCTGAAGCAGATAGACTAAAGACCTGATTTTCATAGTCCATCAAATGCTTGGCTTGCACGCTAAAAAAATCGCCCGTCAATTGTAAAGAACAAGTCAAACGCGATCCTCTATGGATCTGCGTGCTTTGCCCTTGATTGCAATAAGGGACAAAAACACCCGCTTGCAACTCTTGACGAATAAACTCAACCGCACAGATAAAATTATTTAAACCATTCGCTCTAACATCGTCTAAAGGGTAATCACTGGACACTAGCAATAAAGGAATCTTAAGCGCATTAAAGTAAAAGCTGAGCGCTGATGCTGTATAAGCCAAGGTATCCGTGCCGTGCGTTATAATAATGCCATCAAACTGCTCAGGTTGCTCGGCTTCTATCGCCTGAATCAATAACTGCCAAGCCTTAGGCGCAAGGTTCTCACTTAAGATTTGTAAGGGCTGGATAGATGTAAAATTAACGGGCTGATGACTAGTATCCTGCTGCTTGAATAGCTCTAGCAGTTTATAGGAAGCCGTATTCGTGGTATTGATAGTGCCCTCGGACGCTATTGAACCAATAGTGCCACCGGTAAATACAAGCAAGATATTTTTCATAGACTGATTTTAATATGCTATTTTAAGCCGTTAATCGTTAAAGAATATCAAAGCATACCCTTAAAGAAAATGAAAATATCTCTTATCGTCGCCATGGCGAGCAATCGAGTGATCGGTCTTAATAATAAAATGCCCTGGCATCTATCAGCGGATCTTAAAAAGTTTAAGCAAATCACGATGGGATCGCCTATTTTAATGGGTAGAAAGACCTATGAATCTATTGGCAGACCTTTACCAGGACGCACCAATATCATCATCAGCAGAAATACGATCTATCAACCAGCCGGTTGCCTGGTTTTTAATACTATCGAGACCGCATTAGAAGCCGCTTGTAAACAGACGCCCGAACTGTTTATTATTGGCGGCTCTGAGCTCTATAAAGCGCTATTACCACTCGCTGATAAACTTTACTTAACCCTCATTAATCAAGCCGTTGAAGGTGATACTTATTTTCCTGAAATCGACTGGAATGATTGGACAGAGATTACTAGAGAAGATATTAATGCTGATACTACCACGCCTTTTAGCTATAGTTTTTTAACACTTGAAAAGGCCATCCAAGCAATTCAATAGTAAAAACTCACAAGAAACTCCCGAAAACAGTTAAAATGCTATGATTTAATAATCATTGTTGTGACAGCAACAGCTTGGTAGCTAGCATGCAAACTAAATATAACACTGATGACTTGAGAATTTGTGGCATTGAAGAAGTCATTCCACCCGCTCAAGTCCACGATGAAACCCCTATTAGCGAGACGGCAGCACAAACAACACTTACCGCAAGAACAGAGATTCATAATCTGTTAAGTGGCGAAGATGAACGCTTACTGGTTGTCGTAGGTCCCTGTTCAATTCATGACACAACAGCGGCATTAGACTATGCGAGTCGATTAAAAATCCTCAAAGATGAGCTAAAAGATGAGCTGATTATTGTCATGCGGGTGTATTTTGAGAAACCACGTACTACAGTGGGCTGGAAAGGTTTAATTAATGACCCCGATCTTGATTCTAGTTTTAATATCAACAAAGGCTTGCGCTTAGCCAGACAGGTTTTGCTCGATATCAACACACTGGGCGTCCCGGCTGCTACCGAGTATCTGGACTTGATCTCACCCCAATATGTGTCTGACTTAATCGCCTGGGGCGCTATTGGCGCTAGAACGACAGAAAGCCAAGGCCATAGAGAACTAGCCTCTGGGGTTTCGTGTCCCATCGGCTTTAAAAACTCAACAGACGGCACCATCAAAATTGCTATTGATGCGATTAGAGCGGCGATGAGTCCTCATCATTTCTTATCGCTAACTAAAGCCGGACATTCGGCTATTTTCTCAACCACAGGTAATGAAGATGTGCATATTATTTTAAGAGGCGGTAATGGCCGTCCTAACTATGATGCGGTGAGTGTTGAACAAGTGGCAGAAGGCTTGATACAAGCCGGCTTAAAACCTAATATCATGATCGATTTTAGTCACGCTAACAGCTTAAAACAATGCCAACGACAACTCATCGTAGGTCATGACGTTTGCAACCAAATTGCTAATGGTGACCTTAGAATCATAGGTGTTATGATTGAAAGTCACTTAAAAGCCGGTAATCAGGATGTTATTGAAGGTCAAGCATTGACGTATGGTCAAAGCATTACTGATGCCTGTTTATCTTGGGAAGATACAGCACCTTTATTACGCAATCTGGCCGCCGCCGTCAAAACACGCAGACAGATCAATTCCAACGGGAGTTTGAACTAATGATTGTTTATGTGAATGGTGAAACACAGGAATATGCTGAAAATATCACTGTTGCAAATGTTATTGATAGCCTGGGTTTAACTGGAAAGAAAATTGCAGTTGAATTAAATAAAGAAATACTACCCTTCCAACAACACAGTACTCAAATGTTACACGATCAAGATGCTTTAGAAATAGTCCACGCGATTGGTGGTGGTCAAGAAGATACGTTTGTTCTTGCTGGAACCATTTATCACTCAAGATTACTAGTGGGCACGGGAAAATATAAAGATCTTGAAGAAACCCGCTTAGCCATTGAAGCCAGTGGCGCTCAAATTGTCACGGTGGCTATTCGACGTACTAATATTGGTCAAAACCCGGGTGAACCCAATTTACTGGATGTTATTTCACCCGATAAATACACTATATTACCCAATACCGCCGGCTGCTATACCGCAGAAGATGCGGTAAGAACCTGTCGCTTGGGTCGTGAGTTATTGGGTGGCCATAAGTTGGTTAAACTAGAGGTATTGGCTGATCAGAAAACACTGTTTCCTGATGTCGAAGAAACCTATGCCGCCGCTAAACTATTGGTTAAAGACGGCTTTGATGTGATGGTTTATACCAATGACGATCCTATCGCCGCAAAAAAATTGGAAGACATTGGCTGTATTGCGGTCATGCCGTTAGCCGCTCCGATAGGTTCAGGTTTAGGCATCCGTAATCCATACAATATTTTAACCATTATAGAAAATGCTAAGGTGCCTATTCTCGTTGATGCAGGCGTGGGTACGGCTTCA
>QVQE01000028.1 GCA_003584865.1 Methylococcales bacterium
TGGCGTGATTACGCATTTAAATGCGGTTACAGTGGAGTGGAAGCAAGAAGGTGGTCAGTGGAAAATGAGTGAAAAAGCGGACGGTGCTTTTAGCCTGGAAGCTGACTTAGTATTACTGGCTATGGGTTTTGTACATCCCGTACATGAAGGTTTGCTAAAGGACATGGGTGTTGAATTGGATGGTCGCGGTCAAATCAAGGCTAATGACAAGCAATACAGTACCAGTGTTGAAAAAGTGTTTGCGGCAGGTGATGGACGGCGTGGACAATCGCTAGTGGTTTGGGCTATCCGTGAAGGTCGTCAAGTGGCCAGAGCGGTTGATGAATTTCTAATGGGATCTTCTGAGTTGCCTAGATAGCCAGTTACTGTTTTAACCTGGGTGAACACGTTAAATGTGTTCACCCAGAAGGTTAAAGGTAAACTACATAGTTTAAGCCTTAATAACTCCAGGGCCAGTTTAGGCGCTCGCTGAAATAAACGGTAAAACAAGGTATCCGTTTTCATGATTCAATCATCAAATTAAGGGTGATGCGGCTTACCTTGACACACTATCGCTAATTTACTTTTGATGTTGAGTTATTTTTTGATGTTGTGTTATCAAATCATTAAACAACACCTTATCCACGTATAATATTAGAGATTCTGGTGCTGGTAATTTGTAACAAATGCGCTGTTTTAAATTACCAATAAAACCAGTGAACAATAGCCGTAATCAGTGTAACCTTATACGCTGCAAGTAGTCATACTCCCGATCATATTGTATTTCGATGATGATTATTTCTTGTTTGCTGTTGCGTACTTTTAAATCGACACGATTAAATTTATCGAGTTTGTAGTCTTTATTGCTTTCACTTTCCAACACATCCAGAATAGTGATGTCTTCTTTAAGCAGCTCAGTTAAAAACCCTTCCAGGATGCCAAAGTTGGCTTTACTGCGCAACAGGCGTTTTATGGCCCAGTCGAAGGTGATTAACTTTCTTTTTTTAGTCATCTTTAAGGCCGGTAATTTGCGAGAATCACTCGATGTGGCCTTTAAAACGCATAAATGCCAATACATCTTCAAAAACTGTAATCATAAAATCAGCTTCTTCAATAACTAGATTGAGTCGATTCATTCTTTCTGTAATGGCTTCTGGATAATGGTGAGCAAATTTATTTCTTAACACTGCGGCTGTGCCAAACTCATCAGCAGAATGAATAGCGCCTAATTTTTCCATTAAGAGAACTTTATCACGGTTAGATTTATGACTAATATCTTCTTGTTCAATATACGCAATGCCTCTAAATACTTGATCCTGAATCATTGATACTATTTGGGAATAACGCAAAATGAGTGCATCAATAGATTCTTCTTGCTCATCCGACAATTGAGCAACGGTTTTTGTAGTCAGTGGAAATAAGGGGCGATTTTTGTTTAACGAGTAAGATAATTTCTCAACACGTTGTTTGCACGCATCTATATTACCGAGCAAAATTTCTTTTTCCTTGCTCATAACAAAATCCCATTACGGGCGATCATAAATATGGGCTGCTCTTCTTGGTCTGGGGTTTTAACTAACAAATCAACTTTGGTATCGCACTCTACGGATAAGCGATATTCAAGGGTTAATTGTTGTTTTAAATTTAAAGGAGCGGATGTTTCAAAAAACAAATCAATATCCCCTCCTTTTTTATTATCATCAACACGAGAACCAAATAAGTATATGCGCCCATTAGGATCTTGATTCTTTAATAGGTTACATACGGCTTTGTTTTCTTGAATTGAAAGTCTCATTTAATTTTTTAGCAGTCTATTGATCGATTGAAGATTAATACAAGTGAACTGCCAACAGTCATTGAAGCTGATTTACTCAAAGCAATTTAACCAACGCTGCAACAATACTAATTGAAAATGCCATAAGAGCTCCTAACTTAATAATTAAGCGCTGCTCCATGTCATGCATGTCTCGTCTCAGAAGTTCCGCCTCATATTTCAAATCTTGCTTTGTAACCAGATCCTTAAGGTTAACTTCTAATACTTCAGAAAGTGCAGTAGCTTCAGCCTCCGCTTGAGCAGAGGGCACACCCGCCTCTTTCAACGTATTGGCAAACTTTAAGGTATCAAACGTAATCGTTGCCATAATAAATTCCAACTAATTTCAAGATGCCAGCAGTATATCAACAAATTTGATTTTAGTGAGTGTAATTGAGTGAGAAAGACTGGTCGGACTCGCAGCCTATAAACCTCATTCCGCGACCTTTGCCAGCACGGCAGCAATTCTTGCTTCACTGGCTTTTAAATCGGCATCAATGTCGTGCAAGACCCGTGGTGGGGTGTATTGATAAAAATAGCGGTTAAAGTTTATCTCATAACCGACAATACCTGCCTTCCCATCTTTTTCATCACATTTCGTTTCATCAATCCAGGCATCGGGCACATGCGGTATACTTCACGCTGAAAGTACGCATTAACATCCTCTAATAACGGCACATTTTCTGCACAACGCAAATCAGCATGGGGGTGTTTTTGAAATTTGAAAACTTAACAAGTCTCTTCTTAACATTGAGCATATTATTATGAGCCCATGGCCTTTTATCAAACACCTATTCGATACTTATGATGGTTTCCCTGATATATGGATGGACGGTTTATCTGAGGAGGACATGTTGTCCACCTTTCACACTCTCGCCAGCTTTTGTGGGTCTAGTCATAATCAAAAAGTTTGGAGTTTTGAACGCGGTAAAAGCCTAATGATTAATGAAGTAATTCATCCTGAACGGGAGTTTGGTGAAGGACGGTTTGAATCTTTTTCCCATAGCCTGACAGGGTTAAAAGTAAATGGTATTGAACTATTTGATGTTGATATTTGGGTTGAAGATGATGTATTAGCTTTAGACTACAAACCAGGTGATGACTGGAACGAGGACAGAGTGATAGGACTCTTTCAACTACTGTATCGGTTACAACAACAGACTCCCACAATATACTTCAGTCATGCAGACGAAGGATGTCGGGGCATCCTTCATCCAGAATTTACAAAAGCATTTGCAGTATTCTGTTCTGAAATGAACGCATAAAATCGTTAATAGAAACGCTTGTATTCACGTTTAAACTATCTTGCTCTCTCAATCGTCAGCTTATTTATGTTCGCGCTTGGTGGTCTAAATCGCTTAAAATTTGTTTAATATCTGATTGTGACAAACCTGTCACCTTAGCGATTATCTCAAGGGTTGTGCCCTCTTTAGCTAAGTTGAAAGCTATATTTTTTGTCATTTGCTCTCTGCCTATTTCAACGCCCTGTTCCCTGCCTATTCCGATGCCTTTCTCTATCCCTATAACTTCACCTTCATAATAACCATCCCCAAAAGAAGACTCGAATAGACTGGCTTGATAATGCAAATCATCTTGGTAATGCTCATAAGCTTTTTGTTCGTCTTCAGGCAGTTTCATAATGCTAAACTTTTCTTCGGCTTCTTTTAAGCCTTTTGCTGTGAAGTCTGGTTTAATTTCTTCATTTTTTAAGAAGTAAATCCATTCATCCAAGGTGTCTTTGGTGATGTCGTTAAAGCGGTTGATTTTGATCAGGTAATATTCAGGGTAAAGCGATTCCACGCTGTCTTTTTTAAACAGTTGTTTTTGTTTAGTGTTGAGTTCTAAAAGATCATTATTATGTAAACCCACAAAGCGGGTCGTGCCTTTGTAAATATAATCAGTGCCGCTGCCTAGATCAAAATAGAGGATGTTAATTGAAATAACTTTGGTGATACCCGAGTAGGATGCATTTTCTTCCAGATGCTCTATGGCTGTTTTTGAAACTCCATAAAATATACGCTGTAAGTAGTCATACTCCCGATCATATTGTATTTCGATGATGATTATTTCTTGTTTGCTGTTGCGTACTTTTAGATCAACACGATTAAATTTATCGAGTTTGTAGTCTTTATTGCTTTCACTTTCCAACACATCCAGAATAGTAATGTCTTCTTTAAGCAGCTCAGTTAAAAACCCTTCCAGGATGCCAAAGTTGGCTTTACTGCGCAACAGGCGTTTTATGGCCCAGTCGAAGGTGATTAACTTTCTTTTTTTAGTCATCTTTAATCTCTGTTATTTGCGCAAATTATAAGCCACTCAGGAATGGTAGGCTTTTTATAGTGCGAGTATAACACTGAAAAGATAAACCTCATTCCGCGACCTCCGAGAGCATCGCGGCAATTCTGGCTTCTCTTACCGGTGTTAAAAAACATGTCATTAGGCAGTGAAAAGATGGCTTCGACAAAATCCTGTTCCAATAACCAACGACGAATCTCTGACTCACCCGAACCGGCACTGCCGTTAAACAAGGGTGAACCTGACAACAAGATACCCTCACGCCCTCCCCCATGTTCTGGCGCTTCCATCTTTGAAACCAGTGTTTGCAAAAACAACATGGAACCATCACTGATACGCGGTAATGCAGCCCCAAAGCGACCAGCAAAACCCAACTCCACCCGTTCTTTGTTAACGGCTTTTTGATCTTTTTCCCATTTAAAACCAAAAGGGGGATTGGCTAAACCATAATGGAAGCGTTTACCTTGAAGTTGATCATTGGATTTGGAAAAAGCGCCGAATCCTGGCTTTCTGCACAGGCGGCTTACGACTTATGGAAACTGGAAGCGAAACGTTACAGTTTGGGCGTTCATAAACTGGCCTCCTGATTATCTCACTGCGGAATGATAACGTGAATAAGAATAAACACGGTAAAAAACTGGATCGAACTGTGTGTAAATACCTAACCATTGAGTTCATCATGGCATCATTTAAGTTAAGCTCTTGTTCAGCTAGCCGAGCTTAGAATATTGCCGCATCCCTACTCTTTTTGATGAGATCAACCCAATGAATATACGTCCTCGCTTTAACTTACTATCATTGATATTGATGATTACCCTTTTATCATCAAGCTTTTTTGTTACCCCACAAAGTCAAGCTAACTCTAATCCTAATGCCACTGTCAACATTCGTGTTTTTTTCGATGCTCTTTCATCCTATGGAGTCTGGGTAAATCACCCTGTTTACGGAGAAGTGTGGTATCCAAACGATGTTGCTTCTGATTGGCGACCCTACACGGATGGATACTGGGCAAACACAGATGAATATGGCTGGCTGTGGGTTGCGGATGAGCCTTGGGGGTGGGCAACTTTTCGTTATGGACGCTGGGCTTGGGATGACTGGTATGGCTGGATTTGGGTACCTGGGAATGTCTGGGCACCCGCTTGGGTGTTCTGGCGTTCGGGTGAGGGTTATGCAGCCTGGTCTCCAATGCCACCGAATGTGGTATGGCAGCCCGGGGTCGGCCTGAATACCAGTTATTTTGACTATGATCGCGATTTACCGTGGTATTCATGGATTATCGTACGAGATTATGATCTTCCTCGTCGTCATATCAGAGAACATATATTTCCATCGCAAGAAAATCGGGAAATTATTAACAGGACGCACAACACACATAATTTAAGCTGGAATCATAACACCATTGTCAATGAGGGCATCCCGGTCAGGGAGATAGAAACTATCACTAAACAACCGATTGAACATATTGCGCCTACAGTGCATGACAGAGTAATTGATTATAAAAACAGACATGAGAAGGGGCATCCTGACATTATCCGATTGCCAATGGCTGCCCCTAGTTCTCAGGAAATCAAACAAAATGAAGAACTGGCAAGACAGCTGGATGGCAAAAGACCCGATGGAACCAGAACAGAGCAACCTGTAATGGGTTCAATACAACCCAATAATCAGGATACCCGATTGCCTGGACGATTGGTCGGAATACATAGGCAACTGCCCACCGCATTTTCGGAACCGAATGGAAATAATAGTTATCATTCTCCAGTACCAGAATCTCCAATAGGACGAAACCAGCGTACATTTCAGTCTGCCCAGCAACCATCCGTTAATATACGAGAATCTATTCCGGTTCCCATTGTTGAGCAACAGCAATTAGAAAGATTACCAAGACAACAACCTGAGCGTGCATGGCAAGAAGCGCAACAGCAACAACAAATGCAAATTCAGCGACAACAGAGCGAACGTGCTCAACAAGAGGCTCAGCAACAGCAGCAATTACAGGAATCAGCCCGTCAGCAGGAAGCACAACAGCAAATGCAAATTCAGCAGCAACAGGCCGAGCTGGCCAGAAAAGAAGCGGAACAAAGGGGCGCAAATGTTGGAGACCGCCATTGATGCCTAAATTTGTCCTGATTCGGCCACAGTTGCCAGAGCGAAGCAGTGGCAGGCGAACGGCTGGAACTGGAATCAGAGTTTATGTTTGTCGTTTAGGTAACTCGCAAAAAATAACCGCCACTAATTTGCATCAGATCCCCCTTAAAACTGATGTATGCTATAGACCTAATTTTACCGATCAAAACCAAAGATCATGATCAATTGATCGAAACAACACATAGCTACGATTAAAGATGCTGCGAAAAAATTAACTGGGGCAACAAGGCGAGAGTTTCAAGCACAGGTGTCTATTGATTAATTGAATTCAAAACCGCACTTAGCTGAAAAGATTTTTGGTTGGGATCGCAAGACGGTTACGTTGGGGTTAGAGGCACCTCACGCTGTAGAAAAGCAGTCAAAGCTGACGACCATGACAGGGGTCTCAAAGATAAGTTGGCGCCTTTTGGTATCTTAAACAGGATGACGGGGTTGCTCACCATCCTCTTCGGTGTCTCGTTCGAAACGAGTGATTTTATTGTCGACTGCCTTGAACGGTGGTGGG
>QVQE01000162.1 GCA_003584865.1 Methylococcales bacterium
CTCGCGCAATGTCCGGCATGATTTTAACCAGCCATCTATTTATGAAAGAGTTAATAGAAAACACAACTACAAAAGCAGGATTAAAAGTCTTTGTCTGTATTTTTAACAGGATTTATGAGACGGGCAGAAAAGTTATGGAGGGGTTTAAAGAATCAATGCGAATTGTATTTGATAAGCATCTCGGGCAATGGAATTACACTGCCATTCCTGAAGTGATAATTCCTGAAGTTGCCTAAGTTATTTAATGCACGTTCCTAAGCATTACGCAGACCTGCAGGTTCCAAAACAAGTCATTATTACAATATTTATTATCTGGCGAAAAAGATATTGATGAATTTAAGGGTAGTAAAGGTTTAATTGGGTGGCGAATGCGTTAATTTAATCTACTGATATTAAAGACTAACGTGCATATTAACTTTAACTATCGATCGACAATCAAAGGTTAGACTCAGTGATAACTGAATTGGAGTGACCTTATCCTTAGCCAGATAGAGATAGTCGTGATAGAATTCTTAAATGGACTTTGAAATAATGGGTAAAATCAGACAAACTGAGACCTTTGCTCGTGGCTCTGCTATCAGAGAATTGACTCGTCTTAGGAAAGTTCATGGCCTGGGTAACTGGCGTAAGTGTAAAGGTTTCGCTATTGTTCGTTTAAGTGATGGGACGCTTCGCGATGCAGAGCTTCACTGGTATGAAGCTAATGGCATTGGCAAGCGCGAATTTAAAATTAAGCGTTATTTGGATATATAACTATGAATACACACGAATTTGTTGTCTGTGTCGATAACCATGGCTACGAAGTATCACTGGAAATGCGTAAACTCTATGAGATAGTCGCAGATGCCGATGCAGAAAAGCATGGTCAAATTAGAGTTATTGATGAATCTGGTGAAGACTATCTTTATCCTGTAACTGCGTTTGATCGTATTAACCTACCGGATAATATTATTCAGCGAGTTTTTCGTGCGCATACATAAACTATTTGTTTAACTAGGGTTCAAGACCAGTTTAATAACACATCTTGGAATTAATATTTTTGAATATCTTAAGATACCTTTCATTGGAGCGGTTTAAACGACAGCAATTACATATAATTCGGACGTTGGTTTGGAGTAACCGTCTGGCAACTTTTGGCACTAATGAGCCGACCATTCTTGATACTAATCAGTGAGTATTTATAGCAACTGATATTACCAGCCGCGTTCTGAACATTATATTTGTACTTACCTGAGAATATCTAAGTTGAGTCTTACCTTATTTCAAACGTGGTAAAAACCTCATCGATTTCTATATCAACAAACTCAACCTGATCAACACGAGCTGTTATAGGGCCTTTATGACTCCATTCAATTAACTGATTAATCGGTTCATGATCAGCTTCAGCTACTATCTCAACCCGTCCATCAGGCAAATTCCTGGCAAAACCATTAACACCCAGTTGCTTAGCCTTCTTTTGAGTAAAGTAACGAAAATATACCCCTTGTACCCGACCCGAGATTAATAACTTAATTCGACGCGTCATACTTTATTTTCCAACAATAATGAATTTTTGGATTTCGAGAAAAATCTTCTGGAATGGTCTTCGCAGTCATATCCTCAACATCATAGCCAGACAAGGCCTCGTAGTCCATTTTAAAACGCCTAAAATTAGTCGAAAAATATAATATACCACCCGTCTTTAACAAGCTCACCGCATTTTTAATCAACTGCACATGATCAATCTGGATATCAAACACATCGTCCATGCGCTTTGAATTAGAAAATGTCGGCGGATCAAGAAAGATCAAATCATAATGCTGACTATCGGCTTGACTCGCTTGATTAGCCAACCACTCCAGACAATCAGCCTGAATAAACGTATGCTCACCCGAATGCGTGTTTAACGCCAGATTATTCTTGGCCCATTGCAGATAGGTATTCGACATATCCACCGTTGTTGTCGATTTAGCACCACCCACAGCCGCATGAACCGTTGCACTATAGGGATTTTAGCCGAAGATCAACATGCCCTGGATTTATTAAAAAGCTGTTTTCCGGGTGGATCCATTACCGGTGCGCCTAAAATTCGTTCTATGGAAATCATTGAAGAACTGGAGCCCAACCGTCGTGGCATCTATTGTGGTGCGATTGGTTATATAGGTTTTAATGGCAATATGGATACTAATATCGCTATCCGAACACTGGTTCATTCTAACAACACCATTCGATTCTGGGCGGGTGGCGGCATTGTTTATGATTCCAAACTGGAAGAGGAATATCAGGAAAGCTTTGATAAAGCCAGTGCCATGCTCACCTTGTTAGAGCAACTAACAGAGAAACATGATAGTCATTAAACTGGGTGGCAGTCTCTCTCAGTCAGAGACCCTGGTTAGTTGCTTAGATCGACTGGAACAGCAGTATAACGATAAACCTGTCGTGATAGTACCCGGCGGGGGTGCCTTTGCCGATCAGGTCAGACTCGCTCAAGGGCGTTGGCAGTTTGACGATACCACTGCTCACCGAATGGCTATTTTAGCCATGCAACAAATGGGCTTGTTAATTCATGGTCTTAAAAGTCAGTTTACAATTGTTACCTCAACCCTAGACATTAAGCAGCGACTTAAAAAAGGTGAAGTACTCATCTGGTCACCGACTATTGATGAACTTGATAAAGCCTCTGTTCCTGCCTCCTGGGATATTACTTCTGATAGCCTGGCCGCCTTGTTAGCAAAAACTATTCAGGCTGATGAACTTATTCTGGTTAAATCAGCACGCATTGATAACAATCTGACTCTTGAGCAACTTGCAGAACAACAAATTATTGATCAAGGGTTTTGTCAGGTAGTCTTAGCAGCGACATTCAAAATAAACATTGTCAATCAACACGATTTTTAAGTCAGGCAAGTTCTGATGAGTTACGTATAACTTATTAAGCTTAACCTTTTAAAATGGTTGGCCTTTGCTAGTAAGAGAAAGAACGAGCTATCCAGCTAAAGATTGTCGTATCTCGGGAATAGGACAACCTATCCAGCAAAAGGTTGTCGTATCTTGGGGAAAGGACAATCTATCCAGCAAAAGGTTAATGTATTTAGACATTACGACTATGTATTAAGCTGAACGTTAATGTTTTACCAATGATTGCAAAAAAGAATGCTCAAATTTGTCCAATTGAAATAAACATCGAGTATACAGGAAAACGAAGATTTAAGTTTACTCTGACCCCAGTTATATTCACCATATTTATTAGAAACCTCGTTCAGATACCTGTTGTACTCGTAATAAGCAACACCAGTTAAGTTTTTACGCTGTTATTAAATAATTGATATGTTAATCATCACTTACCCACAATGACCTATTGACAAACAAGATCAAATAAAAAACCTGCCCTAAACAACCTAAACCTCATCAAACAAATCGTAAGTGATTGATTATTAATCAGGTAAGTTTATTGCACATTTATTACACAATCTAACTAAATTTAAGAAAAATTATGCAGTTAGAGAGTTACTCAATCACTAACTCACAGACTTATCCACAGCTTCTGTGGATAAGTTGGATGACTGGGAGAATAAGAGGTTTAAACGCTGTTCCCCCTTAAGGTATTTAGTACCTACATTTCTTTTTACAATTCAGATTCATCAATATTGGTCATTTTCATCAGTTGCTTTTGTAGGCCCATTTTTAATGCCGTGTCGCCATGAACTGGCACAGAAATACGTAGATTACTTCCTGATTTAGCATAAATACAGTGACTTCCGTTAATACGCTTTAGCTCCCATCCTTTAATTTCCATCAACCGACAAAGTCTTTTACCACTCATTGCCTTCAAACGGCTATCTCCATTACTCTGTCATTTCCGGTTATGGAAGCTTCATCAATATCAACGGCCAAACAACCTTCTACCGCTTCATAAATATTGCTCAATAATTCATCAAAAGTATCACCTTGTGTAACGCAACCCGGTATTGATGGCACTTCAGCCCAATAACCGCCTTCTTCCGCTTCGTGAATGATAACTTTAAGTTTCATATTAAGAGTCCTAATAATCTAAAATTTCTGTTGTATTGATACATTGTCCCAATAAATCGGAAATATCATCAAATTTAATGCTTAACACTGCGTATACAATGCAACACCCGGCACGGGTATCTCCAGTGCTGGGTATTACAATGAGTCAAACCCATCAATAGCGGTTAAACCACTAATTTTGTCACTATTGAGCAAAATGGCTGTTGACCTTGTGATGTAACCGCAGCGACTTGAATCTCATAAACAGCGCCTACCGTTAAATCCGATATAACAATACTGCTTTGAGTACTCACATAAGTGATCCATTCAGTTGTTCCTGCCAAACGAATCTGCCACCAGTAAGAGCCAGCATTGGGTACTGGTATACGTTTTGGATGGATGCTACCAGGAAAAGCACCATCGCTGACGGTAAGAGTATCTTTGCTGGGAATGCTGGGCTGTCTGGATACATTAAAACCACTACTTAAAATAGTGGTTTCATCTCCCGCTGCAATTCTATCGACATATCTTGCAAGCAGGATGAATTTTGCATCAACTACTTTCTCACAGTCATTTCTGATTGAAATAGCGGTATGTCCACCATCTTTAGCGCCCAGGATAGCGGCGTCAAAAGCGTTTAAGGCATCCAAAGCGTCAGCTAAAGGAACATCGGGGGCGGAAAAAGTTGCATTATTTGTCATTTTAACAATGACATTCCGGCAAAACGAGGCTTTTTCGACTATCGAAAGTCGGGTAAAAGTTGAAATGGCCTTAAATTTTCTCATAAGATTCTCCTTATGAATTAAATGCATTATTGGCGCAAGATCTAGATCGCACCAAAGATTAGGTTGATAATATTATCTTAGCCAATTCGAAACTAATCTTTAATTTATACATAGTCGTTTTGCCTGATTTACTCTAACTTAGATCACTATAGACCTATATTCCAATAATATGTAGGTTAATTAATATTATATTTCTTAGCATCACGTCAGGTGTTCCCGCAGTCCCGTTTTTGTCTAAACATTTAATACCCGATATTAGCAGCAAAAGATTTTTTATCCGCACAAACCAGGCTCTATCAATAGGAAAAAAATTAATAACGATCGCTTTCCAACTGAACGCAATCGTCAACAGGTTTAAAGCAACTGCTTTCGGAACGGAAGCAATCGGAAAACGGTTGAAAGCGTTTGCTTTCGGAACGCAAGCAATAGGAAAACAGTTGAAAGCGTTTGCTTTTGAAACGAAAGCAATAGGAAAATAGTTGAAAGCGTTTGCTTTCAAAACGGAAACAATAGGAAAATAGTTGAAAGCGTTTGCTTTCGGACCACAGGCAACAGTAAAAAGGTTTAGAACGTTTGCTTTCGTTTAGTGCGTTCATCATTAGACTCTTACAGTATCAATCAACAATGAGGTGTTTATCAAAATGTATGAAATAAGAACCGAAATTGAAATAGACGCAACACCGGAACAGGTTTGGTCAATACTCATTAATTTTATTGATTATCCACAATGGAATCCATTTGTTCGATCCATAACCGGCATAGCCAAAATGGGTGAGCAACTAACGGTGCTTGTTCAGCCTACTGGCGCAAAAGCAATGACATTTCGGCCTAAAGTACTTAATGCATCACCAAACCACGAATTTCGATGGCTGGGACATTTCTTGTTGCCAGGGATTTTTGATGGGGAGCATTATTTTATCATTGAAGCCATTTCTTCAGAACGAGTTCGGTTTATCCACAGTGAAAAATTTACTGGTCTATTAGTCAAACTATTTAAATCCAGTCTTGAAACGGCTACAAAACAGGGATTTATTGCCATGAACGAAGCTTTAAAATTGAAGGTAGAAAAAAGTTAAACGTGGACATGCAGCATTATCTTAACAGCAGTGAATACATCGACTGGAAACATCCTTTGGTAACTACAAAAGCTAGAGAACTCGCGGAAGGCTATGTCTCAAATGAGTTGATAGCAAAAAATTGCTTTGAGTTTGTCCGCGATACAATTAAGCACAGTTGGGATTACCGAATGAATCCCGTCACCATTAAAGCCTCTGAGGTATTAATCCACGGCACCGGTTATTGTTATGCCAAAAGCCATCTGTTAGCTGCATTATTAAGAGCCAATTCTATTCCGACAGGGCTTTGTTACCAACGCTTGACCATTGAAACCAAGGGTCCACCCTATTGCCTACACGGATTAAATGCGATTTATCTAAAACACTATGGTTGGTATCGCGTTGATGCCAGAGGAAACAAACAAGGTGTTGCAGCGGAGTTTTGCCCACCAAGAGAAAAGCTGGCTTTTCCTATTGTTGATGCGCAAGAAAGAGACTTCCATGAAATATGGTCAGAACCTCTGCCAGAAGTGATTAGGACATTAGCCCAATATGAAACAGTAGATTTAGTCTTTAAGAACTTACCAGATATTGAGGTTGTACCCATAAAAATATGCAGTTACCGTGAAAGCCTCGAGTACTCCAGACAAGCATAATCCTACTGCCCTAAGCAGTATAATAAAATCAATAAGTTACTGGTCAGGCTAAGGCAGGTTTTGTTACGGGGAACTTGCCGATTTTTTTAAGAGCCTTGATCCAGCGTGGCGCATTTTTTTGGGCGGACATGGCCTCGTAATCGACCCCGGGATCACAATAGGGCTCATGCCGCGATAGCATAAAATAAATGATACGAATCAATTTATGAGCAATGGCAACAATGGCTTTTTTAT
>QVQE01000106.1 GCA_003584865.1 Methylococcales bacterium
CACCTAACACGTCGTTCAATTTGATTTATGTTGTTTGTAGTTCCGTTGGAACACTCATTTATTTTCAGTAGCAGTCTATAGCTGAGTAATATTATCGTGCTTAAACAGGCTGTTTTTTTAATTTTCCAAGGTGACAAACGCCAATTTAGTGATCCCGGCATGTTGAACAGTGGCCATGACCTCAGCCAGTTTCTCATAGACAACGGTTTTATCAGCATATAAATGCACGCCGATCTCAGGGTTCTTTTCAATTTCTGATTTTAAGGCATATTCGAGTGTCGGCAGATCAGCCATAGGGATTTTATTAACCGTTATGACACCTTGGGCATCAATTCCTAATTGTAACGGTTGATCCTTTACGTCGGTCGTTGTTTGAGTTGTTTTGGGTAAGGAAACATGTACCGATTGCGTTAACAATGGCGCTGTTACTAATAAAATAATAACTAGAACCAGCATCACGTCAACTAAAGGCGTGACATTAATTTCGCTTAAAGCGCTTTCTTCTTCTGATTGAGGTTTAAAGGCCATGATTTAAGCCTGCTCATTTTTGGTGTTCAAGGCCACCAATAAAAAGGTGGCAACAAAATTATCTAAATGAGAGCGCTGAACTTTGACGCTGCGCAAAGCAAAGTTGTAGGCCAATACCGCAGGTACTGCAACCGCAATACCAATAGCCGTAGCCACAAGCGCATCACCAATCGGCCCCGCTACGACATCCAGGCTGGTTGAACCGCTTGCAGTAATTTCATGCATCGCATGCATAATGCCCAATACAGTACCAAATAACCCAACAAAAGGTGCAGTACTGCCGATACTCGCCAGGATGGTTAAGCCACCTTCCATCCGGTGCTGTTCTCGCTGTAACTGCACTCGCATGGCTTGTTCAAGCAACTCTGCTGAATCACCACTGTGTTTAAGTTGATTGCCCTTTGCGCTTTGATGCTCTTCAATCCAGGTTGTGCCAACATAGGCCAGTCGGGCTTCTGAGCCTTTAGCAAGTTTAGGCGATAAATTCTTAAGCTGTTTTAAGCTGGATAAGCTCCAAAAAGCAGCTTCAAAGTTTTTATTACTGCGACTGTTATTAGCAAACTGCCACAATTTAAAGAAAATGAGCGTCCAGGTTATCACTGAAAAAAACAGTAGCGTATAAAGTGTTCCATCGATAATAAGTTGGGGAGAAATATGTTCAGACATTCCGTTATTTTCCTGGTAGTGAGTGATTAAAATTAGTGTTCGAGTTTAAATTGTAGTTTTTGTACGGCTCGTTGAGCCACCGCAACGCCATTGACTATTTTCTCCTTAAAACGCCATTTGCTGATAGCCGCCAGTGCTGCTTCATCAAAAATCTCTTCAGGTTCTGCACTGATGACGACCGCATCATCGACTGATCCATCCGTTTGTACGGTAAATTCAACTTTCACCCAACCTTCAATATGACGATTAGCTGCACGAGCAGGATATTCAGGGGGAACCCGAAACAATGCCACCACACCAGAGCTGACTGTGGGGGTGTTATTGCTAGGGCCTATGGCCTTCGGAGCATTAGTCGTGCTAGTTGTCGCCGAAGTTACCGCAGGTGCTGGCGGTGCGGGCGAAAATGCAGGCATCGGAAGCACTTCTTCTACCATAGGTTCAGGCTTTTTGACAGCAACCGGTTTAACAATAGGTTTAGGTTTGATTACCGGCTTAGGTTTTTCAGGTTCTTTTTTGACCACTGGTTTGGGTGGCTCAGGAGCGGGCGCTGCAGGTTTGATTGCGGGAGCAGATTTTTGCATGACCACTTCCATAATTACGGTCTCTTCTGGTTTGGGCGTTACAGTGGATGTATTTAAGAAATACCACGCTATAGCGAGATGTAAACAAACAACACCCATCAACAGTCCAGTTGCGACAAAGGATGATTTTTTCTGGTTTGCCAAAGGATTGAACATGACTCTATCGAAATCGGAGTAAATAGGATTAGTTGATGACATGGGTGAGTTAATTAATGTAGAACCTAAAGATAATTATATCCTGCGTATTTCATTAGATGATGATTTGATAGTTGATTTATTGATTTCTCAAGCGACATTGGCAATAAATATAGCCCGCTTGGGCGCAGGAAGACCTTCACAGGTTAATAATGGATTTTCTTCATCCAAGAAGTCCTTGAGTGAATGAAACTGCATCCATTCAGTACTACGTTGCTCCTCAATGCGGGTAGTTGTCACATCGACCAAACGTATATTTTTAAAACCACAGCGCGTCATCCAACTCATCAACGTATCACAGGTCGGTAAAAACCAAACATTACGCATCTTGGCATAACGACCTTCTGGAACTAACACCTCCCCTAATCCACCCCCAATCACTAAGGTTTCTAGCACCAACTCACCGCCAGGTTGTAAACAATCGCGCAATTCCATTAGATGATCAATCGGTGAGCGACGATGATAAAGAACCCCCATCGAAAAGACCGTATCAAACGCTTTTAAGCCATAAGGTAAATCTTCTATACCTAACGGCAGCACATAAACTGGCACAGCTCCATACAGCTTTCTAATCACCTGAAATTGCAAAATATTCAGTATCATAGGATCAATCCCAATCACCATTTTTGCATTTGCGCCCAGCATACGCCAACAATGATAACCATTGCCACAGCCTACATCTAACACTAAGCGATTCTTCAAGGGTGCAATATGATCTTTTAATCGATCCCATTTCCAATCCGAGCGCCATTCCGTATTTATTTTAATTCCAAATAAATCGTAAGGGCCTTTTCTCCAGGGATGTAAGCCTTTAAGTTGCTGCTCAAATAGTATTCGATTAGCATCTAATAAGTCACCCGCCTGACCAATTTCAACAGCATCCGTTGTCAATGAACGATGTGTCGTTGTTAGATTAGGTAAACTGTTTATAATAGAAAGCCAATCAGACAATGTACCATGCTTGTCTAGATCAAATGCATCAGAAATTTGTTGCGGAAGAAGATCGACCCATGCCTCTGCTTTTACATCAAGCAGAGCCTCATAGAGTGGTTGATAATCAATCATTTAATGTATAACGTCTTTTATCCATAAAAACTGTAGATAAAGCCACTCAAGTCCTATCGGTAGAAACTAAAGGTGGAGTAAAATCGCTTCAGCTGTTTTTACAGGCAATAGCTGAAGCGATTGCTTTTCGGTTTTTATTTATCTGAAAATATATAATCGTTTAGGAGTTTTTTGCAGCCAGCGCTTCAACGTTACGTTTTGCAAGACCATCAATCACTGCGTTCAACGAGCCTTTGTTTTGAACCTCTGTAGAAAAGGTGGTGCGATAATTAGTCACTAAACTCACACCTTCGATCAAAATATCGTAAGCCTTCCAATCGCCATCAGTCTGCAACATACGATAATCAACCGCAACTGGCTTAAGACCCGGCTGTAATACTTCTGTTTTTACAATAACTTTCGTAGCTTCAGTTTCCATCTCAATCGGTAAATAGCGAATGGACCAATCTTTAAATTCAACGAAAGCACGTGAATAAGTTCTTACCAGGAGCGTTTGAAACTCTTTCTTAAAACGTTCACGCTCATCAGGAGTTGCTGTTTTCCATAATTTGCCCAAAACCAAAGCAGAAATTTTTTCAAAATCAGTACTGGGTAAAATAGCTTCATTAACAAACTGATTAACTTTTGCAAAATCCTTGATAAAAGTTTTATCCTTCATCTTTTCCTGCAACTTGTTGGATGCAGTTTCAATTGCTAACTGCGGTGGCAACAAATCATCAGCCATTACCTGAGTGTTAGACATTAAAATCATTAATACCGCAAAAAAACTGAACAATGTGTAACGCTTAACGTTCATATAATCCTCTAAAATTAAACTCATGGTTATGTGCTATATTTTACAAATATCAGTACAGCCAATCCCTGATACAATAAATGCTTATCCGATACATCAACTAAGCCTAATGCCACAACCGCAGAGTCTGCATTTTATAAGCCCATGACTATAGATAAGATAACATATAATAACATCAATTTTCCAAGCACACGCATGAGAAGGATGCGCTTTAACGATTTTTCGCGCCGTTTAATGCGTGAAAATCAGTTAACGGTTGATGATCTGATTTACCCCCTGTTTGTGACTGAAGGCGTCAATCAACGAGAATCCATTACCTCCATGCCCGGCGTCAATCGGCTATCTTTGGATTTACTGCTGGAAGAAGCCAATGAAATTTATAACCTGGGTATTCCTGCCATTGCCTTATTCCCAGTCACACCTGCCGATAAGAAATCAGACGATGCAGCTGAAGCTTATAATCCTGAAGGTTTAGCACAGCGTAGTGTCCGAGCCTTGAAAAAAGCCTTTCCTGATTTAGGCGTTATTACTGATGTTGCACTGGATCCTTTTACCTCACACGGACAAGATGGTCTGATTAATCAGGCCGGTTATGTTATTAACGATGAAACCATCGAAGTCTTGGTCAAACAAGCCTTGTCCCATGCTGAAGCGGGCGTCGATATTGTCGCACCGTCTGACATGATGGATGGACGGATAGGCGCAATACGATCGGCCTTTGAAGCAAATCATTATACTAACACCTTAATTCTTGCCTATTCTGCCAAGTATGCTTCCAGCTTTTATGGCCCCTTTAGAGATGCCGTTGGCTCCGCAGGTAATTTAGGTAAAAGTAATAAATATAGTTACCAGATGGATCCCGCTAACTCTGATGAAGCGCTGCGTGAAATCCAGTTAGACTTACAGGAAGGTGCGGACATGGTGATGGTTAAGCCCGGCATGCCTTATTTAGATATCATTCGTCGCGTTAAAGACCAATACGGCGTGCCCACCTTTGCTTATCAAGTCAGTGGTGAATACGCGATGATCAAAGCCGCTGGAATTAATGGATGGCTGGATGAAAAGCAAGTCGTCTTAGAATCCTTACTCGCTTTTAAACGCGCGGGTTGCAATGGCATTTTGACTTATTACGCAAAATCAGCCGCACAGTGGTTACAAGAATGACAGTCATTGATCACTATGCAGTATTAGGACACCCTATTAAACACAGCAAATCGCCGCGCATTCATAAGCTATTTGCTGAACAAACAGAACAGTCGCTGGTTTATGAAGCCCAAGAAGTCCCTGCTGAACAGTTCTTATCCGTTGTAGAAACCTTTTTTGCTAAGGGTGGTAAAGGCTTAAATTGCACTATCCCACTGAAAGAACTGGCTTGGGTCTTTGCTGAGCATAAAACAGAACGTGCTCAACTTGCAAAAGCCGTCAATACCCTGGCCTTACAAGCCGATGGTTCAATTCTGGGAGATAACACCGATGGCGTGGGCTTAATAACCGACTTAATGAGCAATCATGATATCAAACTGGCTGATCGTAAGGTGTTAATTTTGGGTGCCGGAGGAGCAACACGAGGCATCATCAGGCTCCTTTTTGAACAATCGGTTAAATCCATTGTTATCGCTAACCGTACCCTTGAGAAAGCCATTGATCTTGCCGCCGAATTCGTCAGCGTAGGCAACATGATCGGTTGCGGTTTTGAGGTATTAGCCGGTCAACAGTTTGATTTAATCATCAATGCAACGGCGACCAGTTTAACCGGCCAGTTACCGCCTTTACCTGCCAATATACTGGCTGAAAAAGGCGTGTGTTATGACTTGGCTTACAGTAATGAACCCACTACTTTCGTGCGCTGGGGACAAGATAATAACGCCGTAAAAAGCCTTGATGGTTTGGGCATGTTGGTCGAACAAGCCGCCGAAGCTTTCTTTATCTGGCGAGGTGTTCGCCCAAGAACAGAACCTGTTATTAAACTGCTTAATGATGAACGAATAAGTCACTAAGGGTAATCTTCACACACCTGCTAATTTTTCCATGGCTTACTGTAGGTTTTGAATCTAGTGACACTCAAGCGGGATGGCGTGTCTCGATTAATAATGTTATTGCTGATCGAGATTTAACTATTGATCCTAAACGATACTGTAAAATTTAGTAATTTAAGAGATGAGTTGGCATCAATACCTCATTTCAAAATGGGGGATGTTGATAAAAGTAAAAACAAGCTCAACTACCACGTAATCTTATTTATCGTTTTTTGGTAAAAACTTTAGTAGATATGCCGAAATTTACCAATACTTTTCAATGAGTTGATTAATTTTTTGCAAAAAAAATACTCAAGATAGATTGTGTTTTTAATGGCTATTTAAAAATAAATCATATAGTTGTATCTATTCTTTGATTAAAAGACTGTTGTTTAGCTGTGACAACCCTCCCCTTAACCAAGGAAAGATGATAAAAACTATTATAGCGCTGTTAGACTTTGTAACCATTCCGATTAAAACCAAACCGACATACTTTAACTCGATGTTCAAGTTTTTAAACTTTTTGCAGCCTAATTCATAGGAGTCTCATCCAGCAGCTCGGCATTTTAGGGAAGCTGTCGATTCCAGGATACCCAAATCTCTCCCACTCATGTGTTTGCCAGAAGGCATTAACTGAAAAACATCGTCAATGAGACCCGCTAACTGTTTAAGCTTATCCGCAGGACTCTCGTCCTCTAACAGTTTTTTGATAAATTCAAGCAGCGCTTCCATTTGAGATTTTCTTTGCAGGCTGCCGACGGTATACGCGGGCAGTTTGTTTTCTATGCGGGCCGCCTGCTCTGGGTGAAGGAGGAGGCAATGGTCAAACAACAGACTCAGAATCAGGCC
>QVQE01000186.1 GCA_003584865.1 Methylococcales bacterium
CTACTGATTTCTTAAATTTAAGAAACAGCTAAGCCGTTTATCTTTAAAGTCACTGGCCGTTTTTTAATGGCTACGGTAGCTTGTTGTTAATTTTTTATTGACATCAAAAGTGTCAACTACTTTTAGGCCGCTATGAAGGATGCCGGGATTTAAGACTAAAAGCTTCTTTGCACAGAGAATTTTGCTAATAGGGTTAACGCTTCTTTGTATTCAGAGTCAGCTAAAACACTGAGTGCGTTAATGGCTTTTTCTGCTTCTTCTTCTGCCAGTTGTTCTGTATAGGTAATTGCTTGGGTTTTTTGAACAATGGCGTAAATATCATTGAAGGCATCGCGATTACCATTTTTGATGGCGTCAATAATGATTTTAGCCTCTTCTTCGTTACCTTTTTGAATAGCATAAATTAAAGGTAGCGTAGGTTTCCCTTCGGCAAGATCATCACCCAAGTTTTTACCCATATCTTCTGAGTTTGATTTGTAATCGAGTGCGTCATCAATTAACTGAAAGGCAATGCCAAGGTGTTGCCCATAACTTGCCAAGCTTTCTTCGGTCTCGGAAGATGCGTCAACCATAACTGCACTTAAGCGCGTAGCCGCGCTAAATAGTATGGCTGTTTTTCTAGCAATAACTTCTAGATATTTTGTTTCAGTAGTTTCAGGATTGTTGCAATTTAAAAGCTGTAATACTTCGCCTTCGGCAATGGCTGTCGTGGTTTTTGATAAAATATCCATAACACGCATATTGCCAGTGCGTACCATCATCTCAAAGGCTCTGGAATATAAATAGTCGCCAACCAACACACTGGCGGCGTTACCCCAGACAACATTGGCTGATTCTTTGCCACGTCTAAGATCTGATTCATCTACAACATCATCATGCAGTAGGGTTGCTGTATGAATAAATTCAATAACGGCAGCCAGTATTAAATGGTTATTGTTGATATTGCCAAGTGCTTTAGCGGCTAATAATAACAGCATAGGGCGCAATCTTTTGCCACCGTTACCAACGATATAATGCCCCATTTGATTAATAAGAACGACATCAGAACTTAACTCATCGATAATAAGTTGATCAACAGCTTTGGCTTCCGCAGTTGTTAAGTTCTTGATTAAATTAAAATCAATGGAATGCTGTGTGTTTGTAGTTATTTTTGAATTCGATGCCATTGAGTTAAATCTGAGTCTGTAAGTTTTGTTTGTTTTTCATGGACATAATTATATTATAAGTCGATTTACTTTATTATAACTTATTAGTTATTTAACTGCCCATGGAATTGAGTTATGTTAGTCGCGTTAATTCTTAGGATTGAAGATTAAAATCGATGATTATGTGTTGCATTGCAAGAATTAGTTGACTAGTAATGTGTTTAAAAATATAATCACCGATTAAATTTTAATAGATTAATGCTTGATGGAGCTTGCTCAGATGTATGCGGTAATTCAAACAGGTGGTAAACAGTACCGCGTTGAAGAAGGTACTTATTTAAAGATAGAAAAGTTGGAGCTAGGCGTAGGCGACAGCATAGAATTCGATAAAGTACTGATGATTCAATCAGGCGACGCTGTTAAAGTAGGCCTTCCTTTTATCGAAGGCGGCAAAGTTACAGCGACTGTTTTGTCTCAAGGTAGACATGACAAAGTAAAAATAATTAAATTCAGAAGACGTAAGCACCACATGAAACAACAGGGGCATCGTCAATATTACACAGAAGTCCAGATTACTGGCATTTCTGCTTAAGAAATTAGGAGTTACAAATGGCTCATAAGAAAGCGGGTGGTAGTACCCGAAACGGTCGTGATTCTAATGCGAAACGCCTAGGTGTTAAGCGTTATGGCGGTGAATCAGTGACAGCAGGAAATATTATTGTTCGTCAGCGTGGCACACAATTTCACCCAGGTGAAAACGTAGGTATTGGTAAAGACCATACTATATTTGCTACTGCTGATGGCGTAGTTACATTCCAGGTTAAAGGACCTAACAGCCGTAAATATATTAGTATCGTTGCTGCATAAGACGTATTGTTTGATTGTAGTTAAGAGCTGTATTAGCCGAGTTATTTTACATTGACTTGGCGGCTTTAAAAAAGCTCCGTCCTTCATGACGGGGCTTTTTTTGTTTTTATCGGTTTGTTTTAAAGTGTGGCGGCGTATAAGTTATGAGATTTGTTGACGAAGCAGAAGTTCGTGTTGAAGCAGGGGATGGTGGTAATGGCACTATTGGCTTTAGACGTGAAAAATATATCCCCATGGGGGGGCCTGATGGCGGTGACGGTGGTGATGGCGGTAGTGTCTATTTAATTGCCGTAGAAAATGTGAATACGCTAGTCGATTTCAGATATCATGCTGTACACAGAGCTCAACGTGGCCAAAATGGTATGAGTCGTAATTGTACGGGTAAAAAAGGCGATGATTGTTATGTGCCGGTTCCTTTAGGTACACAGATATCTGATTCTGAAACAGGCGAGGTGATTGGTGACTTGACTAAAGAAGGTCAGACCTTACTGGTGGCTCAAGGTGGTTTTCATGGCTTGGGTAATACCCGCTTTAAAAGCAGTATTAATCGGGCGCCACAAAAAGCCAGTAAAGGTTCGGAAGGTGAGCATCGTGTGCTCTTGTTAGAATTAACATTGATTGCCGACGTAGGGCTTTTAGGGATGCCTAATGCCGGCAAGTCCAGTTTGATTCGCTCTGTTTCTTCTGCCACACCTAAAGTCGCTGATTATCCCTTTACCACCTTACACCCTAATTTAGGCGTAGTGAGTGTGGATGATTTACGCAGTTTTGTTATTGCTGATATTCCAGGTGTGATTGAAGGAGCAGCAGAAGGCGCTGGCTTAGGCTTACAATTCCTCAAGCATTTATCACGTACTGGCTTATTATTACATTTAGTCGATGTAGTTCCTTATGAGAGCATGGATACACCCGTAGAAGCGGCTCAAAAAATTATTCATGAAGTTGAAAAATGGAGTGATGATTTAGCCAATAAGCCACGTTGGCTGGTGTTGAATAAAATTGATCGATTACCAGAAGATGAGGTTGATGAGCGCTGTCAAGCGATCATTAATGAGTTGAATTGGACAGCTCCTGTTTTTAAAATTGCAGCCATTAACGGGAACGGAACGCGAGAGTTAATGTTTGCCATCATGAACTTTTTAGAAGAGCGGCGACGAAATGACAGTGAGCAGGCATGATTTTGCAAAAGTTAAACGAGTTGTCGTAAAAATAGGCAGCTCCCTACTGACTAAAGGTGGGCAAGGGCTTGATAAAGGGGCTATTAAGGCGTGGGTTGAGCAAATGGCAAGCTTACGGCAGCAATCGATTGATGTGATATTAGTGTCATCAGGTTCAGTTGCCGAAGGAATGAGCCGGTTAGGTTTAAAAACAAGACCCAAGCTGTTACACGAGTTACAGGCGGCGGCTTCTGTCGGTCAAATGGGTTTGGTACGTATATTTGATGATAACTTTCAGCAACATGGTTTACAGGCGGCACAAGTCTTATTGACGCATGATGATTTATCGAACAGACAACGTTATCTAAATGCCCGCAGTACCTTACTGACGTTATTGAAGTTGGGTGTTGTGCCTGTTATTAACGAAAATGATGCGGTCGCCACAGAAGAAATTCGCTTTGGGGATAATGATACCTTAGCGGCTTTGGTTGCCAATTTAGTGGAAGCCGAGTTATTGATTATTTTGACCGATCAACAAGGCTTGTTTACCGGTGATCCTACGTTATTTCCTGATGCACAATTAATTTCTGAGATCAGTGTTAACGACGACAGACTAGAGAAAATGGCGGGCGATAGTCGTAGTGGCTTAGGCAAAGGCGGAATGTCCACTAAAGTAAGGGCAGCACGGTTAGCAGCTCGCTCAGGTGCCGCCACAATTGTTGCAGCCGGTGCGGTTGAAGGGGTAATTACTGCATTGATTTCGGGTAGTGATCTGGGCACGTACTTTTTACCGGACGTTGAGCCATTGCTTGCAAGAAAACGTTGGTTAGCCGGGCAGTTACAAGTTAAAGGACAGCTTGTATTGGATGCCGGTGCGGTTAGAGTGCTTAAAAGTGACGGTAAGAGTTTATTGGCAGTGGGTGTTAAATCGGTTACAGGTCAATTTGAGCGTGGTGAACTGGTTTCCTGTATCGATGAAAATGGCATAGAAGTCGCCCGTGGACTGGTTAATTATGGCAAGGCAGAGGCTCAATTGATCGCTGGACACAGTAGCTCAGAATTTGAGAGAATTTTGGGATATGCAGATGATTCAGAACTGATACACCGAGATAATATGGTGTTAATCTGAAGGTTTCTATAGACATAAAATGCAAGATGAAGAAATGGCAGTGAGTCAGATTAAGGAGAAAAGCTTCGTATTAGGTTGAGTTGTTTTATTTTTATTAAACGGTGGCTGCGTATTATGCAATTTTCTGAAAAAATTAATTCAGCACAGTTCCTGGAGCATCAGTTACAGGAAGTTATTACTTTGCTTGAAAAACAGCAACTGGAGCGATCATTAGTTCATCGTGGGCCTGGCGCTAATCATGAACTGGTTGAAGCCATGTTGCAAAATCAACATCAAGCTCGCCTTCAAGAAAAGTTTGCGCCTTTACATCCCGCTGATAGTGCGTTTATTTTAGAGTCGCTCTCTTTAGAGCAGCGTGAAATGGCATGGGATGCAGTTAAAACGCAGTTAGACGGTCAGGTTTTATTAGAAGTATCTGACGCCGTTCGGCACACTCTTATTTCAGGGATGGCAGCAGAAGAATTAGCGACAGTAGCGGGTAAACTCAATACGAATGAGATAGCCGATTTAGCCGCCGACCTTCCTAAGAGAACGATGCTCAAGATCCTGCGGTCTTTGAATGGTGAAGAGCGCGAGCATTTAAATGCTGTTTTATCTTATCAGGATAATCAAGTCGGTGCCTTAATGGATTTTGGCATGATTACTATTAGAGATGATCTCAATTTAAAAGCGATTATTGCTTACATACGTAAACTGGGTAGATTACCGAGTCATACCGATAAATTATTTGTTGTCGATTTACATGGAAAAGTACAAGGCATACTGCCTTTGCAGCGCCTATTAACACACCTGCCTTCCAAGCAAGTGGCTGATGTGATGGTAACGGACTTTATTCACTTTCAAGTTGATCAAGAGGCCGCCGAAGCAGCGAGAGCCTTTGAGCGATATGATTTGATTTCGGCACCGGTGGTGGATAGCGCAGGTAATTTACAAGGTCGACTTTGTGTTGATAACATTCTCGATTTTATTCGCGAAAAAACAGATGAAGATTTATTGATTCAAGCCGGTGTTGGAGAAGAAGAGGATTTATCTTCAAGTGTTTGGAAAAGTGCCAGAAACCGATGGGGCTGGTTATTAATCAATATCGCGACTGCATTTGCTTCAACACGCATTATCGGTGTTTTTGAAGGGATTATTTTACAACTGGTTGCGCTGGCGTCATTAATGCCAATTATTGCTGCAATGGGGGGTAATACCGGGAATCAAACGAGCATGTTGATTATTCGATCATTGGCATTAGGGCATATTAATTCAAGTAATATCACTAGAATAATAAAGAAAGAGCTGACACTCGCTGTCATTAACGGCATTTTTATCGGTGTCATTATGGGCTTGGTGAGTATGGTGCTTTATTGGGATGTTGCGCTTTCTGTGGTAATGGCCGTTGCTATGCTGATTAACTTGTTAGTCGCTGCTGTTGTAGGACTGGGTATCCCTTTGTTACGCCATAAGTTTGGAAAAGATCCAGCTGTGGGGACGAGTGTTATATTGACGGCGGTTACTGACTCAATGGGCTTTTTTATTTTCCTGGGTTTAGCGAGTCTGTTTTTAATAAAGTAAGTTTCTTAATTGGAGAATCTATTTAAAATCTAAGCAGTTATAATCCCCTACAGTAGGGTAAAAACACCGTATTCTATTTTCGTAAGAGCCTATTTAGTCATGAATTTATTAAAAAAATATCTTTCCTTATGCTGGTTTAAAAATAATCCCATAGAACTATTTCCTTCGAAGTCGTTCATGTGGAAAGCGGTTATTTTTTATCTGATTTCAGGTATTATTGTTGAAAGCCTGATTGCTGATCCTGCCGATGGTACCTTGGAAGTCTCACTCCGTACGGTCATGGCTTTTTCATCAATCGCAACGTATTTGCTGGTCTTTAAAAAATGGCAGTACTTCAATCAAATGTACACGGCTATTTTTATTTGTGAAAACTTTATCATGACCTTGGCGACCATTACTGAAGGTCTCTATTTTTGGCTGGTCATGAAACATTATGAATACGCCGAAGAGGTTTCAATCGCCATTGGTGTTTTGTTAGTGGGTTGGTATATTGCGATTGTGAGCTATATTCTTAGGCAAGCCTTTTTGACGAAAATGAGTGTGAGCGTGATTTTGGCGTTTAGCTACTTTATTCTGACTTATGGCCTCCCCATGTTATTCATGGATATCTAAGCATGAGTCATTCATTTTTTTCAGGCAATAAAAAAGCCCTTGGATAACACTATCGAAGGGCTTTAATTATATATGGAGCTGGTTAGGGGATTCGAACTCCTGACCGGCTGATTACAAATCAGCTGCTCTACCGACTGAGCTAAACCAGCAAATA
>QVQE01000032.1 GCA_003584865.1 Methylococcales bacterium
CTGGTAGTATTGACTTCCCAGGTGACATTGATTGGTTTAAAGTGACCTTGACCGCTGGGCAACATATTCAGCTTGACCTACAGGGTAGTTCAGCCAACGCCGGCACGCTTTACAACCCCTATTTGGCTGGCATCTACGATAGCGGTGGCAACTACATTGCCAACAGCACCGATTACAACTCAGGTAATGGCTATCTTAACTCCCGTCTTTACTTCACCGCCAGCACAGCCGGAACTTACTATGTGGCAGCAGGTGGGGAAAATTCAAATTTAGGCACTTACACCTTAACCACCACAGCCATCACCGATGACTTTACCGATAACACCACGACCAAAGGCTTGTTGAACTTTACAAAGCCTACCACTGGTAGTATTGACTTCCCAGGTGACATTGATTGGTTTAAAGTGACCTTGACCGCTGGGCAACATATTCAGCTTGACCTACAGGGTAGTTCAGCCAACGCCGGCACGCTTTACAACCCCTATTTGGCTGGCATCTACGATAGCGGTGGCAACTACATTGCCAACAGCACCGATTACAACTCAGGTAATGGCTATCTTAACTCCCGTCTTTACTTCACCGCCAGCACAGCCGGAACTTACTATGTGGCAGCAGGCGGGGAAAATTCAAATATAGGCACTTACACATTAAGTGTTGATCAACTACCCATAGGTCAAGCCACTTTTCCATTTATTTCTGATGCGATAAACAGCGTTTATTCAGTTTCAGAATCAGCTCTGCTACAAGGTTATCAAGACCCTGACGGAGACAAGTTATCTGTGACCAACCTTACCGCTACTAACGGTAAAACTGTTAACAACTCAAACGGCACATGGAGCTTTACTCCTTCAAAGGACTATATTGGAAATATTACATTAAGCTACGAAGTGAGTGACGGCAAAGGCTCTATTGCTGGCACACAAAGTTTCACCGTAGTAACTGATCTCAACAAAGCTATCCGTTGGCTAGGAAGCGATGGAAATGACAGCAAAAGCGGTAATCTAGGCAATGACTATTTATACGGACAGGATGGCAATGACATCCTTTATGGTGCAGCTGGCAACGATAAGTTAGATGGTGGAGCTGGCGATGACTTGCTCAATGGAGGAGTCGGCAACGACATTCTGAATGGTGGCGATGGAAATGATACACTGATTGGCGGCTCAGGCGCAGATACCCTAACGGGAGGTTTAGGAAACGACACGTTTGTTTTAGATTTAAATAGTGTTGATATCATTACCGACTTTAATGTCACTGATGACAAAATTAGACTTGACCATCAAGTCTTTGGAGCCTTAACACAAAGTGCTGTACTTACTGCCAGCCAATTTAAAGCAGGAGCTGGATTAACGACCGCAATGGATGCCAATAAGTTTCTGATTTACAACACGGATGATGGTGGACTTTATTACGATGCCGATGCAAACGGGCCAGGCCTAGGGGTTGAAATCGCGATATTAGCTACTCCGCATCCTTTGTTAACCAATACCGATTTCTTCGTCATTTAACCTAATACTTGCCCATCGGAAAAACGTCATGCCGTTATCAAGCCAATGCGAAACTTCTCATAATAAGCGCTCTATTTTTTCCAGACTCTCACCTGTATTAGTTTTTTTAAGTCTTATAGGAAGTATGTTACTTGCTGAATCTAGCATAGTCCTAACCTTAACTGCCATGCCCACTTCAATTGCCTACGCATCAGAAAGTGAAGTGTGCGACCCAGACGATGCAGGCGCCCCGGATAATGACGGTGATGAAAGCTGTATCTCCAAGAAAAATTTAGGGAATCGATGCGACAGCGACAGTAATGCCAAAAGTGACGAAGGCATTTATTGTGGCAACCCCATAGACATGACCACTGGTGGTAAATATGAAGAAGAAATAGATTACGTTGGCAGCGGCCCGTTTCCATTAAAAATAGTCCGCTACTACAACTTATGGGCCAAAGCCGATACAGACAACTTTCACTACAACTCAAACTGGAGCTTTAGTCATGCCCGTAGCATCCAGAAAAACAATGGCGTCCAAGCCTTACGTGGCGATCAGAAAACCCTTACCTTCCAGCTCATCAATAGCACATACACGTCTGAAGCCGATGTTAATTCTACTCTCACTAAAACAACAGCGGGTTGGAATTATGTTACGGGTAATAACGATGTTGAATCGTATGACAGCAATGGGAATTTATTGACCATCACTAACCGAGCTGGATTAACCCAAACCTATAGTTATGACACAAAAGGAAATATCGCATCCATTACAGATCCTTTTGGCAACAAACTGATTTTTACCTACACTAACGTGTGTAAAGCTACTAACTCATGTATCGATTTATTAAATACTGCTACTGACCCTTCAGGGGGAGTTTACACATACACTTATAATACTCAATATAACATCACCTCAGTAACCTATCCTGATAAAACGTCTAAAACATATCTTTACGAAAACACAGATTTTCCACATGCTTTAACAGGCATCATAGATGAAAAAGGCGTGCGTTTTGCTTCATGGTCTTATAATACAGACGGAACAGCCTACTCTTCAGAACATGCGGGTGGCGTAGAGAAAGTAACTATCGTCTACGACTTTGGCAACAATAACAGCAAACCTACGGATGCTCTTGGAAGAACGACTTCTTATACTTATGCCAATATTTTGGGAGTATCACGCACCGCTGATGTAGTTAGAGCTGACAATAGTACAAGCCATCGAACTTACGATGCTAATGGCAATGTGACGAGTTATACAGACTTTAACGGTAATAAAACGACTTATGTTTACGACACGACCAGAAATATAGAAACTAGCCGCACTGAGGCTGTTGGCACTACACAAGCCCGTACTATTAAAACCCAATGGCATACCAAATTTCGTTTACCCGTAAAAATTACCGAAGCTAACCGCGTTATTGACTACACTTATGATCTTAAAGGTAACTTAACTCAACAAACAATTACGCCGACCACCGGATTGGCTCGTAAGTGGAAATATACCTACAATAAATTTAGCCAGTTAAGTCAAATAGATGGCCCATTAACAGGAAATAGCGATGTTACCAACTATATTTACGATACAAAAGGGAATTTAACAAGTATTACCAATGCCTTAGGTCATAAAACCAGCATTACCAGTTATGATGCCAGTGGTAGACCCTTAAAAATTGTCGATCCTAATGGCTTGGTTATTCTATTAACCTACGATGCTCGCGGGCTTTTGCTATCTAGAAATGTCGGTGGAGAAACAACCCAATATGTTTACGACCCTATTGGTCAAGTCAACAAAATTACCCAACCTGACGGTGCTTACCTTACTTTTGGATATGATGATGCCCATCGACTTATATCAGTTACTGATCATTTAGGGGATAGTATAGTTTATACCTTGGACGCAATCGGTAACCGCATTGTAGAAGACGTCTACGACCCATCCAAAGCACTCTCATTAACCCGTTCACGTGAATTTGATAGCCTAAACCGTTTACTGTTTAGCATTGGCGCCGATAACCAAACCAGTTTGTACGGATATGACAAAAACGATAACTTGGTTTCTGTCACTGACCCAATACTTCGCAAAACCACCATTAATTACGACGCGTTAAACCGTTTAATAACATCAACCGACCCCAACCTTAACAAGACGCAATATGCGTACAACGTAAATGATAATTTAACCCAAATTACCGATGCGAATGGCTTAGCAACCACCTATGATGTCTCTAACCTAGGGGATGTAACAAAATTAACCAGTCCTGATACAGGCACTACTAATAACACTTATGATGCTGTAGGCAACTTACTGTCTTCGAAAGACGCTAGGGGTAACTTAACCCAGTATCATTATGACTTAATCAACCGCGTTACCGAGATAGATTATGCCGATAACACTAAAGCCAACTTCAGCTATGACGTTGGTAGTAATAGCATTGGTCGATTAAGCAAAGCTACTGATGTTACCGGTAGTACGGCATGGACTTATGATAACCACGGTCGCGTCACCAGCAAAACCCAATTGATTGGCACAGTGTCACTATTAACCAAATACAGCTACGACACTGTAGGCAGGCTCAGTACCATAACCTATCCATCCAATAAGACCCTAACTCTAAGCTACGATAAAAACTACCTGACTACCATTAATCAGGGTACTTTACCCCTACTCTCCGCAATTAAATACACTGCTTTTGGCGTTGTACAGGGCTGGAAATGGGGCAACAATATAAACTATCAACGTAGTTTTGATTCGGATGGACGGATTAGCAGTTATCCGCTGGGCAATAACACAGTCACACTTAATTATGATGATGCTGGACAAATCACCAACTACAGCAGTCCCAGTGCCGAGCTAAGCCAACAATTCATCTACGACGCACTAGGCCGCTTAACCGATGTCAACGCTACTGAAAAACAAAGCCTGAATTACGACGAAATTGGCAACCGCATTGCGCTTAAAAAAGGTTCAAAAACCTTCAATTACAGTTATGAGTTAGGCAACAATCACCTGAGTAAAGTAAGCAACAAAGCCGACGGCACATATAACTATGATGCGACAGGTAATACCTTAAAAGACGGAGTCAATCAATTTACTTATGATGCCCGTGGACGTTTGGTTAAAACCACGAGTACTGCTAATAACGTTAGTTACGCTATTAATGGATCAGGGCAACGAGTTAGTAAAACCGTGGGAGCTACACAAAAGCTATTTGCTTATGATGAAGCAGGCCATCTTATCGGAGAATACGATAACAAAGGTGTGGCTATCCAAGAAACCGTTTATTTAGGTGATACCCCCGTTGCTGTATTGATGCCTGCAGCCAACTATTTCGTTTATACCGACCATCTCAATACACCGAGGATGATTACTGATAAGAGTAACACTGTTATTTGGAAATGGATAAGTGAGCCGTTTGGCACCACCTCTGCTAATAGCGACCCAGATGGTAATGGCGTCAAATTCACCTACAACCTGCGCTTCCCTGGGCAGTACTTTGATGCGGAAACGGGACTGCATTACAATTACTTTAGGGACTACAATCCAAGTACAGGGCGGTATGCGCAGAGTGACCCGATTGGGTTGGCTGGGGGGATTAATACTTATGGGTATGTTGGGGGGAATCCAGTTAATGATATTGATCCACTTGGGTTATATGTCGGAATTGATGATGCTATTGCTACAGGTGGTGGAGCATTAGTCGGAATAGCTAGTCAAGGTATTTCTGACATTATTTTAGGACATTTAAGTGGATGGGAAGACTATACTAGTTCTGCAATAGGTGGTGCGGTAGGCGGTGAAGCTTTTCTGTATTCAGGCCCTATTGGTGCTGGATTAGCTGGTTCAGCTGCTCATAATTTAGCAAATCAAGCATTAAAAAACATTTCTGGTAAACAATGTGGTTTTGATACTGCCGATTTTGCAACCGAAACAGCTATTGGAGGCGCTCTTGGAGCTGGAGGACAAATTCTACGAAATGAAGCTGGTCCGTTAAAACAATGGATTCGTATAGGTCGTAGCTACAGTAAAAACTTAGGGCAGGACATTTCAATGTCTATTCGTTGGGGAGCATCGCCGGCTAATGGGGGGAAATATTTAAATCAAATCCCCAATTCTTATTTTAGAAATTTAAATCAATGGCTTAGAGGAAAGGCTATTCCAGGGTTTGGCTGGAGAAGTGATGATGCCGGTCATTTCCATCTTCGAAGATAACTATGGGAAAAATAATAATATCTAAAGGTGACTTTCTTGAGTTTTCTAGAGCAACTTTAAAAGAGTTTGAAGCAAATGTAAGTGAGCATAAGATTAACGAAAATCTTTTACAAATATGCAATTTCCTCCAAAATGACAATAAGCAAACTAAAGTTTGTTACATTTTTGGTATGGGTGCTTTGCCATTATCTTTTTACAAAAAAATTGAAATAATGATAGGGGTTGAGGTTGTTTTTTACCGTACTGTATTACCACCAATTTTAAAGTTTTTAGGATTTTTTATAGCTAGTTATGAAGGACTTGTAAAGATTCATAACCCTCTTATGTTACATGGGGTTTTTGAAATTCTAATGTCTCAATCAATGGTTGGTTTATATATATTTGACACTGAAATTGAAACTGATTTTGTTAACTCAGTCCAAAATATGCAATTTAAATATGATTTTGGTGTAAAAAAAGACGAGGGATATTTGATATACCTAGTCGATGCAGATAATGACCGATCAGATACAGGAATTATAGAAATCATTTCCTTTGGAAGAGATTGTCCATCTGAAATTCAATTATCTTAGGATACTGTAAAAAATAACTTCCCGAAATTTGAATTATAAAACTGAAGCAATGATAGGATACTATAAAGGTCAAATTATCGGGGTCAGAGTTAGTTATTTACAAAATAAATCGTTTTTATTACTTAAGTCAATCAATCAGCGGTTAGCACATTTCAACCGATCAGCAAACAAGTATTAGAAAGTTTTACAGGGTGGTATTTGTGTT
>QVQE01000126.1 GCA_003584865.1 Methylococcales bacterium
CCTGTCGGTAGACTCAGGAAGGTGCCCTGAAGTTTTAAACTATTTGCTAAATTGTTAATAGCCGCATTATCTCTTGTTACTTTTAGAGCATTAAAAGCCGCATTGAGGTCAGATACACCTTGAGAGAATTGGGTAATTGGCTGCTGATAATTTAAAGTTGAACAAGCTCCAACTCCGCTTAGCAGCAAAGCCACAATAAACCTGGATCGGTATTGCATCATTAAAGTCTCCTATCGCCACAGGGAATTAGTTGACAGAGTGCTTGCGGTTCAAGGAGGAGAAATCCGTATTGTCCGTATTGAGGGAACCACTCTTCGGACTTTAATATAAAATCTTTCCAAAGAGTTTGTCAATCAGTTGTTGATAAATTATTAACCAATAATTAACCTATGGGAACTTCGATTTCACCTATCAGCAATAGCATGTTTATAGCGTTAACTAGTGGTCGGCATCCCTTTCAGCAACCAGCTAATAAAGTTTTCACGGTTACGTGAACAAATAACGACTTTGCCTCTACCAGAAAACTTGAGTACCATGCCTTCACCACTGGTGACGCTATTGACGATTTGACCTAAAAAGCCACTGGATTGTTGGGTTGCCACAGAGATTTCATGATGCAATGCACTGTCCCAGGCAACCACATGGGCATTATCGATAATAATATCCTTACCGGGTTCAACGTCCAGCACAAAACTGGAGCCGAAACCCGACACAGCCAGTTTGCCAAAGCCCGTCGCTTCACAGATAAAAAATCCGCCGGTTTGACCGAACATCGCCGACCCTAAGCTTTGAGTACGTACGTTTAAGCTAACTCCACTTTCAGCCGCTACAAAAGCGCCATCGGTTATTTTATAACTGGTTGTACCGACCTCCAGTACTTGTATAGCACCTGGGAGAGTCGGTGATAATAAGCAATCCCCATCCCCACTGACTGCCTCAATATGTTGCTGAAAAAAGGATTCTCCATTAGCAAAGCGGCGCATTAACGCGCTGCCGATACCGCCGGTCATTTTTCCTTTTAGCTCTAAGGCACTTTCCATCATCACCATGGCATTAGATTCACAATAAATCTTTTCACCACGGACTAAACTGATATGCAAAAAGGGATCAATCTCACCCGTCACTGTAAATTGTGCCATTGTTATCGCCTATTTTCCTTGTAAAAGTCCAGATGAAAATGAATAAGGTAAAGTCATACAGTTACCCACAAATACTTATTGAGGGATTGTTATTATTATGTTAATCGATCATGTAGATTATCTCAAACGAAGTATGCAGTTTCGAGATCAATTGTCGAATGGTAAGGACATGGCCTGTTCAAACAAGCTAGGGAAATTGTTTTTTAGATGCCAGCGCAGCATTCCTGCAAAAGCACTTTTGTCAGATATGCAGTCCTTAATAGCATCTAAGTCTTGCTTACCAATGGCTTTAGAGAGTTGATTATAAGCACGTAGCATTTTCTTTCGGAGGTTAGCCGCCTCGTCTTTCTTCATAGGCGTTGCATCTTTCCCGGTAAGAATCTTATTCAAGAGTTCAAGGGTGTTTTCGCCTTCCTGTATTTTTGTACATGCCGAACTGAGCTGAACATTAACAGTAGCCTTAGGATATGCTTCGAAACGGATTTCAATAGACTCCCATACTTGATCGCCGGCATCAGTGCAGTTTAGAAGTGGCCAGAAGCTTGCGCCTTTAATATTGTTACAGTGCCCGCAAGAATAAAAGATATTATTCCAATCATATTTTTTGGTCATATCATTCTTGTGAGGTTCGAAGTGCTCAATCTGAATAGAAGTCACTTCATTATCCTCACAGAGATAGCATTTCTCATAGAAATCAGTCTTAATTTGCTCGTAGACTGGTCCTGTTCGATACACCGCTTCATTATCCTTACTTTTGGCAGTCTCAAGCAGAGGTTTCAAGTGTACTCCTTCGCTTTTTTTGACATAAATCACTGTTGTGATTCCTTCGCCTTGATGGAGTTATAATGAGCAACGAGTTCGGGAGCATCTTCATATTTGATTGCTTCTAACTCAGTATGGATTTGGCTATATTCTTTATTTTCGTCATCAGAGCGTGAGGTTGATCGGGCAAGCTCATCATATCTATTGATCATGCGTGTTATCTCGTTGGAATAAAGATCCAAATCAAAGTATTCTTCCACCACGGTGCTCGCGGACATGGGAGCCATATTCTCCCAGCGCGATTTAGATTCAAGGTCGAATACCACAGCATCATTCAGCGAAGTCAGCACAAAAGGCGAATGTGTTGTTACGATGAACTGGATATTGGGGAAGAAATCAGTCAAAAACGGCAAAATAGCCTTTTGCAACTTAATATGCAGATGGGTTTCGATTTCATCGATGAGAACAATGCCTGGAACCTCATAGCTACCCGCAGTGACTGCCTCCATGCGTAGTAGTAATTCGGATACGAGTTGAAGTACCGAAGAGAAGCCGTCGGATAATTGATTGTCTACCAAACGAAAGGGTTTGCGGCCAGGTATATTAATAGTGAAATCGAAGTTATCAATATCGTATTCGAGTGTCAGTTCATCGCTCTGAAAAAGCTCCCGGAATTTGGCTGTGATTTTATTCATCCATGTTTGTACTGCATTAACGCCTGCTTGATCACCCTTTCGGAGAAGCAATGCGGCTCTATTTTCCTGATTGACCAAAAACTGAAGGAACTTAGAACCCACGGATTGAGGATTGATGCAGATAGGATTTATCTTCGGTAGATCAAGTTTTTGTGCCCCATTTACGGCCTGGATTTCAGAGGAGCGTTTAGCCTCAAAAAAGCTAATTAAGAACTCGCCTCTATGGTAAAGCTCTATCATTTCTGTCAGATTGGATACGGAGGGCTTTAGGCTATTGAATTTGGCGATCTGTTGATTCCAAAGGTGAATATTGTTATCCGACTTTGAAATTTGCCCATTAATTTGGTCTTTTTGCTGCTCTGATATCCCTGAATCTAACTGTGTTTTTAAGGATAAATTTTGTTGTTCCGTGTTAATAATAGCTCTTTTAAAATTTTCTATATTGAGCAATTCCCTATTGGGAATGCCTTCAAGGTAATCCTTGAGAAAACGGAGTAAAGATGTTTTGCCGCACCCATTGGGGCCAGTGAGAATTAAATGTCGAGGCCTCGACTCATCAATGAGAATGGAAACATCTTGAAGGTGACGAACATTATTGATCTGTATAGACTTGATGAATGGTTGCGTGTTGTTCAAGTGTTATCCTCGCATATTGATATGCTTTATGAAAGCGCTATTGTAAGCTATATTCTTAATCAAGGCTGATGATCCCTTAATCGTCACTGATTCCATGAATAGAACTGGCTTTACTACATTAGAGAAGGCCGTAAGATTCGAATCAAAAGGTCAGTGATTAAGGCAAAGGTTAAGACTAAAGGTAAACGTGCTCATCGTATTATTGTAAACGTGCTCATCGTATTATTATAGATCACAGCACACTCAACAGCTTGTCGTCAGACATACAATAGCGTGTTGCCAAGCATACAATACTAAGCACCACCCCACATAATACCTCCCTTGAACCCATCGAATACTATCGAGTCAAACAGAGTTGTGGGATACGTTTTTTTTAGCACTTTTCGGAACACGTCATGGATACTGTCCTCTGAACTTATATATGAGGTATTAGAACAACAGATAGGTGTTGATTGACGGTAATGAGTGCGCTCACTTTAAGTATTGAGTGTGCACCTTCTTAGTATTAAGTGTCCCCTCTTCACCTATGGGGTGCACTACCCATTAGGTATTGAGTGTGCTGTCTTCCAGTATTTCATGCAGTGCGCAAGGGGTAAGGGTGTTCTCTCTGTCACTAATGGATGCTTTTTAAGGCATTATTTTAGGTTATTGTACTCAATTGCGAGCCATTAGCCTGTTAAATCGCCTCACGGGTCATTCCAGAGGCACGAGCAAATTTTACTCGCGATTAAAATAGTTCCTGCAAAGCAGGATACTTACGGGTGATAGTTTTCAATGGTGTTTTTTGTTTAAGCAGCTATTTTCCATTGATTATTTAGGTCTTCGAAGCGCATGAATTCATCATACTCAATTTTATCCAGATTATTAAAGTGATTAATAATCTCCATGAGTGTTTTATTATCACCAAGATGTTCTGATACCAATTTCCTAAGCATATTAGTTGCCCATTGTGGGATATTGCTTTTTTTTTCCCATAGTGCAATTGCTTGTTCATTATTTCCTAATAGCAAGGCTAGTTTAGCCTGAGATAATCCCAAGTATTTACGTAAAAATCTAAATTCACTGCCAGTTATTCTTGCTTTGTAAGTAATTAAACTATGTGCAATAGCGCGATCAAGTCCTTCTACATCGTCGATAGACACAGCTTTGCCATAGGGCGTTTCAATTTCGTGATAACCATTTACCAAATAAATGGTATTTAATCCGCATGATTGATAGTGATACATTACAATCTCCAGTTAAAATGTCGTGATAACAATTATTTTTTCATTATTATCATTTGTCATTAATTCAGCCACAACCCTAATACATTGACCAGATGAAAAGTGTTGCATTCTTACTCGCCAATTACCTGAACCTATATCTCTATAGGGTCCCTCTGTTATTGATCCATTTACTAAACATTGGATGATTTGTATAAGTGTGATGTGTCGTTTTTTCATGCTATTCTTTGCATGATCTATTAAGAATATATTTGAAGAGTCTTGCGCAAGATCTTTAATTATTTTACTAGCCATGCTGATTGACAGGTCAAAGCTTATAATTTTTTTGCTCATGGCAAATCCTCATTTAACCTATAAAAATTATAAGTTAAACAGTTACTATTGTCTAACTAAATTATCCATGAGTAGCGTAAAACTCCGCCTCTTCAGGGCGGTTTAGTGTAGACGTGCTGTGTCTAGTTTTTCATGAGTTACCCAAGAGATAAGGGTGTTCTCTCTGTCACTAATGGATGCTTTTTAAGGCATTATTTTGTATTATTGCAATAAATAGCTGGCCATTAGCCTGTTAAATCGCCTCAACCTGTAATTTAACGCCAAGCGCTTTGCAGACTTTAGAAATAGTATCAAAGCGCGGGTGGGCATTGGGTCTTAATGCCTTATAAAGCGCCTCACGGGTAATCCCAGAGGCACGAGATATATCAGTCATGCCACGCGCACGGGCAATATCGCCAAGAGCAGCTACTAATAAAGAAGGGTCTCCATCTTCCAGAACCAAATTTAAATAGACCGTGATATCCTCATCGTCGCGCAACTGTTCTGCCATGTCAAAATCAGGTAAATCAGAAATTTTAATTTTCTTAGTCATTATTTAATCCTCTAATTTAGACGCAAGTGCTAGCGCCTTGGTAATGTCGGTAGTTTGCGTGGATTTATCACCGCCGCCGAGCATGACGATAATCACCTCACCTCGTTGTACAAAATACATGCGCCAGCCTGAGCCGAAATGTTCGCGCATTTCAAATACGCCCTCGCCAACGGGCTTTACATCACCTAAATTGCCCAGTGTCGCCTTACGCAATCGTGTTTCCAAGCGTAAACGAGTAACGCGGTCTTTATGATCGTTAATCCAGCGGTCGAATTCAGGAAGGCGTTTTATTATTATCATGCTTAAAGTGTAATCGTTAGTTTACAATGGATCAAGTATTTGCCTGATTTTCTGATTTTCATGCGTTACCCAAGGGATAGAAGTGTTCTCTCTGTATCCATTACCCTGGATAACCCAAGTACCCAGTATAGAAACCATTAACGCGGCCTATACCGCTTATCAGGATGCCTATCACGCCGCATTGACAAAGGATACTCTTAAGATTGTCTTACGCGATACGTTACGTGCAGAGTTAACCGTCTTGTTAAAACAACTGGCTCCCTATCTGGAAGTTATTGCTCAAGGTGAGGTGATCTGTCTATTCTTGCGACTACCGGTTATGACTTACGTCGAGACATTGTACACACAGGTAGTATTGACCCTTTACCAGCACCGATTGGCTTTCAGGTCACTCATGGGGTTTTAACAAGCACCTTAAATGTTCAGGTGACTCGTTTAGTGGGTGCAGGTAGTTATGAAGTACAAAGCACCCAAGGTGACCCCAGTATTGAGGCCAACTGGCAACATGTACTTTCATCCAAGAATGCCTCACATATCTTATTGAGCGATTTAACGCCCGGCCAAACTTATTGGCTACGTGTTAGAGCGGTGGGCAATCATGGTGACGGTGCCTGG
>QVQE01000066.1 GCA_003584865.1 Methylococcales bacterium
TAAAGGGCTTTTGTTTTTAATGTTGTAGGTTAGGTTACACAGGGGTTTGTGTTGACCTAACAACCCTTGATATTTATAGCAGGCTTGACATTGCGTTTCGATGGGCAGTCATCCTTGTGTTAGCCTTAAATATTTTTGATATAGAGAATCTGAGTCTTCAAGGTGCTTAGGATCTTTGTCTATACAATCGACAGGACATACTTCCATACATTGCGGAGTGCCATGATGCCCAACGCATTCAGTGCATAGCGCTGGATCGATGATATAAATATCTTCGCCTTGTGAAATAGCCGCATTGGGACATTCTGGTTCACAGACATCACAGTTGATACATTCATCGTTAATGATCAGTGCCATTTAAACTCCTAGTTAAATTTTTTTATTAAACGTTGATGAACGACGACTGGTACAAAACAGGATACATCGCCTTTTAGTTGAGCAATTTCTCTAATCATAGTCGAAGAAATAAATTCGTATTGTTCAGCTGGTGTTAAAAACATCGTTTCTAGTTGGGGAGCCAGTTTTCGATTCATTCCAGCTAATTGGAATTCATATTCAAAATCAGTGACAGCACGTAAGCCCCTTAAGATGACAGTCGCGTTTTGTTGTTTTGCGCAATCAACGAGTAAGTTATCAAATCCGATGACCTGTATGTTAGTAAATTCAGTGGTGACGGATTCTACCATTTGAACCCGTTCTTCTAGTGTAAATAAAGGTGTTTTACCCCGGTTGACAGCTACAGCCACAATAACTTTACTGTATAGTTTTGATGCTCTGGCTATGATATCCAGGTGTCCATTGGTAATTGGGTCGAAAGTACCCGGATAAATCGCATTAATTTGCATAGCATGTCGTTATCAAAAAAGTTGCTAATTCTATACTAACCGATTAAATTAACAAACTCTTTTAGCTGGTACAACAGAGCTGTTATTTGATTCGTTCATTGTTTTATCTTAAAGAGGATTTTTTTCCCTATGTCGAAGAACATTTTATCACTCAATCATGCCAGCTTTATAGTGGCAGACATTAATAGAGCACTGCCTTTTTATTTAGATATTCTTGGTTTGAAACAAGTCGATAGACCCGACTTGGGGTTTCCTGGCGCTTGGTTGCAATTAGGTCCTCAGCAAATACATTTATTGGAGTTAGACAATCCAGATCCGATTGAGGGTAGACCTCATCATGGTGGGCGTGATCGGCATATTGCTTTAAATGCCTTAGCGTTGGCACCTATTCAGGCGGCTTTAGATAAGGCTGGCATATTTTATACCATGAGTATTTCTGGGCGTAGAGCGATGTTTTGTCGCGATTATGATGGAAACACGGTGGAAATTATTGAACAGACTCAGTGAGTGAGTTTAAATTGATTACTTGAAGTTAATCTTTAGTCAGAAATTTTTATTGATGGGGGGAGTTGTTATGAAATTTACACCTGTATTATTACCGATTATTATTGAAGCAATTGCTGATGTTATTGAAAAGAATTCAGTTGAAGTAACAGACTTGGATCAAGCATTAGGTGATGGTGATCACGTTATTAACTTGCAACGTGGCCTTGATGCCTTGATGTCCGAACGTGCTGAGTTAGCACAGTTGGATTGGGTTGATGCCTGGCATAAGATTGGGATGATGTTGATGGTGTCTGTGGGTGGCGCATCAGGCTCCCTTTATGGTACATTATTTATAGCTTTAAGTAGGGCTGGGCGTGATAAAGAATTAGCGCTTCAAATTTTCGCTGATGTCCTGACCCAAGGGGTAGAAGCCGTTAAAAAGCGGGGGCGTTCTGATTCAGGCGAAAAAACCTTATTGGATGTTTTTATACCAGTGGTCAATTATTTGCGTACCGCCTCTGTTGATTCGACCTCTTTAGTCGATGTTTTGGATAATGTGTCCAAAGTCGCTATTGCTGGCATGGAATCAACTCGTAATATGCTTGCAACCAAGGGACGTGCTTCTTTTCTAGAAGAGCGCTCCCTGGGTCACATTGATGCCGGTGCAAAGACCGCGCAGTTAATGATTTGTGCAATTGTTGATGTATTATCCAGTCAATTAACGTCCCCAACTTAAATTAGCGCTATGAACAGGGGCATCCCAAAGGTGCGTTAGTTCTTCATCTAATAGGGTTAAGGTAATTGAGCAGCCGGCCATATCCAGAGAGGTTGTGTAATTGCCCACTAATGAACGCGCGATGGTGAGGCCTTTTTTTTCCCAGAATTGGGCAGCAAGATCATAAATAAGATACAGTTCCATGAGTGGGGTTGCTCCGAAGCCATTAACATGCAATAGCACGGATTGACCTTCTCGGGGCTTCAGTTCCTCATTTATTTTATGCGCTAATAGCTCTACTATCTCGCTCGCGCTCGCTAATTTGAGCGTTTCATGGCCTCGTTCACCATGAATACCAACACCCATTTCCATTTCATCGTTTTTCAAGTCAAAAGTAGGTTTGCCCAAGGCGGGTACCGTACAACTAGAGAGTGCGACACCAATGGATGCAGTTAAACTGTTGACTTTATCACCCAATATTTTGCAGGTGTTTAAATCAGCGCCTTGTTCTGCTGCCGCACCGACTATTTTTTCTACAATTAAGGTGCCTGCTACACCCCGTCGTCCTATGCTGTGAGACTTTGGTAAGGAAATATCATCACTGACCAATACTGTTGCATTCGGGCAATCAAGCATTTCGGCAGCCATTTCAAAATTCATCACATCACCGGCATAATTTTTAACGATAAATAAGACGCCACCGCCACTTTCGACGCTTTGAGCCGCTGCTAACATTTGGTCTGGCGTTGGCGAGGTAAAAACCTGACCAGGGCAGGCAGCATCTAATAAGCCTGTGCCAACAAAACCAATATGTAGCGGTTCATGTCCAGAGCCACCGCCCGATATTAAAGCGACTTTACCAGGTGGCGTCGTCGGATTCTTTCGCTCAATAAAGCGGGGAGTCGTATTCAGCTTAATAATATCGGCGTGTGCCTTAGCAAAGCCTAACAGGCTTTCATCAAGGAGAGATCCAGTTGAGTTGATAAATTTTTTCATGGCTGCCTTTCTATGAGTTATTCTTATAATTGTAAAGTGATCAATTAGGACGATGAAGTGACTACACTATTACGACGACATCTGGTTTCTTAATGCTTCGGTTACGGCTTTAATATCAGATAAGACCCAGGTCGGTTGATAATAGGAATTCTTTAAATCATCCTCTGTTGATATCCCTGTCAAGACCATAATACTACGAATACTAGTCCGTACAGCGCCCAAAATATCGGTTTCAAGACGATCACCAATAGCAACGGTTTCATCAGGATTAACCCCTAACAAGTTAAGTGCTTGCTGATACATGATGGGCTCGGGTTTACCAATGATAGTGGGTATAACTCCTGTTGCTGCGGTTAAAGCAGCTAAGATAGCGCCATTGCCATGGGTTACGCCACGTTCAGTTGGGAGTGTGGTATCTGCATTCGTGCCAATGAATTTAGCGCCTTCACGAATGTTGAGGGTCGCCGTTGCCAGCTTATGCCAGGTTAACGTTTCATCTTTTCCACAGACGACAATATCAGCACCCTGAGTGTTTTTATCAGGACTATTTTTTACTTCATAGAGACCTGTTAAGGTAAAGCCCTTTTCAATCAGCGGTTGGGTCGCACCATCCACGCCAATGACAAAAACGTTAGTTTCAGAGGGTGTGACAAGTTCACTGAGGTAAAGTGCGGTAGCGGTTCCAGAGGTCAGGATTTGATCTTCTGAGATAGTTACGCCCATTTTATCCAGTTTTGTTACATATTGCTCTGGTGTTAAACTAGCGTTGTTAGTGGCTAAAATAAAGCGAATCTGTAATTCGTGGAGTGCTTGGAAGAAGTCTTTCATCCCCGGAATGGCTTGGGTACCATGCCATAAAACTCCATCCATATCGATAATGAGTGCGCGAATATTTGAAAAGGATTGCATAGTGGTTGTTCTCAACAATAGTTTTTTACAGGGCTTAAGAAGACTGATAGCCGTGACTGTTTTTTGCTACCCAACGTTCTTGTTCATTAAGTAACAGCTCTTTTTTCCAAAAAGGAGCTTTTGACTTTAAGGCTTCCATAATAAATCGACTGGCATCAAAGGCATCGCCACGATGAGATGACCAGACGGCGACCAGTACAATCGGTTCTTTAGGAAAAATATCGCCGACTCGATGGACTACCAGACTATCAATCAGTGCCCATTGATTTTGTGCTTCGATAAGGATTTTATCGAGTTGTTTTTCAGTCATTCCGGGGTAGTGTTCTAGGGTCATTCCTTTAACATGGTCGCCGTCATTAAAATCACGCATCGTGCCAATAAAGAGACTGGTCGCTCCAATCGCCCCTAAGGCGTGTAAATGGGTCGCTTCGTAAGCTTGAAGTACCTCGTAGGGATTAAAGGGATGAGTGCAAATAGTAACAGCCATTGTTAACCCCCAGTCACCGGTGGAAAGAAAGCCACTACATCGCCATCCGAAACTGGGTTATCCCAGTCAGCATAGTCCATATTAACTGCAGCCAAGATTTGGTTGGGTCTGTCTTTGTCTGGATTTGCCTGTTGCCAAACATCATAAACGGTTAACGGCTCGGTAAAGATTAGCTCGTCTTTCGAGCGTCCGATACTTTCTTTTAAGCTAGCAAAATAATGCACTTTAATTGACATAATGTTTCACTGAGATACTAAAACGATGGATAATAAAAAGAGTATTCTACGAACTTTTTGACTAATTATCCTATAGATATGACTTATACACCGCATTTTAATCAAGCAGGTGAGGCCCACATGGTCGATGTTGGCGAAAAAACGATTACTCAACGTACCGCCGTGACTGAAGGTTTTATTCAAATGAGCTCTGCAACTCTTCAGTCAATTATCGCGAGTGAACACAAAAAAGGCGATGTACTTGCCATTGCCAGAATTGCGGGCATTATGGCGAGTAAAAAAACCGCCGACCTAATTCCTTTATGTCATCCACTACCCATTACTCATGTTGAGATAAAATTGAACGCTGATGTTGAAAACAGCCGGGTCTGTTGTCAAACAATGGTAAAAACAACCGGACAAACGGGTGTGGAAATTGAAGCACTCTGTGCGACTCAAATTGCTTTGCTCACTATCTATGATATGTGTAAGGGAGTTGATAGGGGCATGGTTATACAGTCTGTGCAGTTGCTTAAAAAGGAAGGGGGTAAATCAGGTCTTTGGGAAAGAAAGAATGTCTAATCCTAATGGCTTAATTACATTTTAGTCAGTCATTAACTACCTGTATTTGTTACACTACACACATAAATTAAGATAATACCAGAGATACTTATGCCGATTACTTTGAAAGAGCTTGCCGAATTTTGTAATGCCCAGGTTGTAGGCGGGGATGCTTCAACCACTATTATTTCTGCTGCCGATATTAAATCAGCGCAAGTTGGGCAGGTTACCCAGTTAACGAACAGTCGCTATGCTCAATATATCAACAACTCACCAGCCTCAGCCTGTTTTATTGCTGAAGGCTTTAAGGTTGAAAATGTTCCTGAATCAATGGCCTTACTGGTGTGCGTTGATCCAGAAATGAGCTTTATTAAAGCGTTAGAATTACTGCATCCTGCGAGAGTTTATACGCCTCAAATTGCACCTCAGGCAGTACTTGAAAGCGATGTCATTTTAGGTGATCAAGTTTATATCGGGCCTTATGCCGTTATTGGTGAAAACGCTCATATTGGCGATGGTACCATCATATTGGCTGGCGCCTATATTGGTAAGCAAGTCAAAATAGGAAAAAACTGCAAGATATATCCTTATGCGGTTATTTATGATGAGGTGATTCTAGGGGATAATGTCACTATTCATTCAGGGGCTATTATCGGGGCGGATGGATTTGGCTATAAGTTTAGAAATTATGTGCATGTTAAAGTGCCTCAGGTCGGTAATGTCGTTATTGATGATAACGTTGAGATTGGAGCCAATACCTGTGTCGATAGAGGTGCCTTAGGCAGTACAGTGATAGGGGCAGGTTCTAAAATAGATAATTTGGTGCAGATTGGCCATAACAATAAAGTCGGTAAAAATGTGATCATGTGCGGTTTAACCGGTGTATCGGGCTCTT
>QVQE01000060.1 GCA_003584865.1 Methylococcales bacterium
TAAACGAATTATAAATATTGAACGTTACCTTTAACAATCCGACGTTATGAATCTATCACTGCTGACTCTGAATCTACATACCTATCAACAACACCCCCGTCATTGCTCGTTTGAGACCATGCATCAGCATGAGCGCGAAGTGCATATCATTGCTGAAGCCATTGCGCATTTAGGGATCGATGTGATCTGTTTTCAGGAAGTTGGGGAATATATGCACGACCCCATCACAACCCCTTATGGTGAATCACCTTCTAACATGGCTTTTCGAATTTGTAATAAGTTACGTCACTGGGGTCATTGGTATCATATACATCAGGACTGGAGTCATATAGGATTTCAGCGCTGGAGAGAAGGCACAGCCATTTTGAGCCGCTATCCCATGCGACATAATTTCTCGACTTATGTTTCTTTAGATCATCGTAAAGACAATTATATGTCCCGAAATATTACCACCTCATGTATCGACGTTCCTTGGTTCGGGTTGTTACATATCGCCAATGTGCACTTGAGTTGGGGACATCATGGTTTTTATGAAGAATACCATAATCTAAAAAATCTAATCAACTCCCGCTTACATTTTGGTGTTAGAGGCGATTTAATCGTTGGCGATTTTAATGCACCTGCCGGAGAACATGCTTATAACCATATCGTAGGTAATCGGGAATACGTCGATCAATTCCATGAATTACATCCCCACCGTTTTTACGAACCCAGTTATCGTGGCCAAATAGACGGGTGGAAGAATTTCCCTCCTAAACGTATTGATCATATCTTTAAGCGTAATGGCCATCCCATGCAAGTTAAATCCTTGGACGTTATCTTTAACGATGACTACTATCCCATTGTGTCTGATCATTTCGGATATCTCGCAAGGTTTGAGATGTTTTGAGGGTGTCATAATGTGAATAAGGGAGTATAAACTTAAAATCGATGAATGTAGAATACAGAGAACCTGCCCACACACAGCCTCATAAATCGTCTTTAAATATATCAGATAATTGTTGAGCATCAATAGCCAGATCAAACCAACGCTCAATAGCCTCTACCGGAGCACTAGAAATTAAACAGGTAATTTCGGTCGGTATGTTGCCAAAGCGTTTAGACAATAATCTTTGCAACGCTAGCATTTCACCTTCTTGCTTACCTTCTTGCTTACCTTCTTGTTTACCTTCTTGCTTACCTTCTTGCTTACCTTCTTGCCTGCCCTTTAACTCACCTTCTGCGATATAGGCCAATGCCCATTGTTCCAGTCTATCTGCCAACATCACTTTTATCTCCTGTAAATCATCCACTTGGGGTAATAAGATACCGTAGTTTTGTTTTCTCATCAATGTAGCGCGTATCCATAGGGAAAACATACGCCGCAGGTCGGGTCTATCAGCTAGCCAATCTATTAACAGGCTTATGAGGCCTTCTATAGTGGCCGGACTGTCGGCTTGCTCGAATCTGAAGACGGCGGCCACGAGATTGTTAAGTGAGGCCAGTTCGGTATCGCTGTAGGCATTTTCATCAATCAGTAAATATTTTAACCGGGGTTTAAAGTGTTCCACCAAGCCGGGCACGACGGGAATTAAATCAGCAATATCAGTAACGGCTGTCCAGCGTTGGGAGCCGTTATAAAGTACGATGGGTAAGATTGGCGGTAATCGACCATCAGCCAATACATCACCGCGCTTTATTAAATCCTGATACAGCAGACCAATATAAACCATCATGCGCAGTGCCATATATTTATCAACACTGCTTTGAAATTCAATCAACAAATACAGGTAAACCCAATCTTCACCGACCTTAACCTTCCAGACAATATCATCTTCACGTTGTTGAAAATCATCACTCACATAAGAACCCGGCACCTTTTCAAGCGTGGAATAATCCAGACTATGTAGCCAATCATCCGGGATAAAACCCATGATAAGGTCTCGGACTAACTCCGGATTTGAAAATAAAAACTTATAGCTGCTGTCGTGTGTTTTGCTCATGAGCTGATTATAAACTTAGACAGTAATAATCGCTGCATTATTATTAAGCCGTTGCATTTAGTAACTGTGGACGGGGTATAATTATATTTAAGTTTACTACGACCCCAGTTATTAAGTTTGGTATAGTGCTTTAGGATTAATCGTTGTAGTTAACGACAAATCATTAATACTCAATATCTTGATAAATGTAATTATTTGAAATGGAGTTTTTATGCTGTTATCTACAAAAATCCTCGTCTCTTGTATTGCCTTAATTTTGTCGGGTTGTTATTCAATAAAAATGGTCAAACTTGGGACTGTTATAAAGGACAATAAAACGATAGAAGTTCCTGCAACTGGTTTTTCAACCATGGATATAAAATCTGCACTTGCGCAAGATGGATGGAAAATAAAAGTCGCCAATGAAAATGTGCAAAGAAACCGTTTGGACTCGAGCAATCCGAAGATTGATGCTAAAAACCAATATGATGCAGGTTATCGGTTATTAATTAGTGAATCAGTTAGAAATAATCAATGGGTTATTGGAATTAGCGCATCTGTTATAGACAATAAAACAAATGATGAGATATTCAATATGTATTGTGACTCTAAAGGTCTTGGTGGTTGTTTCCCAGATGATGTTGCAATGGAGCTTGTTAAAGAACTAAAAACGATAGAAAAATAACAAATCAGGCTTGGCTGGATTTGCGAGAGTATCATCATTCGTGGCGGGAAACCTTTTTTAATAAAGTAGTCAGTCGTTTCGCCTCGTCCGGCCTTGGATAGTCAGGTAGCGCTTGTATCACTTTATGATACTCCTCCTGCGTGTGTGCTTCCTTCAACATCTTGTCCCAAACAGCCCAATCGAATTGTTGAGTATCAGTATTCACTATGCTTCTTTGGTTTGTAATACTTATTAATGTTCATTAGACTAATTTTTAAACTCTTTAAACACAACCTCTTTAAGTTGTGCCTTGGTCATTTGTTTTGCAAATTGAGTTATTCCAATACAAAATATTAATAAAACAACAGCTAAAAACACTCCAATAAACCATCGGTATACGGTAATAGGATTTTGCTTGACGTGGTAAAGACCCAAGTCCCATTTAGTTGTGCCATTTGTGTATAGATATTTACGGCTAGTATAAGCTAACATTATTTGCAGCCAAGGAAACCAAAACATATAGCCCAATCCAGTCTTTAATAAGCCAAGTGTTCGGTAGTAAATATTGCTCCCTTTGATTTGATTATCACCATAATCAAATACTTTAAGATTGAAAATCATTTTTCCTGGAGTTGCTCCAAACCAATTTAGAAATAAATATTCATATCCGATGATGACAAAGCACAATAAAATCATCCATAGAGCAACCCCTATTAAGATGTTGGTATATTCAGATGAAAATATTGAACCCGATGGAAATAGTTCTGGAAGCAATGTAGCTATTAAAATAATTAGGGAAATGTCTATTCCTCTTGCCCACAATCTGACCCAAAATGATGCTTCCGTCCATTGATTAATTGGAGGCTTGATTACAGTAGATTGAACAGATGGTATAGTTTTGCTGATTTGCATGGGCTGTTCATAGATAGCCTGCTTAGTTTTTATAGGGGGCTGTATTACAGAAATATCAGAATTACCTTTATCGAAGTTAAAACCTTCTTTTACCCATTTATGAATTAACTTACCGTTAAGAAAAACCAATAATGACAGCGGGAATGCTATGAAGAAAACTCCTACTGCATTTTCTATTCCGTCATTATAAAAATATAGAGCGCTAGAAGCTGCAATCGGAATAGAAGCAACAAGTGATAATCTTTTCCAGCCTTGGCTAGGTTCTTCGATGTATTGTTTGACGAGCGTAAGTATAGAAAAAATAATGGCGGATAAGATAACCCAGAAGCCTAAAATATTTTTAATGAGGTGTTCCCAAACGTAAGTGGAGAAGGTGTCAGGGTCAGAAAAGTTAGCTTGCCTTTTGGTTGCAGCAAAAGCAGCCTCGTAATCTAATTTCGTCTTACGCTCAATGTTAGCTAGTTCATAACGAGCGAAATCAATAAGGTGGGAGTTAGCCGATGATTTAAGAAGAGCCTCGATATCTTGTTTTTTTTCATTTTCCAATTGAATATCTCTAACAGCATATTCATATATAATATTTTCATACGTCTGCCCGCTGCCCCCTAAAACCTCAGAAACAGCAGCATCATAATCAGACTTATTATCATCCTTTGGGATAGCAAAAACTATTTGACTGCAATCAGTATCAGACTTAGGTATTAAACCCTGCCTAATACGTTCACATAATACTAATTTATCCAATGTACTCAGAACTTGCTCATGCTCTTGAACTACTTGACTCCATTGGGCTTTATAGCTGCGCCACTGAAAGACTCCTACACTGAAATATAATCCGAATGAGATTGCAACAGCAATAAATAATCTATTACGAAAGCCATGTAATTGAAATTTCATATTTCTCATTGAATTTATATGGTTTTGTAGGGCCTTGAGCATGAATGAGAAGGAGCCAGCATATCAGCACTAACTGGAGTAAAAATACTGATGAGCAGAACTAAAAACATTAATCTCATATTTATTTAACTTGAATTAACTTTAAAAGCTATTATTCAGAAGTGCATTGCAGCAACTAATATTTGTATTCTACAGCGTTAATTGGATAGTATTTATAGCCAACATGTATGTCCGCACTTAGCACCTTTCAGCCGATCAACCTAGGAAATACCCATATTTTCATACCTTCATCAACCCTCAACAATAAATTCTAAGCCTTTCTCCAACCAAAAAATCTACTTTCTTCCCATAGCGCAATGACCGCAGTCACCTGCCTGTTACGTGATTTACTAAAACCAGGACAGGGTTATCCGCAAACACTTTGCTATCAAAGCAAACGAAGCTTCTCCAATAAGAAACGTAACGACCACAATTAATAACGTAACGTAAGCAGTTAGAAACGTAACGATCACTATTAACAACGTAACGTAAGCAGTTGGAAACGTAACGATCACTATTAACAACGTAACGTAAGCAGTTGGAAACGTAACGATCACTATTGATTACGTAACGTAAGCAGCTAGAAATGTAACGATCACAATTAATAACGTTACGTAAGCAGTTATAAACGTTACGATCACAGTTAATAACGTTACGTAAGCAGTTGGAAACGTTACGATCACAATTGATTACGTAACGTAAGCAATAACAAAAAGGTTTTGCACAATCGCTTTTGCCCAAAAAGATAGTCTCTATGGATGAACATCAATTGCACCCACGCAACAACTATGACTACCTTCAGAATCCTTAAAACTATTCTTGTCATCCAGACTGTAAAGGCTACAACAACCCAAGCCCGAACCAAGCTGATTTAGAACTGCTCACAATGTAAACATTGACCTGTCACACTTACTTCATATTGTCCCTATATGATGTTTCCCGATCTGGCTAACTGCGTAGAAAAACCTGGTTTAGTTGCAAATTTTCCTTAGCCACACTGTTAGCTTAGGATCAGTTCATTTGAAAGACCCCCTTTTCCGGTTCATGTTACTCTTTAAAAGGCATTAAATGTTATGAAAAGCTCTGAACGTCGTAAATTTATGAAGATAATGGGTTCCAGTGCAATAGCTGCGGCTGCACTGCCCAACAGCATCAGTAAAGCATTGGCAATTCCTGCGCACAACCGTACCGGCACCATTGCCGATGTGGAACACATCATCATTCTGACTCAAGAAAACCAGTCGTTCGATCACTATTTTGGCACACTCAAGGGTGTACGTGGTTTCTCTGATCCACGTGCAGTCAAGTTACCAAACGGTCGCCCCGTCTGGTATCAACCCAACCCCACTGATCCCTTTGGGCTTGGGGTCAGTGAATTGCCTCCCTTCAGAATTAACGCAACCAGTCTGGGCCTGGAATAAGTACCTATGTAAAATTAATTTAACTATTAAGAAAAGTCTACGTTGTAAGATATTCCAATATTAGCAAGCACATCAAATAATTCTCTTTTGAGATCAGCAAAAGACTTATAAGCGTCAAAAGGCAACCAGTCATATTTGATTTTTCGCCA
>QVQE01000072.1 GCA_003584865.1 Methylococcales bacterium
TTGCAATTTTTAATGGCTTTGAACATCGCTTAAGTGCTTTAAAGCGCGTTTTTGCCTGGCCTAACTGGCTGCTCTTCTTCGCCATCGTATTGCCGTGGTTTATTGGGTTATCGATACTCTGCCCTGATTTTCCTTATTATGGCATCATGAAAGAGTCCATTTCGAGATTTACCACTACAGAGTTTCATCGAACCGCTCCCTTTTATTATTACGCTATTATTATCGCCAGCACGTTTTTCCCCTGGAGCTTTATACTCCCAGAAGCGACTGTCGTCGCTTGGCGTAACAGGAAACAGTGGTCTAAAGCTGATCGTTTATTTATCATCTGGGTCATTGTTGTCGTCCTGTTTTTCTCTGTTTCTAAATCAAAATTGCCCGGCTACATTCTCACTGGAGTCATGGTTCTAGGGATATTAACGGCCCGTATTTTTGCTCAGGCATTTAATAACGAAACGGGGCGTGCCAAACAAATTCTATGGCATGCGACCCTTCCATTATTATTATTAAGCACAATACTGGCTATCGCCTTGGGTGTTGTTTTTACAGATCCTGAAATACTTCGTAGCCGACTTGCTACTAAACAACACGATGCGTTTAATCTTTTTATACCCACCATTTTGCCCATGGCAATCTCCTTTGGTATCGTAGCCTTACTCTCTATTGCTGCACTCTGGACTCGACACAGCCGGATATTATTTGGTGCTTTTCTCAGTTTCCCACTGCTGTTAATGACGGTTAATTTTAATGTCTTAGCCACCTTTTCAGATATTCGCTCCGCACGGCATTTGGCAGAAAAGATTGCAACCAGCATACCGCCAGAAGCTGAACTCGTTTGCCTGGAATGTATGCCCAACGGCTTACCGTTTTATCTTAAACATCAGGTGACCGTCATTAGTCGTGACGGCGGTGAGTTAACCAGTAATTATGTGCTCTTTAATCTTAAAACACTCAAACCATGGCCGGAAGGGATGATTCCATTTGCAGAAAAAGAAAACTGGCTTGCGTCAAGAACACACCCTATTTATCTGATTGCCGACAGTAATCACCTGCCAAACTTACAAGCCATTGCCTCTGCAAAAGGCGCTGAAGTCAAAGCGCTCGACTATAAATATTCAGCGGCTTTACTGCCCACACCAACAGGACATTAATTATGTGTGGCATTTGTGGTTTAGTTGCGCTAGAGGGTCTAAAAGACAACCCCGCTAGCCAAGAACGCGTTAACAAAATGATTGATTCCTTAATGCATCGAGGCCCTGATGATACGGGAATTGATGGTGATTATGACGCTGTATTTGGCATGACCCGCCTGGCTATCCGTGGTTTAAGTGACGGCAAACAACCCATTATCGACACAGAGACCGGTGTTATGATGGCATGCAATGGTGAAATTGATAACCACCAAGAGTTGCGTGAATGGTTATTAACACGCGGGAGACCGGTTGCACAAAGTACCGATGTAGCGGTTATACCCGGATTATATTTAGAACTGGGAGACAACTTTGTCGAACAGCTAAAAGGCGCTTTTGCTATCGCCATCTGGGACCCACGCTCAAAGAAGCTGTTATTAGCACGCGATAGGGCTGGCGAGCGCCCGTTATTTTTCTCTGTTAATGATGGCATTATTTCCTTTGCCTCCCTTATCTCCGCCTTAGTATCAACCAGCGAACAGACCTTTGAAATCAACGAAGACGCCGTACATCGTTACTTACAGTCTGGATTTTTTGTTGCGCCCAATAGCCCTTTTTCCAACCTGCATAAAGTGTCACCCGGTGAAATAATCACCATTAGCACAGCCGGTATTGAGCGTAAGCGCTATTGGCAATGGAACACGGTACAAACACCTAAAAAATCAGGTTCATTAGATGCATTTGATACTGTTTTTAGAGATGCCGTCAGAAAACAAAGCGAAGTCGATGTTGATTTTGGTCTATTTTTAAGTGGCGGTCTTGATTCTTCCTTAATTACCGCAGTCACCAAAGACATTCGCCCTGAAAAAACCCTCACGGCCTATAGTCTTCGCTTTACTGAAGCCTCGTATGACGAAGGTCATTATGCGGAACAAGTAGCCAGTACCATTGGCGTTAACTTCGTACCCGTCTGGGTGCACCCAGAAGATTTCCCTCCGACTATTGCTAAACTGGTTCGGCAAGTCGGTGAACCTTTATCCGATCCCGCTTGGGTACCTAGCGCGTTACTTGCTAGACGGGCGGCTCAAGATGTACGGGTGGCTTTGGTTGGAGAAGGAGCCGACGAACTGTTTGGAGGTTATCCAACTTATTTTGGCGCCGGATTCGCAGGCTATTATGCACAACTCCCAGCGCCCATTAGAACACTCATTCGACGCGCTGTGGATAGCTGGCCGTCCAGCGATAAAAAAGTAACTATCGCTTTTCTACTCAAGCGGTTTATTTTGGGAGATGAATTAGACTTCCTGGGTCGCCACATTCTTTGGACGTCTTCAATCTCACCAACCATTTTAAAGCGCTTAGGTGTCACACCACCGTTAATGACCCATTCGATTTATTCATCGACAGAGATGCTAAATCGCTTGCAACAACATGATTTGGAAACCTCTTTAGCAGAAGGTTTGTTAACTAAAGCAGACCGCGCCAGTATGAAGTCTGCCTTAGAACTACGAGCCCCATTTTTAGATCAGGAGGTTATGGAATTTGCGGCCACGCTGCCTGAAAATGAACGGGTTCAGCAAATAAAAACGAAAGTGTTCCTAAAAGAATATGCACTACGCTATCTACCCAAAGAGATCGTGTACCGCAAAAAACGAGGGCTTTCGGTTCCATTAAGCAGTTGGTTAAGGGAGCCGTTATATGACTGGGCGAAAGCGAAACTAACTTCACCTCTGTTAGAAAGGGTTGGTGTTAATCCATTAGTTGCCATTCAATTATTACAAGAACATACTCAACGAAAAGCAGATCATGCCCGACCTATCTGGACTTTATGCGTTTTGAGTGAATGGTTAGAATGGGTGTCAGAAACAGAATCTCATTCACCCACTCAATAGATAATACTGCTTAGCTCAGACTAACGTTTTTACGTTGACGCTGAGCTATAAGCCATTTTAAGGCCATCGTTAATCCAAAGAAAGCACAGGCGGCGATGGCTAAATATTGTGCTAGATGAGATATATCGGCCTGTATCGCACCCGCACCCACTAAAGTTGCAGTAACGCCTAAAGGCAAAAATCCAATAAACGTACCAATCCAAAAATCCGTATGACTGACAGCACTCATCCCTAACAAAATATCATTATATAAACCACTTATAGGGAGTTGCCGTACAAATAGAACAGACTGCCACCCTTGCGCTTGAGTGGTCTGTGACAAGGCAATAATTTTAGGGAACTTCTTGTGCACATAATCACGGCCGCTCCATCGAGCAAAGACAAAAGCACCATAAGCACCCAGTACTGTACCAAAATGACTCAGAGCAACCCCCCAGTTAAAACCGAAGATAATGCCCGCTAAGGTGCATAACAACAAGCGTGGCATCCCAATCGCCGTTAAAAAAGCGGCTCCTAAAGTAAATATTACCGGGCCAGCATAACCTGCTTCAGCTAACCGGGCTTTAATTTGATAACTTTGATTGAGCACCTCTTTTAAAGGCACCGCGTAAATCACATAACTACAAACAACCACTATAACCAGCAATATTAACATTGCGATTTTTTGGGATAACTTAATTCTTGAATCTGCCACTATTCACCCGAAAAATTAATGGCGAGCCACCTTATCTTAAAAACATACATTACGCTCAAAGAACAGGCCCTCATAAAAATAGTTAATATTAACACATAAGCTCTAGTCATCTTCTCTTCAACTCACTAAACCGGCTTGTTAATACTCACTGTCACGTAACCTTAAACAAACATTCATTTATTTGTCACATAACAACTTTACTCTTTATGCATTAAGATTTGATTAATATAGGATACATATGAAGATTTTTTATGGCGTACAAGGCACTGGAAACGGGCATATCACACGCGCAAGAGTGATGGCAAAGGAGCTTTATGCAGCCGGTATAGACGTGACTTTTCAATTTACCGGACGTCCGGCCGATAAATATTTTGATATGGATATCTTTAATGGCTACCAAGTAAGAACAGGCCTAACCTTTAACACCCATAAAGGTAATGTTAATTACCTAAAAACCGCTTGGGATGCTAAACCACTAACCTTAATCAAGGATATAAAAAGCCTGGATTTAAGTGGCTATGATCTAGTCATTAGCGATTTTGAACCCGTGACTGCATGGGCCGCAAGAAATCAGAAAAAAGCTGTTTTGGGTATAGGACACCAATACGCCTTTAATTATGATATCCCTAGAGCGGGATCTGATCCTATTGCAAATCAGGTTATGAAATACTTTGCACCCGCAACTAAAGGCATTGGCTTGCATTGGCATCATTTTAACCAACCCATACTTCCCCCCATTATAGAAATATCCGAAATACCTCTGTGTACTACTATCAGAAATAAAATTATTGTTTATCTGCCTTTTGAAGATCAACAGGCCGTCATCAAACTGTTATGTCCTTTTAAAGAGTTTGAGTTCCACCTGTACTCTCCTGAATTAGCGGTCTCTTCGTTCGAACACATTATTTGTCATCCGCTATCACGAGACCAGTTTCAAAAAAATTTAGTAGACAGTGGTGGTATTATTAGTAATGCAGGGTTTGAACTCGCTAGCGAATCTCTGCAATTGGGTAAAAAAATTCTTGCCAAACCGCTCCATTCTCAAATGGAACAAATATCGAATGCTGCTGCGTTGCAACAATTAGGTTACGGTCAAACCATGAATGATATGGATGCCACCATCATTGAAAGGTGGTTATACGACGAACGTGCTATTCAAATTACCTATCCCAATACTGCGGCTGTATTAGTTAAATGGATACGAGAAGGCATGTCAGAAATGAATACTGACTTTATTGAAGCCGTTTGGAAAACGGTCGAGGTTCAACACATAACCCACTGATGCAAAAATACCCAAACCAGTAGCTTGTATTATAACTTGAACTGTTATTTGCCATTATTTTTGTCAAGTACATAGGCGGGTAATTGAAAAAAGCATTCGGTTAATATTTCATCAAATTCGAGATAATGCTTACATATTTCGACTATAAAATCAAAGACGGCGTCACGTAATTTAGGGCTGTTCAACACCAAAAAAAGCCCGGTACTGGAACCCGCTTTAGTTCTCTTTAAAATCAGTTTGATAACTTTCCTGATCGCTTCTTTGGTAGTGTATTGGGCGAGTATTTTTAAGAATACTTTGGCATGTTTGGTATCGGGAAAATATAATTGCATGCAAATGACTTTAAAAAAAACATCAGGTGACGAATATAAGATGGCGGTCATCATTAAGGGTTCTGTCAGCGTTAATCGTTGATAATAAAAACGCCCCATTAAAAACCACTGTTTCTGGGTGAGCATACTGTTGGGATTAAACTTACTGACTGCCTGCTCAATAATACTGGCCAAGTCTAAATCGCCTTTGGCTTTATTAGCTTTTACCGACACAATTTCAATATTATCAGGATGATAGCCGCGGTCATTATCGACTCTATCAACCGACCAATCGGTCATCTCTTGATGAGCAAAGGTAAAAGGTTCCTCAATTATTGGACAGACACCTCTAGTCAGTTCTAATTTCGTTATTAAATCAGCAGAGGTAATAGTTACCTCAAGCCCCGTTCTTAAACACCGATCTCGTATGCTCAGTATTTTTTTCTCAAACTTATTAGAGTGCTGTTTAGAGACATTTTGAATCTTACCCGCCTCAAAACCATACTGAACTTGTTGCCGGTGCTTACCCTCAAAACGACTCAAATCTAAAGGTAGATCAAAACGATAATGATCAAAGCCGATCTCAAATGCCAAATTATTCATAACAACCCCAGCGTAGTAATGACCTTTAAGCGCTAAAGGTTCTTTGTTTTATCATCTTAA
>QVQE01000091.1 GCA_003584865.1 Methylococcales bacterium
GCAAATTAAAAGCCTCGAACCTTCAAGCTGATAATAAACGGGGTAAGGACTCACAGGAACTATCAAATCAGGATCTGGTGTTGCGAAAATAAGCCGAGCCTTTTTACGCGCCAACGAGGTGGTAGTCATTCCAACCAAGCGTTCTAACAACTTCCAGATAGCAGCGGGCAAGGTTTTTATCATGCCCCCCAGAATAATGTGAGTTGAGGCGTGTAAATGAGAATGCAACCGTATCAATTGATCTTCTAACAAAGCCAAGGTCTTAGTGGCTTTAATCAATACATAATCGTATGACCCTTCTAACCCCTCAAGACTATTAATCAACCTCACACTGTCTTCAGCCAGGTTATTCGCCTTTAAATTAAGCCGCGTTGCCTGCTGAGATAAATAAGAGTCTGATACGGCATCCGGTTTAAAGTCACTTAATGCGATAGCTAATGCGCCAAAACTATCATTCAAAATTAATATACGTGCATCATTGGTCGGTTTAATATCCTCAGCTAGCGTATTTAATAAATATTCATCCGCTGCATCCCAAGCACGGAGTAACTCTAAGGAGCGCTTCGGCAGGCGCTTCAGTTCAAACTCGCCTTGAGGAACGCTTAGTAAATTTTCTGTTTTATTATCCATTAATCCAGTAATACAGTAATACAGCCGTTGCTTTAAACACGCGCCATGTATTTGCCACTTTCAGTATTGACCTTAATTAAATCATCCACTTCCAAATACTCAGGTACTTGCACCTCAATACCGGTTACCAGACGCGCTGTTTTAGTACGTCCTGAGGCCGTTGCCCCTTTAATGGAAGGCGCTGTTTCTACAATGCCTAATATCACCGAACTCGGCAGCTCAATACCTAAAATAGCACCATCAATTAACAGCGCTATAATACCTTCCAGACCTTCTGTTAAATAGTGAACCTGGTCATCTAAATCCTCACGGCTTAAGGTGTATTGCGTATAGTCCTCCAAGTCCATAAAAATATAACTCTCACCATCCACATAAGAGAATTGAACTTTAGCCCTGACTAAATCACTGTCTTTTAAAAAGTCATCACCTTTTAAAGACTCATCCAGTTTTTGTCCTGTTTTAAGGTTAGTAAAACGAATCTTGTATAAAGTGGATGCGCCTCGTGAAGAAGGACTCTTTGCATCAAACTGTTTGACCATATGCGGCACGCCATTAATCTCAACCACCATTCCACGCTTTAACTCACTCGCCTTTGCCACACATTTCTCCTAATTATTTAGTCGCCAACTCAAGAACAAAGATTTACCCATCAATTAAACAACAAATAGGGTAATAGGCCGGGTATTATAACTTAGAAACCGTCGATATCTGTCCTAGCTGCCAATTCTCGTGCCCCAATGACGCTTGATTTAACTCACTGTCACGTTATTTAATTTATCCAAACAAACGATTAATCTCCCCAAAAAACAAACAAACATAAACTCTCCCCATCTCCACCGTATTTATTTAGAAGATTATCAAGATCGGTCTGACTTATCACCTACACTTGAATTTATTCGCTTGATTGCCAGTGACGAACAGCAGACAATAACCCGAGCAAAAGAACTAGCCGATCGACTTGATAAAGTAGATTTGGATGGGTTAGATTTTATTGAAACAATATTGGTTTATAAGTTACCGCACTTAAGCCGCGAGGAGATTAGAAAGATGTTATCCCTATATGAAGTTGAACTAAAACAAACCCGCTTTTATCAAGAAATATCCGCTGAAGAGCGGAAAGAGGGCGAGCTGATAGGTGAACAAAAAGGCTTGCAAAAAGGCTTGCAAGAAGAATGTGTTAAATTACTGAGTCGTTTATTAAGGCGAAAATTCGGTGTGCAACCGGAACTTGAAACTCTCTTACAGGATTTCCCTAACTACCCTTTAGAAAAACTGGAAGACTTAGCCGATGCCTTGCTAGACTTTAATGCAATGGCAGACTTAGAAACATGGTTAACTGATCATGCTTAAAATGATAGGATTCAATACCCACTGAAACATACCATTTTAAAAACTCAACGGTCTTAATCTTTCAATTAATGTGTTACAGGTATGGAGGTCGCTGTCTTTTCTTGGAAGCCCTCTTTTGTAAAATGCAGAGTATATTTTTCACCATCAAAAAAACCTGCTCCGCTCGCTAAATTGACAGTTGATGGCGTTGTACCTGAGTGTATTTTGTCACCTTTTTGATTCGTAATGGTAAAAGCAGTTGAATCAGGCGTGCTTTTTATTGCAACAGGCCAGCTTGATTGGCTGATTATGCTCGCACAACCTTGCAATAAAACTGCCCCAACGATGACTAACGTAATTTTATTTTTATTATTCATGGCGTTATTTATTGTAATTATTATTGAAATAGGAATCCATTAGAAATAGATTTTTAAGATCCTTAAGCTAATGGCAACTCTGTTTGATATTAATCCCTTCTTAAGAAGGGCGTTTGTTCAATCCGCGTTTTTTAACATGGCTGGTTCATAACTCGCATGATAGACTCCTTTTTTAAGGTGGTTGTAGGTACCTATATTAGCTAATATAATAGCTATTATTATTTGTGTACTGCCTTTGTAAAACCATCAACCAAACAAACGATTAATACCCCCAGTAAACAATAAAACATCCATTGGAAACAACTGCCGCCCCAAGGTTTTAATCTCGGTATTTTCTGGTAAACGATAGCACCGGATATCATCTTTAGCGGGCAGAATTAATTCTTCTAGCACCCCCATTAAACGCAATAAAGCTTTACGTTTAATCACCACTGTAAACACCGAATATTGCACCGGCAAACCTTCACGTTTTAAGGCTCTATGCACGCGAGACAAGCGTTTGGGATCGGCTATATCGTAAGCAATCAAATACAAACCGGCTTGATTATCCGCCATTAACTCACGGCCAATAAAAATTGCTGCAACTTACTGAGGGCACTTCTAAACAACAAATACAGCCGGTCTTCCCGTTGTTGATATAACACCGCCATTGCCACCATGGCTTTTTCATTATCCGGTTTATCCGCGTCCAATAAAGCCGGATAAAAATCCCAAAGTAACAACTTGCTTAAATCAGCAGCCAAATCTAATTCAGTCGATAATAACGCTTCATCATCACTACAAAAGCCACTCTCAGAAAGCAACACCAATAACTCGGAATGCAATAAGCCAACCAATAAATTAGCCCGATACTGCCCTTCTGATGACAAGTTCATCGCGACTAAACGCTTCAACTCATTAATCGAAACCTCGCGCCACTCTGACATGCCCAAGCGTCTTGCAAAACTGCGTGCGGCTAACTTTTGCATGGACAAATACCAGTTATCATAACGTTGCTTGCCATCTGCCCTGGACAACAAATCCACCAAGCGTTGAGTTAACGATTGTCTTTCACTGCCTGTACCCAACCAACGCGCCCTCACCTCCCCATTTTTATGCAAAAACAATAAATTGATACCAGCATCCGCACAGGCTAACAAGGCTGACATTGACCACTCAACCACGCCTTTACAGACTACACGAGAAATGCGGGATAACGGAAACAACTGATCTGCCGACTCAGGTACAACAATACGCAAGGCAGGCTCATCCAACACCACCCTACAGCCGGGCACCCCATCAATATATAAAGGCCGCATACAATCACCCTCCTTAAGTCGTTACACCCGTACACGCTTGATACCGCTTTGCCAGAGTATAGCCATAACGACGCAACAAGCGTCTGGCTGGCCCTACCTGAGACTCATAAAAGCCATAAAAAGACTGCCGCCCCACTTTGTTCATCTGGCAACGACCACCGACATCGATAGTAAAATGTTCGGGTCTTAAGCGCCGTTCTTTAAATAACTCCCAAACCCACCGTTCCATCAACGGTCTTAACGGTTCCATTAAATCACAGGCCAACGATTCCCGACCAAAGCTCACATCATGATAAAACCCCAACATGCTATCCAAACCCACACTATGACAGGCTCTGACCGCATCATAATGTAGCAAGGTATAACCTAAGGACAAACAGACATTGACCGGGTCTGGTGGGGGACGCTTCTTTCGACCGGTAAAATTAAGCGAGTCGGCAAATAAATGCACATAAGCCCCAAAATGCGCCGCAGCGGCTGCACCTTCATAACCTCGTAAACTGGCTAATGTCATCGGGAACGAATCCTCGCGTAATTGCCCGATAATGCCCTTTAGGGTTTCTAAGGCTGAGGTGATTGGATACCTTAAATCTGCACGTGCTGCTAAGGCATCTCGTAACAAACGCTGTTGCGCTCTTACCTTAACCAACACCAACCAACGCGCCAAAGGTTGACGTAAGGCTTGATCCAGACTAACTTGATACTGGCCCAAGCGGCGAATCGAATCACCATGCGAATGTGCAGCTAACATGGCAGTGGCTTCGGTGTTTCTACCGGATAACACCAACAAGCCAATTTTACGTTCTGATAAGGCGCCCAATACTCTGCTTTCTAACTGAACATTACCTCTTAACACCACCCGCTCTAATAGATGTAACGGCACGGTGCCCTTTTTTACGCCGTCTTCATACAAGGCTAAGGTTTGACCATCCAACTTTAAGCCTAAATTCTTTCGATCTAAATACAAGCTACTCATTTGTCATCCTATGTAAAAAAATGAACCATCTTGAGGAAGAACTGCCTTGCCCAGGGTGCGAATATGTTTTGCACCCAGTAACCTTAATAAAATAAATCGATCTTCAATGGGGTCAATCACTGAAGCGATTTCATCCAGTAAGCAGGCTTTTTCTGCTGGTGTTAAATAACATTCAAAGACCGACTTTTGACCGCCCGAAGCAAAGCCACGCAACACATAAAGCGCTTTGCGTAAACGTCGCGGACAAGAGACATCATAAGCCGCCAGATAGAGCTGCCGGTTTTTCATGACACACTTAACCGTCTTACGTTATTTGTTTTTAACATGGCTGATTCTTCCCTTCTTTGTTGCCTGACTTAATGGCTGTCAGTTGATGGGGAATAGAATATCAAGATGAGGCGTTTTTAAACGTATTGACAAGCTTGTCAGTGTGATTGGGATTATGATTATGTCGAGTGGTATTTTATTTTTTGCGAGTTACCTAAGCTAAAATCACACTCGAAACATTTTTATTATTCTTGTAAGCCAATCGGCATCAATAGGAAAAAAGCTAATGACTATCGCTTTCTGAACGAAAGCAATAGTCAAAAAGTTGAAAGCGTTTGCTTTCGAAGAGAAAGCAATAGGAAAATGGTTGAAAGCGTTTGCTTTTGAAGCGAAAGCAACAGGAAAATGGTTGGAAGCATTTGCTTTCAAAGCGAAAGCAATAGGAAAATGGTTGGAAGCGTTTGCTTTCAAAACGAAAGCAATAGGAAAATGGTTGGAAGCATTTGCTTTCAAAGCGAAATCAATAGGAAAATGGTTGGAAGCATTTGCTTTCAAATCGAAAGCACCAGCATTGAGTTTTTATCATTCCTAAACCAGGGCGTTTGTTCAATGAAAGCTAGTTTATGTTGCCGGTGTTGATTATCAGTCTTAATCCCTTCTTAATCAGGGCGTTTGTTCAATCCTTAAAGTTGATCAAATTCAATCACTGAATTTAAAAAACTAATCAGCAAGTCTTTTGAACCCTCACTACCAAAGACTTTTTTAAAAGCAAAGTCGGTTTTTATATCAAGAAAGTTCATGGAGTAAGCCTAAAGGGATCAGTTGCTTAGATTATAGCGTGAAAGCTAAATTTTGAAGGGTTAAAATGTTTTATTGTTTGTGTGGCTGAACATGCATAGTTTATCTCTATACATTTCATCACATAATGCAACTCACCCAACACTGCTTGATTTAGACGGTTTTCCTATACTAATTCGCATTAATAGAACTGATAAACTAGCTATTTCTTTTGATTATCTAAATACATCATTTAAAAAACTCGCATCAATCGCAGTATCGAACCATTGTTCAATTTGCTCTAAAGAAGCATTA
>QVQE01000075.1 GCA_003584865.1 Methylococcales bacterium
GGCAGAAAAGTTATGGAGGGGTTTAAAGAATCAATGCGAATTGTATTTGATAAGCATCTCGGGCAATGGAATTACACTGCCATTCCTGAAGTGATAATTCCTGAAGTTGCCTAAGTTATTTAATGCACGTTCCTTAGTTTCTGACACTGGGAACGTCCATCGTTTAAAAATTGTGTATCCTTTGCTGTGCAACACGCTACGTTCAGAGAACGCCCGATACGCCAGGCTACCCGCAGCATCGGTTGGCGTTTATCTATTGACATCCTCCCCTAACTCTTTTTTTAAAGTGGGGGGACTGAATGATTACCATTGGAAAGAGCGGTATCACACATTAGGCTACCAATTGAAAGTCCCCAACACTTAATGCCGCTGGATGGCTATTGGTACCGATGATGGCGATTTCCACCGCTGCGTTTGGGGTGCTTGAGCCGTTAGCATCATAGTACAATCCACCGGTGGCGGCGTTGTAATACAAATAGTCTGTGGGACTTGTTGCCGCAGCAGCATTGCTGAAATTTGCTGCGCTGATGTTGCCTCCTGCCGAAAATGCCTTATATACTGATTGGGACAGTTCAATTTGTTGAGTGTTTTCCCAAAGATTATTAATCGTAACGGGATTACTTGTGACCGGGTCGGTATTGAACAAGTACTCGGAATGGGTGAGTTCTTTAATCGAACTGTTAGAGCTGTCTGCAATATAAAGATTACCGAGACTATCCACTGTAACACCATTAGGGACTTTAAGACCCGTGGAAAGTAGCGTGGAAACGGTATGGGTACTTGCAGCGATTTCTTTGATGGCGTTATTGCCATTATCGGCGATGTACAAATTACCAGCACTGTCAACAGCAACGCCAGAGGGGTTTTTTAATCCAGTATTGAGTAATACCGTCATGGCATGGCTTCCTGCCGCGATTTTCTCAATGGCATTATTGGCGGTTGCGGTGACATAGACATTACCGGCGCTATCGACCGCAATACCACTACCGATACCGGCAGAATTCTTAAGTGGGGTATTAAGCAGAGTAGTGACTGCACCTGTTGCTGCGACAATTTCCTTGACGGCATTATTACCCCAATCAGCAAGATAAACGTTACCACTGCTGTCAACCGCCACGCCAGTAACATCATTAAGTCCACTGACCAATGTGGTAACCGCATGGCTGCTCGCTGCAATTTCCTGAACGTTGTTACCCCAACCGCCTGCAATAAAAATGTTTCCGTGATTATCAACGGCTACGTCAAAAGGATAATTCAAGCCTTTGGAAAGTAGCGTCGTTACCGCACTGGTTTGCGCTGCAATTTCCATGATGGAGTTACCACCGGTATTGGCAACATAGACGTTGCCCAGGCTATCCACTGTCACGCCTCCGGGCTCTGAAATACCTTGTGCAAGCAAGGTTGCTACGCCAACACCTCCGGCTGTCACGCCTAGTTTACTGATAGAAGCACCGCTATCGCTATCCCAATTATTACTGACGGTCAGGTTGTAGAGTAGGCCGTTACTATTAAAATTACCATTATCATTGATTATTTTGTTAACCGCTATTGCATCATTCGCACTTAGGATAACGTTAAATCCGTTGGCGGTAAGATTACTAACCGTATCGTTGCTGCTGCTAAAGCTGTAATGATCAGTGCCAGACGTAAGGGTAAAATTACCTAGCGCTATGCCATTCTTGCTTCCATCATTATCGAGATGTGCGCCGCTAAAGGTAAATAAACTCTTAGTGGCATCGTAGGTAACCGCTGAGAGCGTAGGTGCAGTCACATTATTGACGGTCATGCTTAACTTACTGATGGCGTTGCCGTTTAAATCCCAACCGCTGCTTGCTGATAAATAGTATGCGCTGCCGTCATTGGCTTGATTACCTGCTTTATTCAAAAGACCATTGACCGCGAGTTGGTCTGCGCTGGAAAGTTGAATAATGACCGTGCTGTTAGTTGGGGTCGCTACGATACTGCTACCATTGCTTAAAGTATAGCTGACACCGGCATCGCCTTTAAGTGTAAAATCGTTGACGATATAGCTACCGGCTGTTGTCGTAAAATGAGTGCCGGTCAAGCTAAGTTGCCCAGTGCCCGCATTGTAGCTGACGCTACTGACTACTGGCGCTGGTTGTGTGTTAACAATGACATCCGTACCGCCCGTGCCATCTGCTTTAACGGTGAACGAAAGACTGCTATTATTACCCGCAAGGCTAATGGTTTCGACCACAGTACCTGCAGCGTTGCTAACCTGCAGTTGATTTAAACTGTTTATACTAGCGGCATTGGCGGTGACACCTGAAAAATCCAGAATAGCGCCGACGGATAAACTCACCTTATTAATGAGGCCACCCGGGGCGATAACAACGTCTCCACCATTCATGACTGTAATCGCGTTTTCTACGCCGCCGTTGTAGACATATTCAACACCACCATTGTTCACTTTGCTGTTGTTGCCAACGCCATTGCCGTAGATATATTGGTTGCCACCACTATTGATAACACTGCCCGTTGCTACGCCGCCACTAAAAACATAGGCTCCACCTTTATTGTTCACAGTGGTGTTGGTGGCGGTGCCGGAAATAATGATGCTATCTCCATAACCTTCAATCATGCCGATGACGGAGGTTCCTGCCGAAATAACATTAGGTGCCTGGAAGGCGGAAGTAAGCGTCTTTTGCGCCGATAAACCCTGTGGCGAGAAGGTACTGATTCCTGCTCCGCCCGGCTCCCAATTCCAAAGGTAGGCACCTTTCAGCGCACCGTGCCCAGCCTGGCTCCAAGCATCGAAAAAAGCCTGATAAGCAAGTGCCTGCAATGCCGGAGCGGCAACACCGTTGGTTGCATAAGCCGGTTCTTTAGCAGCGCCGGTATCATTGGGGTAACCGAGTTCGGTGAACAATAGTGGCTTGCCAGTTACGGCGGCAAGATTTTCATAATAGCTAATCAGTGAAGCGCCGCCGGTCACAGCCAGTGTCGTTGCATCGGTTGGCTTCTGAGTCCAGCCGGCGATTAACTGAGCCAGCGTTGGGTTAGCTACGTCGGACAGCGGTGCGTAAACATCCACCCCAACGTAGTCAAGCTGACTCCAAAAACTGACTTGCGTAGCCAAGTTGCCGGTGCCTACCGGCAATCCGGTACCGCCCCATTTCCAGGGCGAAATTGCACTATCCCAATCGGCGGAATAGGTCAGTTGCCCAGAAAACACCGCCCTGACCGCCTTAATAATAGTTGTCCAGTAGTTCAAATAGGCGGGGCCGGTGAGTTGGTCTATTTCTGCGCCAATCGACAACATGGTTGCACCGTTCGCCTGCGCTACTTTGGCTTCATTAACGATCATGGTCTGATAGCTGGCAAAAAATGCCGCTACATTTTTGGGATTGTAGTAGGTGCGCCATTCGGCTGTACTATAAGTACCAATGACAGCAGGATTAAGAAAGTCGATCAATGGCCGCACCATGACCGATAGCCCATTTTTGACAGCGGCTGAGATGGTATTACCCAAGGCGGTCAGGCTGTCGGTGTAGTTTCCGTCAACATAGACCGTTGACGTGTTGACATTGATTCCGTAATCCAGAACCAGGGCGGCAGCGTTTGCCCCCGTCGATACTAAGGTCGGCAGTGAATTATAGGTCTCGTAAGTACCGTTGACATCGCCCGTATAATTAAAACCTTTAAACGTTAAATTCAATCCTGCTGATTCGGCAATGACTTTTGTGCCACCACTTCCATCGGGGGCAGTCACAAAGGCCAGATTACTGGTATTACCAGTAAGGCCAATGGTATCAACGAGAGTTCCGTTGTTAAACACTAAAAGCTGGTTGGAAGCGTTTATGGTAGCAGCATTAGCGGAAATGCCATAAAGATCGATAATACCAGAGGGAGAAACAGTAAGATTGGACGCTGAGCCACCGGAAAACAGCACGATTTCACCGCCACTATTCAGCGTAACACCGCTTGCCACGCCGCCACTATAAATAGACTCAATGCCTCCGGAAAGTACTGTGGTCGCGAGTGCTATGCCGTAAACATTTTCGGTATCCTTATTATTTAGGGTGACGCCGCTTTTGGTTTGGCCTGCCGATACGGTATAAGTAGTTATATTGAATAGTCCTCAATAATTTAGTAAATCAACGTGGAATTACAATGTTCAGCCCAATCCAGCACGCATTATAAGGAAAATAATTATTAAATCAATAGATACGTATTTCTAACTCAGGGAGGGCAGTCTCACTAATTGATCCATTCGTTACAAGCATCATTTTAGTTGAATACCGCTTATTTCAGATCGAACTCGTGTATTAAATCATCAAAGTTACGTGCATGGATTACATCGGCAACAGTGGCAAGGATTTCACTGACATGGCTAGCGAACTGTCAGAGTCCAAAGATAAGCATACTACACGAAAGCAATCGTGCTAAACCTTTTTACTGTTGCTTCCGTTTCGAAAGCAAACGCTTTCAACCGTTTTCTTAATGCTTCCGTTTCGAAAGCAAACGCTCTCAACTATTTTCCTATTGCTTCCGTTCCAAAAGCAAATGCTTTGAACCTGTTGACGATTGCTTTCAGTTGGAAAGCGATCGTTATTAGTTTTTTTTCTATTGATGGCAGCAATTCCCAATTTGGAAGTCATTATTTATCAAAAATTTATATTATGAATTTTGGTAGCCATGCCATTTAAAAATAAATAATTAAATTTACAAAGGCTGTAAGCCACATAAACCATTGGCTTACGAAGAAACGTCAATTTTATGGGGAAGACAGTTTTTAAATCCTTACGCTTTCTATGATTTATCTACAGACGCTAAGTTTTTGGAAACAATGGCTGATAATTTAAGAGTGAATTAGCATTTTAAGTAAACAACGATAACCCTATCTGGCAGCTTACGATAAATAAGCGTTGGATGATGGTTTTACAAATTTACACCGCCCCCAGTTACTTTACTGACACGATTAATATGACGGTGTGGTATGAAACTAGTTGATTTAAAATGATTATTCTACTATATCGTTTTTTCTTCTATCACGTTTACGTTAAGTTCATTGGGACTTCCCAGGCAGAGTCTTTGGAATACTTTTGCTGCAGATATTCCATTGATAACAAAAGCAATCGTGATGGGTAGTGCAAACCAAGCACCTTCGCTGCTAGCATGAGAAAGCAATAAATCTTCGCCAAGGAATGCGGGAGAAATAGGGAAGCCCACTAAGCCTAAGAAACTTAAAAATAGCAGTAATGACAGCTTAGGCTGAGTTTCAGACAGCGCCCGATAGGCAAAGGGGGAATCTGAAAAGTGGCTGTTTTTAAGTAGGCGGTTTAGCGCAACCATACCCAATGCCCAGGCAGGCACAATACCGCTAGCAAATATAAGCACATCAAATAATGCCGCAGGGTTTAAAAACCAAACAGACAGACCTGCAAGTATTGAGCTAAGACCAATGGCATTCCAGACACTATAAGGGCTGTGTTTTTGACTGAAAGCACTTAAAGAGGCAATCACCATAAAAATTGATACGGGATAAGCGAAATATTGAGTCGTCAGTCCTAACCCGAAAATAACAAGCCCTAACAACCCGAAAATCCCGAAAATATAAATTAACTTCTGGGTAAGTTTCATCGCATTGATGAATGAGCCAGCCCGTTTTAACGGTGTCCAAAGCACTGAACGAACTAATAGTTCTAAACACCCTTCTTGCAAGGAAAATACATACAGGGTATTTTTTAAGATATCGGGAAGTACGGCTCTTAACGAAGGTGATAGAAACTGGAATTTAGTGTTGCTTTGGGCATCCTTCATTTACCGGTTTACACTTTATGCAATTCTTGGCTTTATAAAGTCATGAAAACGGGTTTCTTTCGATGTACAAATGAACACAAACCTTCAGTTCATTGTACAATGAAGGTTTATA
>QVQE01000046.1 GCA_003584865.1 Methylococcales bacterium
TCCATATGTTTGCCTGTTGCACGTTCATAAAGTGTTTCGGGAGAAATATCAAAACCGCAACCCCAAACCACGGTGGACCATTCATCTAATTGAAAGGATTTAAAATCATCAATATTGCGCAAAGGCGCTGCGGCTTTGTATTTAAAAATGAGATCTTGCAAATCAACCTGTCCTGATTCCCCCGTGTTAAATAATAAATGCAGCCGATAGCCATCAAGGTAATGTGCTTGTTTTACAGTGATAATCATACTACCTCACACTAACGGCTTGATTTTATGAAAGTCTTTTGTATTCCACATATCAAGTAATTCTGGTTGATGGAGTTCTGCCCATTCTTCAACTAATCCGCGCACTTTGACAGGTAAATAACCTGCCAAAATATTCAAAGTTTGAATATCCATAACGGCGTTAAATTCATTATATTTCACATGAAAATGTGGCGGGCTATGTTCATCGAAATACATAAAAATGATAATTCCAAGAAATCGGCTTATTTCTGGCATAGTCTTTCCTTTAGTGGCTTGATATTAAAGTTCACCGGCGAAGGCTTTTTGACTTAATGAATCAAATAACGGTAGGCTAGTTGCTAAATTCTCGCTAGTTACAACTGACTTGACCATAACCTTTATTGATGCAAACTTTTCTTGCAATATCTTTGGTGGAACAGGAATCAATAAATTTTCAACTTGTTCCTTTGTTAGCGCCTCCCTAGTCGCTCCAGCCGATTTGGCCTTACCCTTATTAGGTAAGAAGCGAAAACCGAGTCTTTCGGCGCATCATTCAACAAATAACTTTTACCTGTTGTCGCACCTGTTCGCGCAAATACAAGATCGCCATTTTTTAAACGATATTGTTCAATATCCTTTTCAGAACAAACACAAGAAGGCACTAAACTCCAATTAACAGAATCATTCTGAAGATCTGTAATTCTTAAAAATCTAGGCCCATCCTGATCACAGTATGCTGAAGCTGTAAGCCCATAGTCAATTTTTTCAGCTAAATTATTTAATGTAACCAACGGCCAACTCACAACATCTCCTCCAAACTATCCATATCTTCAACTCTCAAGTTTTGCCGCAAATTATCATTAACCAATTTAACCAACTGTTTATCGTTGGTCCAAAATTGATCACATACACCTAATGCAGCCGCCAAATGCAAGGTATCGGGAGTTTTCAAGTTATAACTAACGCGTAAATCTGTAGCTTGTTCAAAAACAGTTCGATTTAAATCAATCAACTGGCAATCTTTAAAAAATTGTTCATAGACCATTAAAAACGAAGTTTGATTTTCACGTAATGCTTTTATTCTTGATTCAAGCCTGACTAACTCACTGCTAAAAACTATTTTTCCTTGCAAAGCCCGTTTTAGGATTTGTTGCTGCCGCGAACTCCCTTCAATTAAATGAATAACCATACATGTGTCTAAATAAACACGCTGCATTAACTCTCACTCCAACTATCTCGCTCTTCGTTTATCTGTTTCATAATATCCTCATTAGAGCGTCCTTGTTCATTCAGTGGCAACGTAGATAAAAAATGGCTAAGGTTTCCCGGTTCAGTAATACTGTTTTCTTTCTCATAAATAACCGCGATCCGTACGCGTCCTGCCGGAATTTCGTCGGGTAACTGAAGATTTAAATGATGATTTACAGGTAAAAAAACTTCTGTTTCAAAATAGGCTTGCATAATCTTTCCTTTGTAATTTTACTGTTTAAATCAATTAAAGCATTTGCTCTAAGTCTTTTAAGTCATGAGCGATTTCATCCACCAAACCCATCCATCGCTCTAAAATATCTTTCGGTGCGTCATATTGTTCGGCTACATGCACCGTTTCTTTATAACGGTTAATCGATAAATCATATTTATTCTCAGCCAGTTCGGTTTTACTCACCCAAAAACAAGCCTGTTCGCGATCAGTGAAAAGTACATCACCCTTTCCTGCGTCTCCATCATTCTGAAGACTCGCATTCTTATAAGCTTGCCAGCGTTGATAATCAGCAAGCACCTTGGGTAAATCACCGGCAAAACTTAATGGTGTCCCTTGTTCATCCTGATACAGTGCATCACGCTTGTCATCCAGCGAGTAACCATCATCCTGCACATCATAAAACAACACGTGATCCGTTGCGCCGCCCTTGGTAAACAATAAAATTGCTGTGGAAACACCGGCATAAGGTTTAAAGACACCACTGGGAAGATTAATGACCGCTTCAAGTTGGTTTTGCTCAATCAACAATTCACGAATTGCCTGATGTGCTTTAGAAGAACCAAATAATACCCCTTGTGGCACAACAGTCGCACTGCGACCACCGACTTTAAGCATCCGTAAAATCTGCGCAATAAATAACAGTTCCGTCTTTTTAGTTTTTACCAGTCGTAAGATCGGTGGATTAATGGTGTCTTCATCCAAACTACCTTTAAACGGCGGATTGGCTAACACGACATTAAAGGCATTTTGCTCAAGGTGAGGAAAATGATCGGCAAAACTATGCGCTAAGGTATCCTGATAATGAATATCAGGATCATCAACACCGTGCATATAGAGGTTCATGGCGGCGATGCGTAACATGGTGCTGTCAAAATCAAAACCATGAAACATTTTGGTTTTAATGGTTTGCCATTGCTCTGGCGTTAACAAATCACCGGTGTAGATTTTTTGGATAACGGTTTTACCTTTGTCATCGACAACTTCTTCTTGCAGGATACCGTGCTCACTGGTGTACGTTTCCAATAGGTATTCCATAACCGCTACCAAAAAGCCTGCTGTACCACAGGTAGGATCGGCCACGGTTTCATCTGCTTGCGGTGCTAACAGTTGCACCATCAATTTAATGATATGACGCGGGGTGCGGAACTGTCCGTTAATACCGGCAGTAGACAATTTACTGAGTAGGTATTCGTATAAATCGCCTTTCGTGTCTCCAGCATCCAGTGGCAATTCGTCGATCATTCCGATGGCTTTAACCAACAGACTTGGTTTGTCGATCGCTAAACGTGCATCCTTCATATAATCGCCAAAAAGACTGTCACTGGCGTGTAACCGAAAATGTTTAAACACCTCATCACGCACCACGTTCATTAAGCGCTCGGCATCTTCGATATGGCTAAACTGACTCCAGCGTAAATGTTGTTCATGTGTTTTAAAGCGTGGGGTATAACTAAAATCAGCAGTGCGAGAGGCACGTTTTTCATCACGGCTTTCGTTAATATCCAGCAATCGGGCAAACATCAAGAAGGTGATTTGTTCTATCACGGTTAAAGGGTTGGCAATACCGCCCTGCCAGAATTCTAGCCAGAGTTTATCTATTTTATTTTTTAAGTCGCCGGTGATCATGAGTAAGCAGTTATTTCAGATTTTAGTATTGGGTTGCCATTATCGGTTGTTTACCGAAACTTTGCACAAGGGTGAGTAAATCATCTATTTGTTGTTCGTTAGTAAATATGCTGTCCAGCTCACCTAGCGCGGCAAAGGGCATTTTGTATAGATTGTTAATTTCAATGGCGCCACTTTGAGCAATCTGCCGTTTTAACAAACTTAAAAACTGTACTTGTCTTGCATTAAGACTGGGATAGCGTTGAATAAAGTCAGCAAAATGTTGGTTAACACTGTCTGCATTCATACCCACGATAGAGCGTAGAATCTGTTCCAGTGGCGCGGCGGTATCATAAAAACTTTTCAGGATATTCAGATCAATATCGGGATGTTGAATATGAATCAAGGCATTCAGGTTATCCAGTTCCTCTAAGCTAACAGCGGCGCCATTGCGAATTTTTTGCAGAATCGGATCTTGCTCAAACAAGTCTTTTAAAGCCTGCTCGACTTTAAGGCGATAACTCACCATATCGACGGCCTTTAAATAGGTACCTTGATGCTCTTTGATTTCAGCACTGTCGGTGACATCAATAATGGGAACCTCAGGACGTGGGTCGGTGCTTTTCTCAGAAAACTGCATGATACTGCGTAACTCAATGCGCACCTGTTCCAAGTCATCCAAGGAGGCAGTCTGCCACCAAGCCTGTTCACGGCATTGTTTAATAAGGCTGACCTTAGCTTTAACTTGATTCAGGTTCATTTGTAAGCGCCAAAGTTTATTAATCGCCTCGCCAGTCAGATCCTCAGAATTGGACTTGAGTAGTTTTTGTTGCTGAATTTGACTGATTAATAAATCCCACTGATACGCATCACTGTGACCGCGAATATCCAGCCATTGCATCAACGGGGCAATCTCGGTTTCCTGTAAGATGACGGTATTAGCATTAAACTGACGAATAGTTTCTAAGTCACTCATCTGCATTGCGGATACAGCTCATCAAAGAGGCTTTCAAGAAGCTTGGCATGTTTATGATTGCGTGCAAACACAATGGTTTTACCTAAGGTCTGCCCATCCGCCTGACGAATGCCATTCTCCATCAGGTTTTGTAGAATTTTTCGATTCGTGTCTTTATTGTAAACGGCGCGGTCAATCTCTTGAGCGTCAAAATCAAGACTGTTCGGATCAATGCCTTTGTCTTCAAGTTCGGCAATTTCTTCGGCGGTTAAGGCATGGCCTTTTATACCCTCACGCAGAAATTTGGTGGTGTGTTTTACCACCTGATACGGTACCAGATAACCTTCTTCAATAGCGGTTTCCAGAGTGTAATTACAGGTAGGTTCTTTAAAGTCACAGCCAAATAACTGACAGGTAGAACGACTAACCATTTCAACCGGCGTAGCGGTCAAGCCTACTTGCAGTGCATCAAAATAACGGAACAAATCGCCATAGATGTTATAAACGCTACGGTGTGATTCATCGGCAATGATCAAATCAAAAAAGCCGGGATCAAACTTTTCAAATAATCGTATCATCGCGGGATAGGTAGCTATAAAAATACGGTTATGTGAATCCTGTACGCTTTTACTGGTTAGAATAGTAAAATGATCATTTGAAAATATTGCTTGAGACATAGAGATAATATATTCACTATCGCGTTTTAAACCTGTAAAAGTGGCGATTATTTCTTAATTTCTGGTGTTCTTGGTGTTTTCGTAGGTGAAACAGGTGTTTTACATACGAAAACACCTGTTCCTCCTGGTTAAACACCTGTTTTACTGACTAAACCAGCTGTTATTTTATCTTAACCACCTGTTCTACTTAATAAATTAGCTGTTCCTCTGCCTTAACCACCTGTTTCACTGACTAAATCAGCTGTTCCTCTATCTTAACCACCTGTTTCACTTAATAAATCAGCTGTTCCTCTATCTTAACCAGCTGTTTAACTTAATAAACCACCTGTTCCTTGCACTAAAAAACGTGTAACAGACGAATTAACAGAATAACCACCAAGACATCACCAAAGACCCAGATTTTAAACACAAACAACGCCAATATCTTTACGTAAACCGCCTGTTATTTAAGTTCAAACCATAATAAGACTATCTTTATTATTAAATGAGCCTATAGTCAACTCTTAGTTGACTATTAATCTAAGGAAAACTGCATGAAGCAAACTAAAGTACTACTCAATTTTTTTAAGTTCCCCATTCCAATCAGAATTATCTTTTATCGTAGCATCATCAGTCATTTAACGGGCAATGCTAATTTCTTAGTGCCTTCGGTTTCTTTAGATTTAGCAACCGCCGCTGTAGATGCCCTTGCGCAGTGCAGTGTCGCAGCCAAAGATGGCGCACATATAACCCTGGCTAATCGAAATGATGCCGAAAAGGCGGCCGATGCAATCTTTCGAAATTTAGCCAGTTATGTAGAATTTA
>QVQE01000133.1 GCA_003584865.1 Methylococcales bacterium
GAAGCAATCGAGTCCGGTTTCCTTTACCGCAAGAGGGACGGCATCTGACCACACCCATTCCCACCAATCGGGTTGAGTAAGATCGTTTTTAAGGCTTGGAGTTTCTTTCAAGCAACCTGAAATCCCTCTTCTTTGCTCCTTGATTGTCCGCTGCCAGCTCTTGCTTCTAAAGCCTTCCTGATATTGCCATTTTAGAAGGTGGGCCAACAAAACAGCCATTCGGCTCCTAAGTTCTCTTCGTTCACTTTTACCCACGTCTTCAATCTCATCAGCTAAGTGTTCAAGGTCAAGCATGTTAAATTGGCCAGCACGAATAAACGCGGCTTGTTCATTCGCCCACGCGATTACATCATTTTCGTAACATTGCATCGATAATGCCCTCATTTTTAAAAATAGGGTTTAGAGCTACATATGCTTACATTGTAACATATTTCAAAATTGTCAAGGAACGGCGACAACCAGAGCTTAGACTTTTATTACGAGTTACCTAATCGATTTTTCAGCGAATTTTTGACTTTAGCTCAGTGTATTCGGTACTATCAATAACAGGTTGCTGTAACGTTGCGCTAAAGGCACTGGTGGTTTCATCGAGCAAGTGTTGTGCGTCAATTAAGTCAGTGTGTTCTTTAATCAATTGGCGCATTTCATCGGCTTGCAATTCAAACTGTATTTCTTCTTTTACAGAGGCAACCATTTGACGACTTTTACCGATCCAGTAGCCAGCAAATCGTGCTACTTTCGGTAATTGCTCTGGCCCAATAACCAATAAGCTGACCAGGCCAATCAAGAACAGTTCAGAAAAACCCACTTCAAACATGATGCTTAAGCTTTATCGTTTTTGAAAAAAGTATCGCCATCAATAACGTCACTTTTATCTTGTTTACTTTTGTCTTCTCCTTCTGCGACTGCTGTACGAAATCCTTTAATGGCACCACCTAGGTCAGTCCCAATATTTTTTAAACGTTTTGTTCCAAAAATGACTAATACAATAGCCAAGACAACTAACAAGTGACTAACACTAAAGCCCATTTTAAACTCCAATAGATAATATTTTACAAAGATTAAGTTGCTCAACACTTTGCCAAGAAAAGTGTTCAGTGTGTTTTATACGTGTTAGTTATTAAATATCAACTAGCGTTTAACAGGGAAGGTGAGGTTTCAGAGCCGTTGATTCTAAATCCTTCTGCCGACGCTTCATTAATGCGCGTTGATTTTTTCTGAGAATTGGGCAACATTCCGTAAAGAGCCAGTTTATGTCTTAACACATTACGGCTGATATCCAGCAAATTTGCCGTTTGTACTTGATTACCTTCACAAAACGAATAGGCTGTTCTGATAACCGTTTCCTCTACAATGTCAAACAGCTTGGGCGGAGCTTGCTCACATAAACGCTGTATGGCGCTTTCTAGCGAAGTTGTTGAAATTGTAGGGCCATTTTCCGAAGCTCTAACGCCACTTAATTTAAAATCTTCTGGTCGTAAAAAGTTGCTTGGGCAAACCAGTAACGCTCTATGAACAGCATTTTCAAGTTCACGGATATTGCCAGGCCATTCGTAATTTAATAAGGTGAGCTCAGTAGAGGGTAATAATTTAACGTCTGAATAGCCCAAACGATCGCCATAAATCTTTAGAAAGTGTCTGGCTAAGGGCAGGATATCACCGGGTCTGTCTCGTAAAGGGCTTAACTGAATAGTTGCTACATTAAAACGATAATATAAGTCAGCACGAAAATGGGAAGCAGCCACCGCCTCTTCCAGGTTGACATTGGTTGCAGCAATGATTCTTACGTCAACGGGTACAGGTTGCCTTGAGCCAACCTTAACCACTTCGCGTTCTTGTAAAACCCGTAATAATTTCGCTTGCATACCAAACGGTAAGTCACCCACTTCATCCAGGAATAGGCTACCCTTATTAGCCGTTTCAAACCAGCCTTCTTTGCTGGTTAAAGCACCGGTAAAGGAACCCTTTTCATGACCAAACAATTCGCTTTCAATCAGATGTTCACTCAGTGCTGCGCAGTTTAAGGCACCAAATACATTTTTACTTCGATTGCTTAGGGCATGAATATGTCTAGCGACTAATTCCTTACCCGTTCCAGTTTCTCCAACCACTAATACCGTAGCATCACTGGGTGCGATACGTTCAATTTGCTCTAATAAACGGCGGGAAACAGGATCCTCGAAAACCAGCGCGGTGGCTCTGACTGAAAGAGATAATGAACGCGACTGCAATTCATCGAAAGCCAGTAAGGTCGGAGTTGAAGCTTCCAAGCTTCCAGCAGTAGTGCTACCTAAAAATGTATCCATAAACTATATGCTCGTTAATTCTTAAAAATGACCGATATTAGGTATAACGGCTGTTAATTTTCTTATGTTAGTTGCTATATTAGGATAATAGTCAATTTATTTGAAACGGTATAATTAGATTAGATTATCTCTAAAATTAATATACCGTTGTGGAGGCGCATTGTGATGGTGTTCGATTAGTCTCGAAACTATCCATCTGAAAGTCTAACAGTTTATTTCAGGGTCAAGTTTATGGATGCTTCGAGAGTTTTTACGCGGCACCCGTTTTTTCTTTGGCGCTAAGGTTTTCTTGAGTAATTTCCAACCCATGACGAGAGACGAGGTACCCAACACGAGTCCAAGTAAAACCCAGGTTAACATCCAGAAATCCCAAATCGGTCTTTGATAAACCCAGCCAAAGTCCCAATGGTGCAGGGCAGAATAGAGCCAGCGAAAAACCCGACGACTACGATCAACTTTAGCAAGTACACGACCCTCTTGAGGATCCAGGTAGTAGTAAGTGCCAGCCTCATCAGCCAACTTTACCTGTAGAACGGGTAATGGTTTTTCGATTTGATTTTGGTGATGTCTTGGGTAATAGTAGCTATCATATTCGTTAAGTACAGTCTGGCTTTCAATAGGCGCATTTTTAGTGGCACGACCTACGGCTTCCAACAAGGAAGCATCACTAAACTTTGTAGAAATGGTTGAGCCATCTAATTCCTGGGGCAGGCGCTGACCATCACGTGTATTTGCAAGGAGTAACGACTCATCATTCAGGTGACGCCAACTCAGCTCAACAACATCGGCTCCATCAACTGCAACATTTAAAATGGCAGGTAGAATAGGTTGCCAGTTACGAAAAATATCCGGTGAATCTTTACCCGAAAAGCGGGTTAACTCTTCTTTAGTTGGGTTAGCTGCCGAGAATATTTTTCCTGGATTAGTATCGATAAAGCCGCTGAAAGCCCAAAATAACACCACAATACCGCCAATAAGGCCACTCCAGAAGTGCCATTTAAACCAGAACTCTCTATACGGTTGAGTGCGGCCTTGTGAATAGGTAGGTCTGCCACCAAAACCAGGACGCCAACGCAGCCAGCCAATAATAATGCCTGTTAATGTTGCAAGGGTAGCGAATAGACCTAGATACAGTTGTACATCATTACGAATTTTGCCTAAGGCAATGGCTTCAAGGGGTTTAAGTAGATGTAACCAGTTACCCGCCCAGTAAAACGCACGATCAAGTTGTGTCGAGGCGTGCAAAACTTCACCCGTACGAGTAGAAATCATGAGTTCATCGCCATCATCACCCACAGCAATATGATGAAATGGCTTTAGGCCATCCTGATTGCGGAGGATAATGGGATTTTCAACGGTTTCCAGGTAACGGGTCTCAACATTATAGATACCTTGGCTAGCATACCAGTTTTTAGCAATTTTTAAGGCTTGATCCACGTTGGTTTTACGAACTGAACCATCAAGGGCTGATAAAGCCACAAACTTACCTTGAGTGTCTTCAATGATCCATTCAGGTTCACCAGCGGTACGGACTAAGCGAGCATCTGCAATCCCGACATCAGATGACTTGGCTTCTTTAGTCGTTGTTTTATCGTTAGTGTCTTTATTGGGTTTCGCCAGACTCTCAGCTGCTGCTTTACGAATTTCGGCATTCCGACTCCATACTTCACCCAAGCTGAGCCAATTCAGTTCTGGGGCTAATGTTTCAGCATGAGCAAGTTGTTGACTACGGCTTTGAGTGGTCGGATTCGAGTACATGATGACCAGGCCGGTAAAAAACCAAAAAAACATGAATAAGCCCAGTACGAGACCTACCCATCGATGAACTTGATATAAGAGCCAATTCAAAGACTTCATAGTTACCCTCTGAAAGAATGAAAGTGTCAGAAAAAATTAATTAATTTGAAAGAGTGTATTAGCAGAAAGTAGAAAATAATTCAGTATCCCTAAAGCCCGGAAATATAATAAGCCAAGGCATCAATCTCATCCTCACTGAGCAATTGGGCTACTTTGTTCATAACCCCTTCTGGACTGTTATGACGCTCATTTAATTTCCAGTTAACTAATTGACCCCGCAAGTAAGTTTCACGTTGCCCGCCAATCATTGGATAAACAACCGTATCGGTGATTTTTCCTTTGCCATTAATGCCATGACAACTGTTACAGGCTGGAATGCCTCGTGCTTGATCACCGTTGTTAAACAGGTTAGAGGCAACAGGATTGACCCGATTAACATCTTCACCTTGCATCGGTTTTTGACTTGCAAAATAAGCCGCAATGTCAGCGATGTCCTCGGTGGATAAATCTTCAGCCATAATAGTCATGACTTGGTGGGTACGTTCTCCAGACTGAAAATTTTTAAGTTGTTTGATGAGGTAATCAGCATATTGCCCCGCATGATTAGGTACCTTGGCGTCCGTACTCATACCATCTACACCATGACATTCCTGGCAACGCCCTGAGTCAGATTTTTCTTTGCCACGAATAGGGCTTCCAATTCCTATTTTTTGATTAGACGTTTCAATACTTTCAGCATCAGCCATACATTTGGCTGAGCCGAGCAGGGCAAAAGTACTAATCGTTAATAAAGCTGATCTTTTCCAGCAGCTTAGTTTAGAATGTTGGCGTCGTCTTTGTGATAACGCAGGCACAAAACACGACACCTTCATGATCATTAATTTACTGGTTTACTGGCGGCTAGTTGCTGTACAGCTTCTAGAGACTTTTCAACATTTTCTGCAGGTTTAAGACCTGTCAAGATAGATGAAATTTTACCGTCTGGCGTGATGATAAAAGTGGTACGCTCTGCAAAGCCGTGAGTGATGTCAACGCCACGAGAGTCTTTCTTGCCTTCTGCTGCGGCTTTAACAACCAAATCGTAAGCTTTAGAAATTGAACCATCAGTATCCGATGCAACTGCTACTTTACCTGCGCAGTATTCTGGGTCAGCCGAGAAATCATTGAGTCTATCGATAGAATCTAAAGATACACCCACGATGCTTGCGCCAGCCGCAGCAAATTTATCACTATTGACTGCAAAAGTATGCGCTTGAATATTACAGCCACCGGTATAAGCAGAGGGATAAAAGTAGACCACTACAGGGCCTTTTTGTAGCGCTTCTTTGGCATCCTTCATAGCGGCCTAAAAGTAGTTGACACTTTTGATGTCAATAAAAAATTAACAACAAGCTACCGTAGCCATTAAAAAACGGCCAGTGACTTTAAAGATAAACGGCTTAGCTGTTTCTTAAATTTAA
>QVQE01000062.1 GCA_003584865.1 Methylococcales bacterium
GTATCCCGCGAGCAACCCAAAAGTCCGGCAATATAGCTGATGCCCCCATAGGGAAACTTTAAGGCTTCAACCCCTGCATATAAACGTTTACTTTTCTCTGGCAGACGACTATACAATTCTTGCATCTGCGCTTCAATATCTTGGGTGTAAGGTTCGATCATTTGTCAATTTTGAACAAGATTTCTTTCTCACAAAGTATAATTCTCGAACTGAACTTGCCTAAATTAATTTATGCTCATTCCTAAATGATTCTAATATCCACGCTAAAGCAAGCAGCCTGTCTTCTTTGGGAACATTGATAAAATCCCATAGCTGATCTAAATTACCGCCTATTATTGGCACAGGCAATGCCAGCATTGAGCTGGGCTTCCAGAATTTAACAGGTGAATTATCAGTGATTCGCCATCCAGTTGGTAAAACCTCAATAACCCGTAAGTCATCATCACCCATAAAAATATAATGGCCGCCGTTATGATCTGCTACCCGTAAATGTACCTGTTCCGCGTCGCCATCATGTTTAGCGATACCTGATAGAGCAAAGCACGCTTGTTTTATGGATGATTCGCTTGCAGATTTACCAATCAAGCCCCCTTTTTTAGTTGCCATGAAATAAGTAAAACTAAGCCATTCTATAAACGATTTTCCACCTATGGATAAGGTGTGTTTGATTCCTTTTATGACAACTAACACATAAGCTTTATCGGATTGAGCATCAAAGAATAATTCACCCTCTTTTATACATTGTGAACATCGTTTGAAAGATTTTCGCCACCAAAGAAAAGTTTATCACCTGAATTATTGGTTACCTTCTCATCTTCTAAAGCCTCGTTAGCATTTTCAATTAACAATTTTGTTGAATCATCACTCATGGCGCCACCTCCTTATTAATTTCATCATTCCAGTCATGCCCCGTGGTATCGGGTATCAGGTACTTACCGCCAATGGATAGAGCTGCTTCTCCAGCTGCTGTTTGACCTACACCGCTTAGGTCGTTATCGCCCATGATGATTATTTGATTCGTCGGATGTAAAGACCGGACATATTGAGCAACCTCTTTTAAGTTGTCGGCACTAAAGGCTACATAGATTAAGTTATCCGTCGATTCAAACAGACTGGCACCCGTTGCCCATCCCTCGGTTATCAGAATCGGTTTATCAGGCAAGTATTGGCCTAGATTACTATATGAACCTTTTAGCTTGCTACCCGTTAAGAATCGCTTAATACCGTCTGAGTCGATGAATTGAACGCTGACTAATACGCCGTTATTGAATACTGGAATGACTAAGGAACCCTTGTAAATCGTTAAGCCATGCGCCTTGACGCGCTTTTTACTGAGATATGGATGAATGATTAAGGGTATAGAGTGTTGATTGATGTACGCGGCTTTTCGGGCTGCATCACTATGGAGTTTTGCTTGTTCAGCTTTTCTTATTAGCTGCTGTCTATGGCGCTCGATTTTACGGTTAATCCGCTCTTGATCTGTTAACGGGGGGTATTTTCCTTCTGCCTTGAACTTGACTTTAACGCCTGTTTTCCAGCTTCCAACAATACCCGCCGCTCTACCGTCACAATGAACCGTGTAATAGTTATTAAGCTTTCCAGACTCATCAGGAAAGCGGTGTAAATGACCATCTGTAATGATTACAGGGGGTGGAGTGATACCATTATCAAGCATCACTTTTCTGACTAAGTTATCAATTTCTTGCATGTATATATCCTTAATCGGATATACAACCAGCGCCGCCATGAGTTAAAATAACCCTGCGTTTTGGTGGTGCTGATTGCATAGAGCCGATTTAATTCTAGTAGGTTAAATCGGCTTTTTTATGCCTGTTCGTTTTGGCGATACATTGCCATTAGAGTTATTGAAAGCTTGTTAGCGTGTTCAGACGCCCATTTAAAGCGGTCATTTTTGCCAATGTTTGAAAGCGTCATTAATGCGCCATAGTCAAAACAGACTTGTGCAAAGTCGGCGGTTATTTTTTCTAGGGTTATTTCTTGCTCGGTTTGAGCAGGGATTGATAAAGCGGATTTATCTTGCATGGTGGTGTCCTTGTAGAAGGGGATAACCGCCGCCCATTGGTACTAATCGTTGGGCGGTGGAATGTATCAAGTTAGTACTACCGCCAAGGCGCGGCCAGCCGTTTAAAGGGCTGCTCAATACATCCCACCATAACAGAATGATGCTGTGTTTTTGATGGATACAAAAAAACCACGTTTTAATGTGGCCTTTTGTGGCCTTGTGCGGTGTACTAATCCCGACCGCTACATGTGGTAGCAGTTGGGTAATAGTAGCCGCCAAGTGATAAAGTGTCAACTTGTCCATTAAGCCCCCATCGAATCAATAAGGGCGCGGATGTCTCCAACTCTCCATGCTGTTGTACGTTCGCCTAATTTAACAGGCTTGGGATATTTACCAGACTTCACGCCGTTTAAGAATGACGTGCGGCCTATTGGAATTAAAGCGGGAATGTTTTGTTTTTTATTACCTACGATCTGCCAAATTCTTACAAATCCGGTTTCTGGTAATTGTGGGGCATGTGGTTTTAACGCTGTAGTAGATTGAACCATGTTGATGCACTCCTAGTGCTTATTGAACATGTTTAGGCACTATACGCACATAAATTGATTTGTCAGGGAATCAAAACAGCGTTATTTAAATTTTTTTGAATTAAATTCAGTAATAATCTCCGCCATGTCATTAAAAACCTCATCAGCTTTTAGTGATACATAATCTTTCTTAAGCACGTCTTCTGTGTAGGGAATGGCAAGCTTATTTATAACAATACCCGCTGCATCTTCAATAGAAGGTATATGTTGGCCTCGTTGTTTGGCATCATTCCGAACACACCATATAAGATAAGAGATTTGCGCTCTTTTATCTCTCTCCTTACGATGTTTTATTGGATGCCCGACCCTCTAAATTAAAAGATTCATCAATAGATATGGTTTCGCTTGAATTGTATTTTATAAATGCTTTTGCGATAGCTACAAGAATATGCGCCGGTGGTGTCATGCCATTTTCTACTAAACTGACAAACTGACTAATTACGGCAAGAGCATCATCGGACTTTGTAACATCAGCAAAGCCCCGCATAATTAAAGATTCAGCTCGATTATAATCATCAGTAGGTCGCATTGATAACCAGTGTTCTTCTATCAAAAGCCGATCATAAGCATCTTGTGAAATGCTTTTATCTTCAAACTCTTTTGCCACTAACACACTCCATCAAAGTGCAATCATTACGAAAGGATTAACCGGAAATAGGGTAATGAGTCCTACTTGTTGCCCCGTCGGGCTATCCGGTTAAGTTTGATTATATCAGGGGTATTAGCGATATATATCTTTACGGTGTCCGATCTCGATTATTAAAACAATGAGTTCACCGTCTTTAATATGGCAAATTAGCCGATAATCACCAACACGATAGCGCCAATAACTAGCAAGCTTACCTTGTAAGGCTTTACCTGTGGCGCGTGGGTTGTCTGAGTTTTGTACTCTTTCAACTAAAAACGTTGTTATTCTTTGTTGAAGTTGCTTATTAAGCTTCTTTAATTCCCGTATTGCATCGTCTGAAAACTCAACTACCCAAACCAAGCTCTTTCACCACGTCATTAAGTTTGTGTGTAATAGCACCATTATCAATATGACGTTGATAGGCTTTATCTGCTAAACGTGCATCCTGATAATCTTCTAAACATTCAATCAATAGTCTATTGGCTAATTGCGCCAAAGAGATATGCTCGTTTTCTGCTATCTCAGTAAGCAAGGCGGTTGTTTCGTTGTCTAACTCTAGTGTTGTCATCGTTCACAATCCTTTTTTATACTTTATTAATTCTTATTATACTTCGGTGAATTATTTACCCAATCTTTTTAAACTCGATCACTTGGGCGCCGTTCTTAATGCTGTCTAAGTAATCGCTCCACGTCTGCATCATCTTATGGCGTTCTTTTATGTGCGCGGTACGGTTGTAAGCTCTACCATTAGGATCTTTAACCGCGTGCGCTAATTGATGTTCTATAAAATCAGGCCGAAAGCCTAGCACTTCATCAAGTATGGTTCTAGCCATAGCCCTAAAGCCGTGGACGGTCATTTCTGATTTTTCAAACCCCATACGTCTTAACGCGGCTAACATTGCCATATCACTCATTGCTCTAGTGCCGTTTGGCGTTCTAGCACTTGGGAACACATAACGGCCATGGCTCGTAAGGGGTTTGATTGATTGCAGGATTGAAACGGCTTGAGTTGATAAGGGTACTATATGAGGTGTTTGGGTTTTAGTGACTAAATACCGCCATTCTTTAGACTCTAAGTCTATATGCTCCCATTCTGCTTGGCGTAATTCGCTTGGTCTTACGAATACTAATGGCGCTAACTGTAGAGCTGATTTAATAATAAATGATCCTGTATAAGCATCTATCGCCCTTAGAAGTTGCCCCGCTTCTTTGGGTTCTGTAAATGCTGCAAAATGCCCCGAATTAGCTTGTATTAATGATCCTCTTAAATCTGGTGTTATGTCCCGCTCTGCTCGTCCAGTTGCGATTGCATACCGGAAAACCTGTCCGCAAATTTGAACCGCTCTGTGAGCTGTTTCAATACTTCTGTTTTCTATTGGTCTCAAAGCTGCCAATAATTCAACGGGTCTGATTTCATTAATGGGCTTGGCACCAAGATAAGGAAAAATATCTTTTGTAAATATCCGCATTGTACGCTTTTGATGATGCTCTGATTTATCCGTCAATTTACGCTCATACCATTCACGGGCGACGACTTCAAAACTGTTTAGCGCACTCTCTGCTTTTGATGATTTAACAGCTTTTTTGTTTTCGTTGGGGTCGATACCATCAGCTAATAACTTGCGTGCGGCTTCTCGTTTCTCCCTTGCTTGTTTCAAGGATGTTTCTGGGTACACACCTAAAGCTAATGTTTTACGCTTGTCATTAAAGCGATAATCAAGCCTAAAGTATTTACTCCCATTAGGATTGATTAATAAATACATCCCTTTTTCATCAGGTAGCTTATAAGCCTTGTCGGCGTTGGGTTTAGCGGCTTTTATGGCGGTATCTGAAAGACTCATGACGGTATAAGAAATAGATAAACTGAATATGCCGTCATTTATACCGTCATAATATTTGAATGTCAACAAACCTTATTGCACTTCGTTGGGCATAAAAAAACCCGCTAAGCCAGATAACTTGCGGGTTTTTGTGCTTCCTTGAACTTCGTTGAATCCTTATGTGGTGCCCCAAAGTGGATTCGAACCACCGACCTGTCCCTTAGGAGGGGACTGCTCTATCCTACTGAGCTATCGGGGCATTCTCGGAATTATACTATAAATTGGGCATCCTTCATTTACCGGTTTACACTTTATGCAATTCTTGGCTTTATAAAGTCATGAAAACGGGTTTCTTTCGATGTACAAATGAACACAAACCTTCAGTTCATTGTACAATGAAGGTTTATATCCATGCCATTAGCCAATCCAGATGATTTCCAATTCGCACTTGAAGAGCCCTTTTACGGAAGGCT
>QVQE01000070.1 GCA_003584865.1 Methylococcales bacterium
GTTATTTACAAAATAAATCGTTTTTATTACTTAAGTCAATCAATCAGCGGTTAGCACATTTCAACCGATCAGCAAACAAGTATTAGAAAGTTTTACAGGGTGGTATTTGTGTTAAGGTGGTTGAGCCATATCACTCTTAATTGATTTTTTAACCATGAAAACGGACACTCTGTTTTATCGGTTATTTCTGCGTAAGCCGAAATTAGCCTTAGAGTTATTAGGTTTAGACTACGCAGGTGATAGTTATTGCTTTAGCTCAGAAGAGATCAAACAGACGGCTTTTAGAATTGATGGTTTGTTCAAACCCGTTACTGATGATCCAGACCAACCCATTATTTTCGTTGAAGTACAGTATCAAGTGGATAACGATTTTTATGGGCGTTTATTTAGTGAGCTTACGCTTTACTTGTACTTAAAAAAGCCTAATCGAAACTGGTTAATCTTGTTGATTTATCCCAATCGGTCTATTGAAAAGAAAGCCAGCATTGAGTTTTTACCATTCTTAAATTTACCCCAAGTCCATCGTATTTATCTAGAAGATTATCAAGACCGAACTGACTTATCACCCTCACTTGAATTTATTCGCTTGATTGTGAGTGATAAACAACAGACAATAAGCCGTGCCAAAGATTTAGCTAAGCGACTTGATAAAATTGACGTAGATGGATTGGATCTTATTGAAACTATTTTGGTTTATAAGTTACCGCACTTAAGCCGCGAGGAGATTAAACAAATGTTATCTGTATATGAAGTTAAATTACAAGATACCCGCTTTTTTCAAGAAATATCAGCAGAAGAACGTAAAGTAGGCGAGATAATTGGCAAACAAGAAGAATGTATTAAATTAGTGAGTCGTTTATTAAAACGCAAATTCGGCGTACAACCTGAGCTTGAAACCATCTTACAAAACTTCCCGACCTACCCTTTAGAAAAACTAGAAGACCTAGCCGATGCCTTGTTAGACTTTAAGGCTATTGCTGATTTAGAAGTGTGGTTAGTAAATCATGGTTAACAATTACTTTACAAGGAATCGGATCAGCAAATATTGGCAATAGGTTTTTATCATTAAAAGTGCACTGACAATAGCTCATAAATTCTATTAATTGCACCTTGGTTTTGTTCAATAAACTGCTTACCGCGTTCAACTAAAGCTAATCTTAAATCTTTTTAATTATCGGGGTCAATTATCGGGGTCAGAGTTAGTTATTTACAAAATAAATCGTTTTTATTACTTAAGTCAATCAATCAGCGGTTAGCACATTTCAACCGATCAGCAAACAAGTATTAGAAAGTTTTACAGGGTGGTATTTGTGTTGAGGCGTCGTGTCGGTAACGACTAGCTGTTGTGTGCGCCCAAAGCCTTGTGAACCCAACTGACGACCAGGTTTGCGGGGTTTTGGCGGCTCTGGTGTTTCATCATTTGATGTTGGACTGACGGCTTCATCTGTATCAGTAATGTCCGAGGGATTTTACTTGTTGATGCCTGTTTTTGACTGAAGCGCTTCTTTTTCATCAAAAGCCGATTCATCATCTTCCTCTTTCTCGTCGGCAATGCCTTTATCCCAAGGCGCAAGGCTACCCGATGGTCTTGAGCTATTTGTCGGATTTTGATTGAGACGCTCCAGTACTTCCTTCAGGTCGCTAACCAATTTAATGCTCAGTCCTGCCAATGCATCAGGATCTTGCTCCCGAAGACGGGAGATGAAATCCGCATCAATTTGAAGTAGCTCATGCTCTTTGAGAATCATTGGCGTGCCGTATGACCTATGTGATTAGTTGCGCATAATAAAGCATCTATAGCTTTTCAGAAATTAAATTTTCATTTTTCAACACTACAAACCAAAAAAGTCAGTGCTGTTCTGCACAGTACTTGGAAATTATTTATCTGAAAGTCTGTATATGATTTTTAAGTCAATAGTTTTTTAATTTTGGGTTAGGGGGGTGAACGGTTGCCCCATACCTGACCGAATCGAGTTCGGCCTTTTCCTATCTCGCTCACCACCACGCTTCTTAAACGTAGCATCAGTAGGTGGTTTGAAGCCTCCGCCTGTACGGCGACTCCGAGGGACCTACCCTCATCTCTTGTGCAGCATAGCTGCACGGGGGAGTTCCACCCCCTATGTGCCTTCGTGGCACACTTTTGTCGGCATGTAGACATCGCTAAGGCATTGGCTTGTGACACCTATTTTGCTAAGCCTTATCATTCCTGGGAGTGTGGCTTAAATGAAAATCATAACGGCTTACTGAGACAATATTTCCCTAAGAATCAGCCCTTGGATCAGGTAACCCAAGACGATGCTAACAAAGCATTGGCAGGGCTTAACCACAGACCCAGAAAAAAATTAAACTACAAAACGCCATGGGAAGTATTTTGTGAAATGGCTTCTCTTAATGTGGATGATTTGATGGGCGTTGCATTTATGAGTTGAATTCGCCTATTATATTTATAGACTATAAATATTTAGTTGACTATGGAAAATAAACCTTTTAAAGCTAAATCCCTTAAAAACCTTAAAATTACCCAAGTGATGATGTACGCAATGGAGAACAACTGATCAAGAGCGTTTATGAAACTATCCGCAACTCACCACTGTGGGAAAATAGTATTTTGATTATCACTTACGATGAACATGGAGGCTTATTTGAGTGAGGTTGCACAACAGATTAGCAAAAGTAAGTCTGGTATATGACGGAAAAATGAAAAGCTACGATTTGATTGGCTTCTATTGAAAACGAAAACTAATAACGACCTATGATAATGAATTGCTAAAACAGTTCTGATTACTTCTGTTATGGCAAAAAAACGGTTTTTTGAAGCTCCACTAATGAATATATTTTTTGAATAAAGAGGTCAAAAAATGAAATACACTGTCCTAATAAAAATTTTACTGGTTTTATTATGTGCACCAAGCTTAGTGGTAGCAGACTCGATAACACCGGAAATAGTTCAGCCAAACGATAAACTGGTTCTGCAACTGAACCACCCTATTACACTGACAATAAATAAAGTAGCTGATTGGCAACAATTGGGGAAGTTTGATGCAAAGAAGCTTACATTGTTTCTGGATGGTATTGCCTTACAGGGGTTGAAACCAACATTTTCCAGTGATATTACCAAGATTACTTACTCACTAGATTATCCAGATGCCTCAAGTACTGACAATATTGACGGTAGTGATAGTCCAGCCCTGAAGCAAAGTTGGCGGCAATTGCTAAAATCGGGCAGAAATAGTGTATTTAACTCTAGCAGGAAGGTCATAGTCAGTTTAGGTTATGAGGGTAAACAATTCCCCAGCGAAATTAAGGCGGAACTAATCGTAGTTGACCCCATCTGGTTCAAAAGCTTTGGCGTGTTCAGCTTATTACTGCTGTTATTTTTTATCTGGTTGAGCATTAAAAGCGATGTTCTGAGAGAGCCGGGCGCGCAGCCACTCAAATCCACTGATCAGAAACCTATTTTACGGAAACCTTTCAGTCTGTCGCGCTTTCAAATGGCGGCCTGGTTTTTTGTGGTGCTGATTTCCTATCTTTTTATCTGGATAGTAACTAGCGACTTGTCTAATTTAACAGCATCGGTACTGGGTTTAATTGGAATAAGCGCAGCTACTGGATTGGGTGCGGCGGCAGTGGATTCTGGAAAAGCGGCAGACCAGCAAAGACAACTGGATGGATTAACAGCGATGCTAAAACAAAGTGAGGTGGAAAAGCAAAGCCTGCAAAGCTATATTGCCCAGCTTAATGCGGCTGCGACGGCTACAACTGCTCCTACAAATCAGAATGATTTGCAAACTACTCTAGCGAAAAAATCCGGTGAACTGGCTGGTAAAGAACAGGAAATAATCCACGTTCAAGACCAGCTTGCTGCACTCAATATGGAGATGAAACCTGCTGCCTCTGAGGGTTTTATCAACGATATTCTTAGTGATTGCAGTGGGGTTAGCTTCCACCGTTTCCAGATATTTTCTTGGACTGTCACCTTAATTATTATTTTTATCACCAAGGTCTGCAATGATTTAAGTATGCCCGATTTCGACAGCAATCTGCTGGCTTTGATGGGCATTAGTAGTGGAACTTATCTGGGGTTTAAACTGCCATCCAAGCAAGGTTAACGTCAAAACAACTATGTAATCTCAATCATTCAGAAATTTCGGTTGTTAATCATAATTATGTAGCAACTCAATATTTAAAAAAGCGAGAATGTAATGACTATTTTTAGACTTTTATTACTTAGTTTATAAGTTACCGCACTTAAGCCGCGAGGAGATTAAAAAGATGTTAGCTTTAAATGAAGTCGAGTTAAGACAAACCCGTTTTTACCGGAAATTGTCAATGTAGTTGTCGGTGTGCCAAGAAGGTTGAGTAGTTGGAAACTATCAGCCATGCTGTAACAGTGATGAGGGTAGGCTCCTCGGCGTCGCCGATCAGGTGGAGACGCCAAACTACCCTGAGTTGCATCCGTAAAGAGCGGTTGTGGTGAGCGTCATGGAAAAAGGCAGGAATACTCCTGTCAGGTGTGAACGAATGAGACGAATGCAAATGAACCATCGAAGAAGTGTCGATAACTGTAACCGATGTCAAAACCGGGGTCTCGACAATGCCCCGGGACAAGCCAGACAGAAACCTGAGTTCCGGTCTGGCGGCATCCGGCATAGAGGTGGCGTGACAATCGTTCAGGCGCTGGTACGGAACTTGGGAATCTGTGCTTCGATGTAAAGGGCGCGACTTAAGCGGAGACCCCGTAAGAGTTTGAGTACCGATACGAAGCACAGAGGCGGAGTCATGCATAGTAGTGAGGAAGGCGCTGTAATGGCGCTGGAGCGAAGGCATGACCTTATTCGACTTGCGGAGGGTGACAACTGTGACACAGGATGATCCCCGGCTCGCAGCTAAACCTTTTGAGATATCCAAGCGGTTAATCTGGGAGGCGTGGAAGCGCGTGGCCGCCAATAAAGGCGCACCAGGCGTAAACAAGGAAAGCATCGACGCGTACCAGAACCGACTGGGACAAAACCTTTATACTTTGTGGAACCGAATGAGTTCGGGGAGTTATCTTCCTCAACCGGTCAGGCAAGTGCTAATTCCCAAAGGTGACGGGCAAAAATGCCCATCAGGCTGTGAACCAAGCTCGGCGTAACTGCTGGCGTTATGATTGGGTGTTGGACATGGATATGGAAGTCTTCTTTGACACTATCGACCATGGCAAAAATACCAGCCCGCTCAAGGTGGGAATAGGCGCTTTTCCAATAAATACCTGTGATTTCCATGACCACCCGTTCCACTTTAAGCTCAAGTAACCAAAGCACCATTGCCTGGGTGTCGCGTTTAAAGCCACCAAATGATTGCTGGTGCTTGGTTAGGGTGCCATCTTCGTTTTCAACAAGCACAGTGATGACATGCAGCATACGATGGACATCAATGCCAGCA
>QVQE01000051.1 GCA_003584865.1 Methylococcales bacterium
ATCGAGTCTGACCCCATTGATTATGGGGTATAAATGTTGGCTAACGTAGAGTTGAGGGGCGGCGCGCTTTTGCGCCGTCCCACTCGAACGCCGGGTTAGACTTTTTTACTTTACTCCGCCCCAGTTAGTTGAAAGTAGAGCGTAAATTTGCTTTAAAATGGTACCGCCGAGTATTCTAATTCAGGTTCTTGAACTTGGTGACTATTTTGTGAGTAATACTGTACTGGAGGTAACATTTCTTTGACATTAATTAGATTAAATACGCGTAAATCCGATTCTATTTTTCTTGCTAAATGGTAAGCAAAGTTCACTGGGACAGCATTTCCAACCATTTTGTAACCATCTGCGATATTTTCATATTTGAAAATATAGTCATCAGGAAAAGTTTGAATTCTTGCACACTCCCTCACGGTAAGTCTGCGGTATAAATGCTCCTGTCCAGGCACAAAAATTCGTTTGTCTTTTTCAACAAAAAGCATTTTAGGTGCTTGAGGGTGCATAGGTGCATGTCGCCCTCCTGCTTGTATGGTGAACGATGGCTCATGCCAGCTTCTCACTCGGTTGCGTGACATGTAAATTGTGGAGAAACCACCTATCATGTATTCGTGGTTAGGCACTTTTAATAAGCTACCGTTTGTTTTGTTTTTATCCTTTGCTGGCGTTGACAATCTTAGGTTATATATTGCGTCTTTTAAGGTTGGCTTATAGGTTTGAGGTTGAGGGAATTCAAACTTCATATTGAGGTCTGTGCGATAACCGACAATAATAACTCTGAGTCTGTCTTCTGGCACATCGTAGTCATTTGCGTTCAGCAATTTATACGAAATGGAATAGCCAGCCCCTTGAAACTCCTTTAAAATATTGTCAAAAGCAACAGCATGTTTATTATCTAAAATTCCCGATACATTTTCAGCTAAAAAGAATTTTGGTTGCTTCTCTTTAAGAATACGGATGTAATCAAAAAATAATTGACCGCGTTTATCTTCAATACCTCGTCTAGCCCCAGCTTCACTCCAACTCTGGCATGGTGGTCCACCAACAATTCCATCCACATCTGGTACATCTTGGCTGTCAACTTTTGTGATGCTTCGCTTGTCAAGAAAGGTGTGTGAGAAATTGGTTTGAAAAGTCTCCCAAATAGTTGGGTCATATTCGTTTGCCCAGATCACATCGAAGCCAGCCCTCTCGAAACCTTTATCCAATCCGCCCGCCCCAGAAAAAAATGAAGCGATTTTCATTTCAACTCCTCGAACGAAATAAGCCTAGCATCAAGCAGAGTTGCTGGATTATTTGGCGATTTTATTTTAACTTTAGTTATTGAAAAGCCAGAAATATTTAATTGCTCTATCATCGACCTATCTGCTTGAGGAAATGAGTTATATTTTCCTTCAAGAAGCAGAGCATATAAAGAGAAACCAGCATTAAGCTGGGGCGCAACATATTGAAAAACCTTGCTTGGATTTTCGATGTGCCACATACCTCGAATTCTTAAGTAGGTGATTCCAAGCGGATCAACTCTATTAACTCGACCTAACTCTTTTGTTTCTGCAAACTCAATATCTGGTAAGGTTTGGATACCATCGGAAATTGCATTTTTAATTTTTTCATAAATTGACTTGTTTGCTGCATAGCAATCTCCATAAACAAACCATAGCGAGTTCAGCTTTCCTTTTGGTGCAACACCGATGGAATAAAGTAAATCTTTTTGTGTCCATGTTTCGCAAGCCTTGCATTCTTCTGTCAGCATTGGGCTGTTAGCGTACAACACATCTTTTGGGTAGGAACTGTTGAGTGCAATTCCTGAGCTATTGCTTTCCATTTTTTTCACTTCAATGGCATCGCCGCCGCGAATCATGATGTCGGGTGGATTATTCTGATTACCTAGGTATGAAAAATGCTTGGAGAAAACTTGGTTGCGCTGATTTTCATCGGTTGTGTTTACTGTCCCGCAAAAAATGTTTTTTATATAATTCTCCAGCGCTTCGCCTTCGCTGTTAACACGATTGCTGGAACTATTGTAGTGACCTGTCAGATTGGTGATTGGATTGGTAATTATGTTTTTGATTGCTACAAGTAGGTTAGTCGTTGTCATTTAATTTCCTTTGGTGCTTTTATATGCCGAAAAACGCGGGGGGGGGGTCAAGTCTTGCATCAACAGATTTCAGTTTGTGAAATAATGTGAATGAAAACCCAAGATTCATCACACGTACTAATAAAATGTAGAGGAGTGGCTCGGAGACTGCAGATGTATTATATATCTGTCTTGTGAGTGAGATAGGGTGGGAATGCAACGTAATATCCTGCTAGAGTCTAACGTAATATATACGACATTAATTGTCGTATAATAATTGTAAATTGTCGTATAATCATGATCAATTAATATAACCTGTTGTTTATGCTAGCCAGAGCGTAAATGAGTGCGACAAAGCATGCAAACAAATACGACACCCACACAACCGAAAAAATTACTCGATCAAGTACGCGACAAGATTCGCTTCAAGCACTAGTGCTTGAGTACTGAGAATACCTATCTTTCGTGGATTAAGCAATTTATTTTATATCACGGTAAACGTCATCCGGTCGATATGGGTGCCGCTGAAGTGGAGGCGTTTTTAACCTATCTTGCTACCCAGCGTCAGGTATCCAGTTCGACTCAAAATCAGGCGTTATCCGCGATACTTTTTTTATATCGCGAGGTACTGGCAATCACTTTGCCGTGGCTTGATAATTTTGAACGCTCAAAAAAACCACGGCGCTTGCCTGTGGTGTTGACGGTTCCGGAAGTGCAGGCATTGCTGCGGGAAGCTGCGTCTGCCCCGGCTCCGATCAATCTGATTATTAAACTGTTGTACGGAACCGGGATGCGCTTGATGGAAGCGGTGCGGCTGCGCGTTAAGGATGTGGAATTGACCCGAAAAGAGATTATCATACGGGATGGCAAAGGTGGCAAAGATCGGGTGACGATGTTGCCGGATAGCTTGCTGGAGGCGATTCGTGCGCAATTGGTTTTGCGCCGTGCATGGCATGAACAGGATATGGCGCTAAACAAAGTGGACGTTTGGCTACCGGATGCCTTGGCCGTCAAGTATCCGAATGCCTCTAAAGAATGGGGCTGGCAGTATGTGTTTGCGGCGAAAAATTACTCTATTGATCCCCGCAGTAAATCTGAACGCCGTCACCGACGTTGACGGAGCGGGTCTCAAAATTGAATCTGGTCATCCCGATTGTTCGCAAAGAGGCGGAGTTGACCAAAGAGGCGATTATTCGAGCCTTAAAGCCTTTTGCCGCCTGGGTTCATACCATCACGTTTGATAATGGTCAGGAATTTTGCAAGCATACTGAAATTGCTAAAACACTGGGGGGCGAGACTTATTTTGCCAAACCTTATCACGGTTGGGAGCGTGGACTCAATGAAAATCACAATGGGTTACTGCGGCAATATTTTCTCAAGCAATCACCGCTGGATAAAGTCACTCAGCAAGTATGCCATCATTGCGAGGCATATAAAAAATTAGGATATTAATAAACCTTTTAACTCTCTATTTTCGCATACCCGAAAATTTTGGATTTTGTAACGTTAATGGAGAACCCATCAACGGATTTATAGCGAGTTCGTTAAAACTTACCTCAGCATTTACTAAGAACTGGTCGGCTACAGTAAGGGTAGCGTTTTCTGCTAGATAGATATAACAAGCTACAAGATCGTTTTCAGCTATCTTGCGCTTATAAATTTGTGGCATTAACGCCTAGCCTTTCTAGACTCAAGAATATTAAGCGCTGCGTTACGAATTTCTTTCCAGTCTTCTTTACCAAGCTCACTTTCAGGGCTATTTAAACCTTCTAATAATTTTGCCTCTAACTGCTCTTCGGCTTTAAGTTTTTCATCTGCACGAATCAATTCACGCATATATTCACTCGTGCTACTATAACGCCCTTGTGCAACTTGTGAGTCTACAAACTGCTTTAGTGGATCTGGAAGGGAAATATTCATGCTTTGCATCACGTCTTCTCCGTTTATTAAAGTATAGATAACACTATGATACAAATGACAATAAATGGCAAGAACCGTTATTTTGATATTGCTCCTCTATAGTCTAATTCTATGAAAGCCTCTCGTATTCCACCTCTCAAGTAATTCTGATTGATGAAGTTCTGCCCACTCCTCAACTAAACCGCGCACTTTGACAGGTTACCCAATACCCGTTCTTTTGCTTGCCTATGATCAAGCCCTTTACCGGCATTTAATTGAGCCAGTGAGATATGAATATTTTGTATAACTTTATATCCCCCAACATCCAATGATAAACTCACGCCTTTGTCATGCTGATCAATGACTAAAGGGTTATTAGTGTTCTGTGCTAGTCTAAATGAAGATACCTCATCTGCGACAAGCTCAGATAAACGTCTTGGGTATAATTCCATGTTTGCTGCGCGGCACCTAAAGCTGATTCAAGTAAATTATTATCTCTAATACCCTCTATACCGCCAAAATAATCGATTTATCATAACGATATGCCCGTTTTAACACCCACACGATTTCACATAAGGTAATTTCATTAATAAAGGCAGGATTTTCTACAGAACACTGATTTTCAATCACATCAGTTGCTAACTGAGCTTGCTGTTCATCATCTTGTACGATATAGCGAATAAAGACATTGGTATCCAGGCCGATCAAAGTTTGGCCCCTTCTAATTGAATTGCCGTCTCCATTTCTTCTAGGCTAATCACTCGGTCTGGTTTAGGTGCTATACCTTTAAGTTGTTTGATCGATTGATAGGCATTACTTTCCAGATCATTTTCTTCAATCACTACAATCACTTTGGCTTTGGTAAGGCTAGGCTTTGTGCCTAACCAGTTTAACCGACCATTTTCATAAATAGCTTCGTAACTTTTTAACATGGTTTTTCCTTTAGTGGCTTGGCCTTAATAGATTTTAGGCATTTTCAAAATCCTGCATGTGGGCTTCGAAATGTCGGGTTACGCTGTCACTAACCTGACCTACGCGGCTAGGAAAGCCA
>QVQE01000156.1 GCA_003584865.1 Methylococcales bacterium
TGTAAGCCTATAAAACGGGTGGTGCCTTTGTAAATATAATCAGTGCCGCTACCCAGATCAAAATAAAGGATGTTGATGGAGATGACTTTAGTGATGCTGGCGTAGGAACTATTATCTGCCATGTGTTCTAGGGCTGTTTTTGAAACCGCATAAAATATACGCTGCAAGTAGTCATATTCTCGATCATATTGTATTTCTATGATGACTATTTCTTGCTTTTGGTTACGTACTTTTAGATCAACGCGGTTGAATTTATCTATTTTGGTCTCTTTGTTACTTTCACTTTCCAGTACATCCAAAATAGTGATGTCTTCTTTAAGCAATTCACTTAAAAAACCTTCAAGGATGCCAAAATTGGCTTTACTGCGTAGTAAACGTTTTATTGCCCAATCAAAGGTAATGAGTTTTCTTTTAGTGACCATCTTAAATTTCCAGTAAGTTAAAAGCTGATGTTTTATTACACTAAGGAATGTGCATAAATTAATTTATGCACATTCCTTATCAATCGCGCGGATTTGGTCTAACAAAATTCTGGTTTTCTTACCGGCAAATTCAACTTCAGGGCGACAACCCAATTTCTGACCTTTACTTGTCAACGGCGCGACAATGACACGCGGCAAAGTAGCGTTTAAATCATCAGGCGACACAATCAAACACGGGCGCGTCTTTTTGATTTCAGTTCCAACGGTTGGGTCGAGATTCACCCAATACACCTCACCACGTTTTACCATTCCCATTCCTCTAAGGCTTCATCAATCGGTAAAGAGGCTAAAACATCGACATCTTCTGCAACGTTATAGCCTTCAAACCAATTTGCCCGTAGTGTTTTTGATGTTGCTGTTGCTGTTGCTGTCATGCCATTTTGCGCGGGTAAATCGGGCGCATTTGATTCCAATGCCATAAAAATAATTTCAATCGGACGATGACGAAATTCGACTGGAACAGCAATAACATCTTGTGGGTCTTCAATAATTTGTCGTAGTGCAAACATATTTTCTTCTCCTATCCTAATTGTCGTTCTTACCAATCTAATAATCTCTGTCGTGTTACGCTGTCGCTAACCTGACCTACGCAACTATTCAGATCGTTTTGTAGTCAAGTATCAATCATTTATTGATGCCCTGTTGAATTTGTTGCCATAATTCATCAGGACTAAAAACAGGCAACAAAGCCGTTTTAAAATCCTTGCCATTTCTTGTCACAATACTATCAACGCCGGCATAACAACTTGCTTCATATAGCACAGCGTCCTCAAAGTCTGAAAAATCAGACAAAACCGCCTTTGCCAAAACCACCTCATTAACTTCAGCGACTGAAAACAATTCCAACAGTTGGCCCACCAACGTCCTTGCTCTTTGTTTGTCCTGACGCTTTGCAACTAAATAATCCATCGTTGTTAAAGTCGTTGCACATAAATACCCGTCAACCTCTTTACTGACCACAGCATCAAACAAATTGATAGACATCTGGGCAAAAGGCTCTCTAATTAACAGCACGTCCAAAATAATATTGGTATCAAATACAATCTTCAAAGGTATTTGTCCTCAAGGTGTTTTTTATAATCGCTTTCATCAAGATTAGTACCCGCCAGCACACCAATAAATGACTGGGTTACCGGTAAATGGCCTTTTTTAGCCTCGCTTATTTTTTTTTCCAGTTTAAGCTGTTGTTGTTCCAATAACATTTTTCTAATCGCTGTTTGCACAAACTCATTAACACTTACTTGCTGCAAAAGCTCTTTGCCTAAGTCATCGGGTAATTCAATAGCCAGTTGCATGTTATAGCCTCCAAATATTTAAAATCAGAATAATGTCCACGAAAGACACGAAAAAGCACGAAAATATCATAATATAATTCGTTCTGCTGTTGCTTTTGGATAACAGCCGAAGTTGACTAACAATCCCAAACGCATTCCGGTAGCTTTAAGATAATTTAACACCTGTGCTTTATGTGCGGGCGTTGTATCAGAAAGGGCTTTAAGTTCAACAATAATAGAGTCATAACAAATGAAGTCTGGAATATAGATTTGCCGCAAGGTTTCGCCTTTATATAAAAGCCGCAGTTCTTGATGTAGGCTCATCACGTCTTGAATAAAATAAACTCATGGCGTATTCACCCATAAATCCAACAACAGAGGCAATTTGCTTATCTTCAAGTGGATAAATTTCGCGGGGTCCAATACGTTCAGCAGTAATATAACTAAGACCTATTAAACAATGTTGCAATGATTTAGAAAAATTTTCTTGTGGTGGCAGTAGGCTTTGTAAAAATATGGGGTGTTCATGTGTTTCTTTATCGGCTAAAACTTGTTCGACAGCCATAGAGAGTTCATTCCGTTCTCCAGTAAATTTCCATGAATAAAAGTGTTCGTTATTTTCTAAGCCAATTTCAAAGCTTTTTCCTCCCTGTGATTCATTAACAACATCCAGTACAGTACCTAATTTGATAGATTTTCCATTTAGCATTAAGCGCGTTGACCATTCATGTTCTCGCATGGTTTGATGTAATAATACCAAAGCTTGTAATACGGATGACTTTCCAGAAGCATTGGTTCCTGATAACATTGTCAGTGGAGCTAAAGGTAAATGTAGTGATTCAAAGCATTTAAAATATTTTAAATTTACAAAATTAAGCATTTAATACCTCTTCAAACATCTTTTGAGTAGCTTCAAAACGATAATTAACACTGCGTGAGCTATTAGTTCCTAAAGTAATAGCATTATTAAAATAGTAATCGTTGAGTAAATTATAAAAACCTATTCTGAGCTTCTCTGCATTATATTTAACTTGATCATGAGAATACTTCGCTAGTCCTACCGTCATCACATCCCAAAGCGAAATATTTAAAACACCACGCTTACTTTGTTCAGGCGTATGTTTACGAAAAGCTTGTGCATTAAAAAGCAACTCATTATTTCGCAAAGCATTTTGAAAAGTTTTAGAAAGTGTTTGCAATTCTAAAGGATCTAATTTATTCATTTTTCTTAATGTTTCAGCCAACCATTCATCCATATCACCTTTATAAGTTTCAAGTTGTAGTAAGGAAAAAGCGCAAAAACGATTTATACATTCCCTATCGTGCATTGTTTTAGGCTTTAAACTGTTCCCCGTTACTTGTTTAAAAAGTTTAGTTTCTGCTTCTTCCTTTAAAAATTGAGTTGCTTGACCGTTATACAAGCAATTACGCATTTGTTGCCTTGTTAAGGGTTCACCACTATTAACACGCTCAAAAATATCTAATCTAGCTCGTTCTGGAACTTTTGCGTCAATGACATAAAGAATTAAATTACAATCTTCGATACGACTTTGTAGTTTGGGTGAAATCTCTTTGAATAATTTCTTATCAAGCTCGGATTGATGAAAAAGCTTTAAGCGAAAATCATTGTCAAGGAAACGTTTGAAAGTTGTTAATCTTTGTAACCCATCAACAACAATCATTTTACCTTTTTCATCCTCGCCTAAATAAAATACAGGTAAAGGAATTCGCATTAATACAGATTCAATCAGCTTGCTTTGTTTATCTTCATCCCAAACGAAGTCACGCTGAAAATCAGGAGCCATAATAAATCCTCCTTTTTCAATGCGCCGCACCACATCAAAGACTGTACGCGACTCATTCCTAATTAACAAAGTGTCTATAGGATAATCGCCTAAAGAAGAATCTTCATCATTATCAAGACCTTCAATTGCATCATCTAGCACATTTGTTTCTTTAGTATCTTTAACATTCATTTTGTTCTCATTTTTTTATTTTTTAAAATACTGGTTTAGCAAAAACAGCTTGTAATGTTTTGGTGTGTTTCGAGTTCATTCTGACCACTCAACAGTCAACTCAATTTTTTCCTCAGGCCTGGCAGATGCTAAGGCGCTTAACTGTGAGGTTAACAACGTTTTATAGTCCTGAACGGTCATAAACTTATTCTGCACCTGTAGTTTTATTTTTCTGGGTACTACGGGTGGCAATATTGTTGTTTCAGTTTCAGTTTCAGTTTCTGTTTTTATTTCGGGTTCTGGCTCTGATGCCTCACTAATAAAACTGCTTTGAACAATTAACAACTCATGCTCTTTATTGGGTGCTAACTCACCTTACTTCTTTGGGTTCTTAGATTAAGTTCATTTCTAATGGTTGCCAAATCTCGTTGAGCGTTACCCGACTCAAAAAAGACATCAATTGCAGAATAAATAAGTTCGCAATCACTGATGCCACCAATGATGTTAATAGTGGTATCGTACTTGCCAAGTGTAGTAAGGTTATTTAATGGGGGCATTAATTCAATTCTTCTTTTTTTTTAATCAGCAGCATTTTCCAATAGAATGTTGAGATATTAAAGCGATTTATGAGAAAATTAAAGGTCGCAACAACCTTTATCAAGCTGTCACCTGTTGATAAAGCCTCATTTTGTCATAACGTTATTGTTAAAATGACAAACAATCCTCTGTTTACCGATCCTGATGTTTCTTTAGCGGAAGCGTTAGATGCCAGAGGCCAGTGATTCAAAGAGTGGAGTTGCGAGTTGTTTATCCATAGGTTAACTATACAATAATTCTTGAAGTGTAAAATTCATTTATCCAAAAAGTCGTGAGTTATTGGTAAATCGTTATTACATGTTGGCTAAAGCGATAGGAATATATCCCCTTTTACTATCGCTTAAGCCACTTAAGCGATCGGTGTTAACCTATAGTAGATTCCAAAATCCGGTCAATATCCGCGATGCTTAATCCGGTGATATCCGCTATGTTTTCTTTATTTTCACCCTTCTGAAGTAGTTTTAAGGCGATTGTTTTTGTGGTTTGTTGTATCCCCTGTTCCATACCTATCGCTTTGCCTTCATAATAACCATCACCAAAAGAAGACTCAAACATACTGGCTTGGTATCGCAAGTCGTCTTTATAATGCTCGTAGGCTTTTTGTTCGTCTTCTGGCAGTTTCATGATGCTGAGTTTTTCTTGGGCTTCTTTTAAGCCTTT
>QVQE01000031.1 GCA_003584865.1 Methylococcales bacterium
GTATCCCGCGAGCAACCCAAAAGTCCGGCAATATAGCTGATGCCCCCATAGGGAAACTTTAAGGCTTCAACACCTGCATATAAACGTTTACTTTTCTCTGGCAGACGACTATACAATTCTTGCATCTGCGCTTCAATATCTTGGGTGTAAGGTTCGATCATTTGTCAATTTTGAACAAGATTTCTTTCTCACAAAGTATAATTCTCGAACTGAACTTGCCTAAATTAATTTATGCACATTCCTAAGCCATAAAAGCACCGAGGTAAACTGAAAGCATCCTCATGTAATTAGTAGCTTTTTTTAAAGGATAGGGATTCTGCTAGTGTGCTTGAGTTTACTGAACAGATATTCAACAGCCATGTTACTCCGTATTTTCATATAATGCCAGTAATCACAATCAATTTCTACTTTTCGATTTGATTTTGGTGGAATGACTGCTTGTATTAGGAATGATTGTTGTTTTAGGTCGATTGGGTTCCTTCACTTTTGACAGAGCAAGTTGTGCCAATTTCTGCCGGTCGCGACTGCTGCTTTATGGCAATGAATATTACAGAATGTAATTAGTTCGGCAATGTGTCATTCAGAGACAACCCCTAGTTTTCAGTGAACGGCAGGTAAACCTTTAAACTATCCATTCATCGGGTACACTGGCCGAAAATCGGTCGAACAAACGACAAGCTCACTTGATTTTCGCGGTCAAGTGGAGTGTTTAGTTAAGCACTTTAATTTCTCTAAGTATTCAACTAAATCATGAACATTTGTACTTGGATTTATATCCCCACTAATTTTTGAATTTTCAAAGATTCTTTTAGAGTGCGCTTTAGCTCCATGAATAAGATTATTATCTATTGAATATTTGTAGATTCCTTTTTGTTTTTTTTCGTAATTAGGGAGATAAATCTTCAAGTTGTCAATCACTTGATCTCCTACGCTTTTAGTTCCTAAAGGAGAATAAGGTTTTGTCGAAGGCGTGAAATGCAGCAAAAACCAATATTCAAAAGCGGGTATTGATCGAATTGCCATAAAAACAACTTCTTCGGAACATTCTTCTTTTCTTAATTCATCATTGATTGCGTTTATTTTACCTAAGGCATAGTCAAAAGTTTCATGTTGATCTCTATCAAAAACACAAAACACGCGGTCATAATTTCCTGCTTTGACTCTTTCTTTATTAAATAGCTCTTGAGCATACTCTACAACACTTTTTGGACTTGAATCACAACTGCCATCAATTTTAATATTGGCAGAGTCAAGGTCTAAATGAACCCTCATTTCTTCAAAATAAAAAGGTTCTGTTTTTTCACCCTCACAAACAATAAGGACATGATCATAGGGCTTACGATTTGCATTGCGTCGAACGCTATCTTGTTGTTTTTTCGCTTTTCGTTTATGAAACAAATCTTCACTACCCAAAACTTACTCTCCAAGTAGTTCTAATGTACTCACTACAGGTAACGCACTATATCTGCCCGATAGATAGGATTTTTCAAGATTCTCAACACCCTTCCTAGGACTAAAATCTGATAATGGGTAAATTTCTGTTGTCTGATCTGTTTCTTTTTTACAAAACCAAATTTGATCACGCCTAAAAACATCTTGATCCAAAATCGATGTTTCATGAGTCGTAAAAATTAACTGAGCATTTTTGGGGTTAGTTTTTTTGCTATGAAAAAGATCTACCAAAAATTTAACAATATGGGGATGTAAGCTATCATGCAATTCATCTATAAATAAAACTTTGCCGTTTCTCAATGTGTCAATCCATGGGCCTGCAAATGAGAAAATTTTTCTTGTACCGTCAGATTCATCATCGAGCTCAAATAAAACGTCTTTTCCTTGTGCTGTTGTGTGAACGGTTTTGATATCTACAAATTCCTCACCTTCAAGATCTTTAAGTAAGCGCTCTTTTAATTCTGCAGGCATGTCATCAGGTAAAACAGAAATATCAAACTTTTTTGACTCTAGTTTCAAATCATTAATATCTAAATCAGCCGCATTAAGAAATTTTAAAACATCTTTTTTGCCGTCCGCTTCAGTGCAAAGCTCAGCCGTATAATTACTACGCCATCCATCAATACCTGCAACTTTAAGTGTTTTGGTAAACCAGTCATAGACTGGTTTAAGCTGTTCACTATTAAGCATTACAGCGGTGGAAAGAAACAAGGAATTGTTCCGGGTAGAGTCTTTCCATGTTTGTTTTTTACCCGTTAGAAATGAGCTAAAATCCCACTCGTATTCATTTTTAGCTTCATCAAATGCTCTTATAAACCAGCGTTGCGGTCTTGATTTTGGAAACGCGTACAACCATTCTTCCATTACTCTTTCAGATGTTGCGGAAAAGCCATATTGATACTTGATACCTTCAGCAATAAAAATAACCTCAAACTCTGTTGGTTTTCCAACTGTTGAATCGCATAATTTGAAATAAGTAATAGGTAACTTGTCACCACGTTGAATGTTTTTTGCTGAATTAGCCACTATTTCTCTTATCACTTTTACAGCCTTGATGAAATTAGATTTACCAGCCGCATTAGCACCATAAATTACAACTGACCGAAGTAGTGGAGAAGCGTTAAGAACATTGGGATCAAAAGTATTTCCGACTAACTCATCAGAATTAGATTTGGTAAGGCTAAATGTTTGCCTTGTTTTGATGGATCGGAAATTCTCTACAGATAACTCGATAATCATAAAATATCAATTTAATGTTAATTTTTGACAATTATAGTCAAAATATAATATTAAATATACATTTATGTTAAATGAGGTGCTTATATATAAAAGTAATTATATGGCTTCTGCCTACTATCTCCGATTACAAGAGCCTATGCAAAAAACTCAGTAAAGTTGATCGGATATCTAACTATATACCTTGATATTGTGCAATGCAGCAACACACGGGATAGACCCTGATAAGGGGTCACACTTACCGCCATAAATTCGCCAAGGCTGATCAAGCCTAGCCTTATCTGTGAGTGCATCAAAAATGCTGCCGTTATCATAACGAAAACCGTATAAACCCTCCCATAACGCCATGTGCTCGGTAGTAGGGCTATCGTCCAAGCCATTTGAAGAGGCGCCGTGGACAAAAAAACGATTAGGCCACGTTGGCCCAGGCAATGAGGAGAACCATTGATCACAAACCGCAAACTCTTTTGCTAAGGTATATAACACGGGTAATTGCGTGGCGGTATCGTAACATTTCATCACTTCGCCAAAATTACTGGTTGCCTTACCTTCTCCGGTACTGGGAGAAATAACATAATCCAGTACAAATCCAGAGTTATCGATAGGAGGGTAAACACCACCAGCACCGTAGGCATTTTTGCCCTGTTCTCCACACAGCTGATAAAGTACATCTACAAACTCATGTCCGGGGCCTACCGGCATCGACCAATCGGCGGGCTTTATGGTGGGGTAAGAAACACCTGCATAGCGGTTACTATGAATAGGGTCAAGACCGTCTATAACCGTTGGCTTTCCATGCTCTGCATCAGTACCGGTAATCGCCGAAAAACCTAGCATATGATCGAAGGATCGGTTTTCTAACATCAAAACAAAAACATGTTTGATGGCTGCTTTTGGATTGGCTTCATTGAGTGGGATAGTATTGGTCATCGATTTAACTCGCTTTGGTTAAAAATCTATTAAGGTGAATGACAATGTTTCTCAGCTTTTAACTGTCCGTGTTGGTCGTGATGGTTTAGGACCCCTGCTCTTTTTCTACGCCTGAGTTGAATTTTCTGGAACTGTTGTATCCGCTGTATCCGTTGAATCTTCTGTATCTGTTGGATTTGTTGGGCTTATAAAACCTGAAATATTTGTAATTAAATCCGAAACATTTGAAATCAACGCTGCAGTTTTATTGTTTTTAGACATAATTGAATCCATCTGAGTATTTATTTTACCCAAAGTCTCTGCAGCCCTTTCTAGTTCAGCATCATCGCCCACAATATCTTGGGTGGGTAGCGAATTCTTGAGTGCTTTAAGTTCTGAACCTAATGCTGACAACTTCATTACATTATCAACATCACCCGCCTGTTGTGCTTTTTCAATCGATTCCTGAATTTTTTTGTCTATCACATCAAGATTTGCTTCAGCCTTGCTGATTTGTGTTTGGAAACTTTTAATAGTATCTGGGGATAGCATTTTAATTACCTTTTTCAATAGTCATTAAGGTGGACGCTTGCGCAGCAAAGTCTGAAGCCGTGCTGATGGCATCTTCAAAATTAATATCTGGCTTCTTAAGGCTTTTCAATAAATCAGCGTGTGACGACTTCATTTTGACCAAGGCGCCTCCAATACCATTAGAAGCGGTTTTATCATAGGCAATCGCATCATTGACGACATTTTGAGCCGCTGTATTAATATCCGAATAACTGCCGTTACTTTTACTAAGCAGTGTAACTTGCGCCATCTCACTATAAATAATGTACTGCTGATCATTTAAAATTTCAGCTTGAAGATGCTCGGCTGATTTCTGTAATAGAGAAGTCTCTTTTTGAATGACTGGATCGGCCTGCTCTACAATGGCTGCCAGTGTCTTGAGGCGTTCTGCATCCGCTATTTCTCCAAACAACCAGGCAAAACCGGTTGTTATGATATTGACTGCAGTTCCAGAACCTGGCATGGCTGCCGATGAAACCGTGGATATTGCAGATCCGGCTTTTGCTACTGCCGCTTTTAAGGCTGCAACATCCTGAGCACTACTAATGGCAACAAGACCCTGACCGTAGGCATCCAATGCTGAAATAAAGGCCAGTGATTGGGCCTCGTGATTTTTTACATTTGCAGCTACTTTATTACCGCCTGGGTAATGAATAGACCAGGAACAATCGCCTGGTTTTGCTTCTCTGGGAGGGTTATCGGTTATTGGACAG
>QVQE01000094.1 GCA_003584865.1 Methylococcales bacterium
TAGTAAGCGCTCAATAAAGCGCGTACTTCCCCTACCCAGAAGAATCGGTATTTTTAATATTCCAGGGTAACAAAGCTTCAAGCTTTTCTACCGTATCAGCATAAGGCAATGCCTTGAGCACTTGAGTTAAATAGCTATAGGGTTCCAATCCATTGGCTTTAGCTGTTTCAATTAAACTGTAATGAATCGCACTGGCTTGTGCTCCTTTGGTCGTATCAGAGAATAGCCAGGCCTTTCGACCGATGACAAAGGGACGAATGGCGTTTTCAGCCAGCACATTGCTAATAGAAAGATCACCATTCGTACAATAGATCATCAGCTTATCCCATTGATTGCTCAGATAAGTCATAGCCTTTCCAGTTAAGCCATCTTTGGGTACTTTGTGTTGATTATCACCCAGGTACTTCTTTATTTCATCCAAAATAAGTCGGCTTCTTTTGCAGCGTTGCTGGAACTTTTCAGCGGCACTCAGTACTTTGATTTCCCGCTCAACCCTATAGAGTTTATTGATTAAACGCAGGAGGTGATCGGCTTTAGTTACTCTATGCGACTTGCCTTTCTTCGGTTTAGGTTGCGCGTCAACGGCTTCTTTAAATTTGCGACGCGCGTGATCCCAACACCCCAGTTGGGTGATGTGATTAATACGGCACACCTCATTGTAACTGGCATAGCCATCGGTTTGCAGATAACCATGAAAACCATCCAGCAGGCGCAAGGGTACTTCCTCACCACGGGATGGATCGTATTCAAATAACACGCTGGGTTGCTCAGGTGGTCCTCCAAGAGTCACCCACATATACTTTTTCGATGTCGCCGGTCGCCCGGGTTCTTTGAGTACCTGTATTCGGGTTTCATCGGCCATAATGATGTCACCGGCCTGTTGATGATCGCGGATAAGATTAACGAGAGGTTGTAGTGGTCTGGCTAAACGAATCATCCAGTTGGCGAGCGTAGCTCTTGAAAGTTCGCCGCCATAACGCGCCAAGATGTTTCCGACACCGCACCGACTTTTTCTTCATCACTCAACCGGATAAAGATTTGTTCGCGAGGTAAGTTTTTAGCAAAGGGTTTACGCCCTCTTTTTGGCTTAGGCTGGCTAGATTCAGGTGTTTCGACTTCATCGCACTCTTCAATGAAGTCTACATCGTCGACTGTTTCATCCGTTGCCGTTTCAAAATCAATCGTGGCCTCAACTTCGGCATCATCAAATAACGAACCTTGTCCGGACTGTTCACTGGAGGGTGAAAAGCGCTTGATTCTGGCTAAGCGCAGAGCTTCTTCCAAAATCTGAATACGTTTTTTGAGCGAAGTAATGACTTCAGACTTAAGCTCAACGGTTTGCGTTAACTCATCGACACGTTGCGCTTTTTCAAGTAAATCAGCGATGAGCTCTGGCGACAAAAAAGCCAAGCTATCATCGTGTTCTAAGGCAGGAAAGCTCTTTAAAATCATGCCTCTATTATACTTTATTTCAATCAATAATGCTGGTTTTTCTTTAAAAAACAGACTCATAATGTCGAGTTTGATGGCCTTCATCACGGTAATATCGTAACCGTCCAATAGCCAGTTCAACTGCTGTCCCGTTAAGGTCATCAGAGCCTGACTCCCTTCGGCCACTTGAATCTATCCTCAACCAACGCCTTGTAATAAAGTACAAACCCGGTGTTTTCCCAGAACAGACATTTGATTTTAGTATGGTGCTTATTAGTGAAAACATACAATCCACCATCAAACGGATTATGCCCGAGTTCAGTCTCAACAATCGCCGCCGAGTCCACGATGGGATTTGCGAAAATCAATAGCCTGCCTATAAATATAAACTTCAGAGAGCTCTAAAAGCGACTACCTGAACCCGAGCAAAGCCCGCATTAGGCTCAAGCTCAACCGGATTGCAAGCCACCCAAAGTTTGCGCTTCCAATAACTAAACTGGTGTGGATGCAATACCTGCTGCCGACAATAGCTTGCCTGGGATAATCCAGAGTCCTGCCATTGCGCGAGGTGAAGTTTCCAAAAATCGTGATCGTGTGTTTTTTTTATCGATGTCATCAGTAATCCCAAAAAAGTTATCCTCGGGATAGTCTGACATGACCGGCTGTGTGTTGTGAATTACGCCGAAAATTGAGCGCTTACGTAACGTACGTTATTATTTACGTAACGAAAGCAGTTAGAAACGTAACGTTCGTTATTATTTACGTAACGAAAGCAGCTAGAAACGTAACGTACGTTATTATTTACGTAACGAAAGCAGTTATAAACGTAACGTTCGTTATTAATTAGGTAACTCGCAAAAAATAACCTCCATTTTATATTCTTAAATTTGAGGTTGGATAGTCACATACTATTTTGGCAGTAAGGTATCCCGTTCTATCCGGTTGCCCAAAGCTTTAAATGCATTTTTACATAGTTTCACCCCTTTTTGGTAAGTGGTTTCCAGCCACTTCACAACGGGACACTCGCCTTTCCAAGTCATCGTTTTTGCCCATTCCAAGGTGACTTCCTGTGTGTTTAAAAGCGTCGTACTCCAATGATTCTCGAGGATTCCCCAGCGGCGTTCGAATTGATCATGATCTTTGGTTTTGATCGGTAAAATTAGGTCTATAGCATACATCAGTTTTAAGGGGGATCTGATGCAAATTAGTGGCGGTTATTTTTTGCGAGTTACCTAAGCTGTAGTAAACTAACCCAACTGAACTAAGTCAAACATACGTAAATTTATGCATACCTACAACATTCACGATGCTAAAACACATCTATCCAGACTAGTGGAGCAAGCGGCAAAAGGTGAATCCTTTGTCATCGCTAAAGCGGGCAAGCCAATGGTTAAAGTAATTCCTCTTAATACTCCAGAGTCTACTCAAATCAAACGGTTTGGTTTTATGGCAGGACAAATCAGCGTACCGGATGATTTTGACAGAATGAGCCAATACTTAGTGAGCATGCTGTAATTATTGGAACTTTACCACCCATACATAAAGATCCCTATGACCGTCTTTTGGTTGCACAAGCCATTGTTGAGGGTATCACCTTACTGACAGCCGAAGCTTATGGGGCTAAATATCCTGGTTCGGTGCAATTTGTAAAATAACTTTCATTAAATATTAATATTCCACTGAGTTAGCTATGCAAGCCATTAGAAATCCAGTTACCTGGTTTGAAATTTATGTCGAAGACATGGTGCGAGCCAGGACATTTTACGAAGCAGTGTTTGATTGTGTACTGACACCAGAGCTAACAGATGGAAGCTTCGAAGTGCTTCGTTTCCCTGGAAAAATGCCCGGTATTGGAGCAATGGGGGCTTTAATGAAACATCCCATGAGGAAGCCATCGGTTGAAGGGAATATGATCTATTTCCATTGTGATGATTGCCAGATTATAGCCGAGCGAGCAGTTAATAGTGGCGGAACTATTTTTCGCCCTAAATGGAGTGTTGGAAAAGACGGTTTCATTGCAATCATTGGCGATAGTGAAGGTAATGCAATAGGACTGCATTCGTTTAACTGATGACTAGATTCTGTCAACAACTTTGCCTGCTTTGTTTTATCTATTTACCTAATGAATAAAGATAAGGATTGTATTCAGCATGGGTGCGTAATATAGTACGCATCATATAAGCTAAAAGGAATTAATCAGTGGCAGAGGAAACGATACTAAAACGTGTAATAATCTATGCTCAAGAAAATGGGAAGGAGCCTTTTACCGATGAGAAACTACAGAACAATTAGCGATATTGAAGAAGAATACCTTCGTAATCATCCAGAAGAAGTTGACGATTATATTAATATACTCTTCGATGAATATGCTGAGAGCAACGATACTGCATCCCTTTTGTCATCCTTGCGAGTAGTGAGTCGGGTAAAAGGAGTCAGCCGGATCGCTGAGATTTCCGGTCTTAGTCGTAAGGGTGTTCAAAATGCTCTTTCGAATAACGGCAGTCCACAATTTAGCACGGTGAATGCCATTATGCATGCAATGGGATACCGCCTAACCCCACAAAAAATTCAAACAGCGACCACTCATCAATAACTGTGATCGGAGTAAACTTAAATATAACTTTACTTCGCCCTCAGTCACCCGTCATCTCGTATATCAGGTTATCAATACTACATATTCCCTCAAACTTAAGCTTGTAACTAGCAGTAAACTATAATTTAACTATGAACAATCATGCTGTTTTTTCTTTTTTTTCAGGAGCTGGATTTCTTGATCTGGGTTTCGAGGATGCTGGTTTTGATGTTGCATTTGTCAACGAAATTAACCCAAGTTTTATGGATGCATATAAATTCAGTCGAGAACATTTGAATAAAAAACCTCCTTTATTTGGATATAGTCAAAATTCAATTAATGAATTTTTAACTAATCAAAAAGGTGCTTTGGCAATTGATATTTTGCAAGCAAAAGAAAAATATCAAACGATAGGATTTATTGGTGGCCCACCGTGCCCAGATTTTTCAGTTGGTGGAAAAAATAAAGGGCAAGAAGGTGAAAATGGTAGGCTCTCAGATTCATATATCAATGTTATTATTAATAATAAACCAGACTGGTTTTTGGCATCCTTCATAGCGGCCTAAAAGTAGTTGACACTTTTGATGTCAATAAAAAATTAACAACAAGCTACCGTAGCCATTAAAAAACGGCCAGTGACTTTAAAGATAAACGGCTTAGCTGTTTCTTAAATTTAAGAAATCAGTAG
>QVQE01000140.1 GCA_003584865.1 Methylococcales bacterium
GAAAGAAACCCGTTTTCATGACTTTATAAAGCCAAGAATTGCATAAAGTGTAAACCGGTAAATGAAGGATGCCAAAATTTCTTTTGTTTTTTCAGGTAAACTATCAATAGCTTGTTTCAATTGTTTCTCCAAACATTGTTTGGTAATAATCTCTTCAGAATTAGGTTTTGAATCAACTAGTTCAGCTTCTAACTCTATAAAACTATATCTTTGTTTACGCTTAACACTCCTTAAATGGTCACGTGCCAGATTAGCAGCGATTGTGAATAAAAATGCATTTAGATCAAGTATCTTTAGTTCTCCGCCATGCTTTAGAAAACGTAAATAAGTTTCCTGAGCTAACTCTTCGGCAATGTCATAAGAACGCACCTGCCAAAACAGATATTTTTGCAATTGCACGTGGCGTGTATTGAAAAACTCAGCCAACTCATCATGATCACAAACTAAATCATTATACTGAGACATGACCAAATCAACGCACCCATCGACGTAACTCTATTTGCTGACCATTACGTTTAACCTGTATAGGTAGCATTGTTTCAAGAGCATGAAGAAACGGGTTAAGGTCACTGGAGTTAAATGTGCCACTGAGTGTTTCCTTGGCCAGATTTTTATCATAAAAAATAAAATGGACATTATGATAACGCTCTAACTCTACTATAACATCTGATAAGGAGGCACGAGTAAAAACCAGATGCCCATTAATCCAGGCACTTATTTTTTCTGGCTCCACTTTTTGCAATATCCCTAGCCCTGAGTGCTCTGTATAATTACGTTGATTACCTGCAACAAGGGACTCATTACTTACATTACGTCCATTGTTAAGTTCAACCTCACCCTCCAAAACTGAAACAATTGCACCTTGCACTTGCTTACGTACGTTAAACACCGTACCTATGTCTCGGATGTTTAAATCACCTACAGTAACAGTAAAAGGTCGGAATGGATTATGGCTGACCTCAAACTGAGCTTCCCCTTGAATTAGATCAACTTTACGACCGAGTAATGACATCCTTACCGAAACACGGGTATTCGTGTTTAAGTCGATATGAGAATTATCCGCTAAATCAACACATCGATGCTCTCCGATTTCAGTGCTATAAATTACGGTCTCAGCATTATGGTCTAACCATATTCCACCAGTGATTAGCGCTGAAAAAATAAACAAAATGCATGACGCTAATTTAACCAAATTCGATTTTATTGGCTTTGCTGACCTAGCAGCATCCAGACTAGATAAAGGAATAAACTTAAGATCATCCATGTTTGCCCATATCTGTTCGGCCTGTTCAAAAGCCACTTTATGATTCTCGTGTTTCAAAAACCACTTATCAAAAAGCACTCTATCATTTTCACTGCATTGTTCTGACTGTAATTTTACAAACCATTCAACAGCCTGTTTCAATTGCTGCGGGCTATAGTTTGCTGGCGCAACATTTGACATAACTTTTAGGCTCCGAGATAATCAGAAGATTGCATATAATGATGGCAATGCAACATGGCCTGAACTAAGTAACGCTGCACAGTTTTTTCAGATATCTGAAGTTTTAGCGCAATCTCCCCATAACTTAACTCATCAATTTTGCGTAGTAAGAACACATGCCTGTATTTTTCTGGTAAAGCATTAATCGCTTTAATCAAAATCTCACATTGCTGACGTAATGAAGTTATTTCATCTGGCAGATGCTTTGGACAAACCAAATCATCACTTAGCTCTGTACCACTATTTTTTGATTGTGTTTGCCATTTAAGATAATTAAGAGCCAACCGATCCGCCACACGAAAAAGAAAACCACCTAGGTTTTCATCATGCTTAAGGGTTCCTTCTCTTAGTAAGCGTAAGTATGTTTCCTGACATAAATCTTGCGCTGTTTCAGGACAACGAATTCTATAGACTAAAAAACTTAACAATGCTTCGTGATGCTGCTGAAACAACACTGTAATTTGTTTGTGACTAAGCGTGACTGCTGACATGATCTGATTTTTAAGGCTTGTTCTTAAGTAAAAACTAAGGGGAATAACGAATAGTTAAAGCACTAATTGTGCCAGCAACTGAACAGCTCTAATAATCAGGCATTAATCTAAAATCAAACCCTCAAGCCCTAAAATATAGGTGATATGACATAGTAAACTGTGTTAAATAACACAGTTTACTAAACTTATCTGAACTTATTAGCCTCACGAGTTATCTTTGTCAGCCGAGTTGCCCGCTTTTTTGTAGCCACCGAATCAAGCCTGTTACAATGTCGTTTCAATATTTACCGACTCTGGCAACATAACCTGTTTAAGTGCCGTATTTACGCACTTTTCATAAAGCAAAACTGATATATAAAGCATTTTTAATGCCATTTTTGGCGACATATTGTCACGCGGCAATTTGCCACATTTTCTAAGATACACTTATCAATTAGACTAACCGCGGCTCATAAATCAGCCCATTATGAAATTTGCTTAAACCCTATATTTTGGAGATAGTCTTATGAAAAAAAATATTTTTCTTGTGTTTATTACTGCAATAGTGATTGCTGTTACTGCTTTAAAATTTGCAAACGCTGAAAGCAATGAAGCAAAAGTAAATAATAAACAAGAACAATCAGTTGCTTGGTATATAGCGAATCCTAAAGAGGCGCATGATCAAAATAAAGAATGTCATGATAATGTCAGTATTCAGTCAACACCTAACTGTGTTAATTCTTTACATGCGTTACAAATAAGCTTTGTAGGTGGTAGTACTGGTCGTAGATAAAGAACAGCATAACAAGCCCTACGAATCTCACCGTAGGGCTCAGATGGCATTATTCAGGAAATCTAAAAAATAACCTCAGAAAGAAGGTCATTTCGGACTATTACAGCTAAAACTCAAGCCTAATAGACCCCATAAAGCTGCGCGGCTGACCAAACGTTGCATACATTGCACTGGCGACACCAAATGAACCGCCGGTATAATATTGCTTATCCAGTAGATTGTTAACATTAAATTGAGCTGTGATCTTGGATTTATTCACATTCATACTATAGGCCGCCAATAAATCAACCGTGGTATAACCATTTATATTCACATCCGAGGAGGATGCTGGTGGCCCAATAGCCGCAGTGTTGACAGCCAATTGTGAATCACGCAGGGTAACACCGCCGCCGAGCTTTAACCCCTTCAGTTCATGATTTTGAAAATCATAGGTAGTGAACACTCTGGCGGTATTACGCGGCACCCCAAAATATCGATCACCTACATTCATGCCTTCAATAGGGGTGTTGCTAGCATTGGTTTGAGCAACACGGATGTCGACATTCGCCCAGTTGGCTATGGCATTCCAGCCTGGTAATATTTCTCCCTGGATATCCAGTTCCGGCCCACGACTACGAATTCCACCTATCGCAATTGAACAACTGCCATAGTTGTTTTAAACCTTCCTCTACCGTTTCGATCTCACCACTAAATTGCACAGAAACATTGGGATATTGATCTTGGACTGCTTGCCATTTTTGTTTTATGACATTATTAGCGGCCAAGGTATCCAATTCGGTCTTATCCAAGTCTGCCTGTAAAGTCTGAACCCGTTGAAAATTTATATGATTAATACTAGCAGTGCCTATTCTTGTACTAGCAGTTACTAATTGGCTTAAGGGTATTTGGGCTCCGTCTGGCCTTGAAACCGCATGGGCTAATATTTCAGTAACGTCATGAATGTTAGCTTGCTTAGCAAGCACTCTAACCCCAACAGGCTCTCCTTGTTCAACAAAACTGGCCACGTTTTCGCCATCTGCCATTAATTGCAAAGTACGAGCAACGGTTTCTGGTGCAATGCCTGATCGCTGTATGGCTTTATTATCTAAACGTAACTGTAATTCTGAAAGTCCAGGCACGCTGTCCAAGCGAACTTGACTCACACCTGGAGTTACACTCACGATCGTTTTTAATTCTGAAATAGCGGCCACTAGTTCAGCTCCAGGAACCCCCATAACATTAAGACTTATCGCTTTACCGAGCCCCCCTTTAAAACTTGTAGCTTCCCCTTCTACCCAAGCTAATACGGCGCCATCCAGGTCATTCAAAAGGGGCTTAATCAAAGGCATTAAGGCAATCACATCACGGGCATCGTGATTTAAACTAAACCATATGTCACCGTATTGATGCCCATATAAATACCGGCCTTCTTTGGCAATGGCACCGCTTTCAATAGCACTGGCTCGCAATTCACCCAACTTAAATAAAGGGGTAATGCGGCGTTCTATTTCTTCTAAAGTCGCCAAGGTTTTTGCTGAAGGAGTCCCGCTTACCATTTCTAAGGTAACCACAAATCCATAATCAGGGGGTGTCGGCGTGCCTCATACACTTTATGACATGGCTCGCAACGAAGCTTACGTCAACATTGGGACGAGCCGTGACACCAGCGAGTTTTCCTGCGATTCGATTCGACACTGGTGGTACACCTATGGCATCCTGTACTATCCTCTGGCAACATCCATTTTAATGTTGATGGATGGTGGCGGTAGCAACTCCTCCAGACATTATATTTTTAAACAGGACTTACAGGCATTAGTGGAAGATATCGGCGTTGAAATACGGATAGCGCATTATCC
>QVQE01000030.1 GCA_003584865.1 Methylococcales bacterium
CACCTAATCAGTAGCGTCCGAATCTCCACGCAGGCTTCCGCCAGGATTTCAGTCAGGATAGCGATATCTTCGGTCAAATCGTTATTGTCAGTATTCTGATGAATTTTGTGTTCTAGATTATAGGCCACCTGCGATAAGGTATTGATGCCGACTGTCGAGGAGATACCTTTGAGCGTATGAGCGATGCGCTCTGCGTATGCCTGGTCGTGCGTAGCCAAGGCGGTTTGTAGTTTTTCCGCATCATCGCCATGTGTGTCGACAAATTTGCCCAACATGCGAAGATAGAGTTTTGTATTGCCCGCAAAGTATTTCAAGGCGCCTTCCCTGTCCACCAGACAGCGGTGGAGAGAAGTAGATTGTAGTCCGGGATTTTCTGCTGTGGGGTCACTCGTTGTTTGAAGGTCAATTGATATTGTGTCTTCGGGTATCCACCGTGCCAACGTGGCGTACAGCCGATCAGGATCGATGGGTTTAGCGATGAAATCATTCATGCCCACTTCCAGGCAACGTTTGCGATCTTCATCGAAGGCGTTAGCTGTCATGGCTACGATGAGAAGAGACTTGCCGATTTTAAGATCCCGGATACGCCGCGTTGCTTCTAGCCCATCCATAACCGGCATTTGTATGTCCATCAGAATCAAATCGTAGTGTTCGTTCTCAATCTTTACCAGTGCTTCGCCACCATGATTGGCAATTTCTACCTTCAGACCGAAGCTTTCCAGTAGTTCTCTGGACAGGGCTTGATTGATTTCATTATCTTCAACCAGCAAAATTTGTACATCTCTGCGTAAGCAGACGTTGTGTATTATCTTTTCATCGGGTTGCAAATCCTGCGCATTACCTCGCTTCAAGGGCACCGTAACCCAGAAAGTGCTGCCTTGGCCGAGTGCGCTAACCACGCCAGTATCGCCGCTCATCAGATGTGCCAATTGTTTAGAAATAACCAGCCCCAAACCGGTACCACCATATCTGCGGATGCTGAAGTCTTCCACTTGCTCAAAGGCTGTAAATAACTTACTTTGTTGTGCCTCGCTAATGCCGATGCCGGTATCTTGTACTTCGAATTTTAATTTAACCCGCTCGCTGTCTTCGACAAGCATTTCGGCACGCAGCGTTATGCTACCCTGATCGGTGAATTTGGTGGCGTTGCTCAGGTAGTTCATCAAAATCTGAGTAATACGCATCGTATCTCCTTTCACAATCAGATTTTGTAAACGCGGATCAATGTCTTCAATGAAGCCAAGTCCTTTTTGGGCAATGCGATCAGCCATCATGCTGTAGACATGATCAAGGGTCGCAGAGAGAAAGAAAGTGGTTTCGTTGAGCGTCATCCGTCCTGCATCGATTTTGGACAAATCCAGAATGTCGCTGATCAGACTCAATAAGTGTTTGCCAGCTGCGATGACACGATTGAGCTTGATTTTTTGGTCTTCGTCCTGGATTTGTGCGCGTAACAGTTGAGCGTAACCGATGACAGCGTTCATGGGTGTACGGATCTCATGACTCATGTTGGCCAGGAAGGCGCTCTTTGACTGATTGGCCAACTCGGCATCGAGTTTGGCGGCGAGCAACTCTGTGGTTCTTTCGGTTACCAGTTCTTGCAGATGGTTGCGATGCCGTAATATTTCGTCTTCGGACACTTTACGTTGAGTAATATCATTGTACAGGACGGCAATTTGTTTGCTCTCAGCCTGGTCGAAGCGAAAGGCGTAAACGTCAAACCAACTATTTAATTTGGTAGCGTGATTTTCAAAACGCGCCGACTTCCCTGATTGCGCAATGTCCCCAAAAGTCTGAAGCGAAAATGCCTGGGGTTCTGAAGTGAGTGCTGTAATTGTTTTTCCTACCGCACCGATCAACCCCGTCATTTTCTCAAATGCCGGATTAACTTCCAGAAAACGGTAATCGATAGCCGTCATGTTGTTGTCTAAAATCACTTCGACAATACAGAATCCTTCATCAATCTCATTAAATAGTGCTTTGTAACGAGCTTCAGCACTCTTGCGGTAGATCATTTCCTGTTCAAGCTTAAAAGAATCCTCCCTGAGTTGTGACTCTATTTGATGACGTCGACGGATTTCAGCATTCAGTTCGTCGATTTTCTGATTCAGGGCATTAAACTCGACAGCCCGGTATAGTTGGATGCAGACCAAGGGAGCTCGATCATCTGTTGGCCTCTGCAACAGGCACCCTCGACAAGGAAATTCGACCTCATCCCCGTTAAACTTACGCAACGTCATGTGGCTAATCATGAAATCAGTGCTACCGAAAAACAAATTTAGGGTATTCGAAGTCTTTTCGGCGGAATCTGTAGTAAGACTAGCTAAGGGCTGACCGATCAACCCACTTTTATCCTGCTCCAATAACTGACACAGAAGCGGGTTGGAAAAAACAATCTTCCCCGTATTGTCGACGACCAGGAGAGGAACGGGTATTAATCGAAGCAGGTGAGCTGCTTCTTTGTCGATCATTCCACCGTACTCTTGAAATATTCCCTACCCTCCACAGCATCCGCTTCGTCGCTAGTCTTTAAATAAACCACGACACGGCATTCAGGACGCCCTTCAGCAATGGTTTCCTTGAGGTGTACTTTGGCATAGCCCAGGTTATTGGCGGCAATACTTCCGAACACGTTGGAGGTCATCATGCACATCGACTTCTGGCCGATAACCTTTTCTGCAAATGGACATGAACGACTGCCGAATACGATCTTCTCGTCATCTTGCTCAATGACATAAAAATCACCCTGGATACGTTGCTTCAAGTCCACCAGTACTTCTGCCACCTGCTCCCGATCCAGGGACGACAGATTGAGTGCTTGACGGTACTGGTTGTCCATCTGCTTACCCATTACCTGACCTACCACGCTGATAAAACCTGACGCTTGATCAGAACCAACCACTTTCTGCAAAGTATTAGATAGCTCCCGTATCAAGGTGCGCATAAAGACATCTCGCTCCAGTGGGATATCAAGGTTTGAAACTTGTTTTGCAATACTTGCTGAATCATTCATAATTTATTCTCGGTTAGTTCTGTCGACAATTCGTCTAAGGAACGTGCATTAAATAACTTAGGCAACTTCAGGAATTATCACTTCAGGAATGGCAGTGTAATTCCATTGCCCGAGATGCTTATCAAATACAATTCGCATTGATTCTTTAAACCCCTCCATAACTTTTCTGCCCGTCTCATAAATCCTGTTAAAAATACAGACAAAGACTTTTAATCCTGCTTTTGTAGTTGTGTTTTCTATTAACTCTTTCATAAATAGATGGCTGGTTAAAATCATGCCGGACATTGCGCGAGTAATATGGGGGAATACCCGATGCTCAATGGGATTCCATTTAGACGTGTACGGTGGATAATGCGCTATCCGTATTTCAACGCCGATATCTTCCACTAATGCCTGTAAGTCCTGTTTAAAAATATAATGTCTGGAGGAGTTGCTACCGCCACCATCCATCAACATTAAAATGGATGTTGCCAGAGGATAGTACAGGATGCCATAGGTGTACCACCAGTGTCGAATCGAATCGCAGGAAAACTCGCTGGTGTCACGGCTCGTCCCAATGTTGACGTAAGCTTCGTTGCGGGCCATGTCATAAAGTGTATGAGGCACGCCGACACCTTCGGCTAAGGAAGGAAAATCATGATCAAAAACCTCGACAGTTTCAGTGGTATAGACCTTACCTTCACGAAACAGATTACCTATCTGTTCCTTTTTTTTGCTATCCACGCTGAGGACAGGATTGCCCGTAGCTGTATATAAATCTCTCAATTCAGCGATGCGCTCAAACTGGGCGTTGCGGTTCACATGCCCGCCAGCCGCCTTCTTTTTCAATGCCTTGCGCTTCACATAACCATTCTTCTTTAATAATTTTCTGACAATATTGCGACTTACTTTGAAACCTTCTTCAGCCAATAGATCACCAATTTTAGCACACGTCAAATTAGTCCATTTTTTCGTTTCATCCATGGGGTCGCCCGCAGTATGATCTTTTAATAAAGCCAAGAAAACTTCATTAATATCAGGTTCCTTTTCAAGCGTATGCTTCCTGCCGCCGCCCGCTTTCCTGTTGCGGTTTTTAGGCAGCGTTTCTGCTTCGCCAAGTGCTTTAATCCCCAGCGAAACGGTATCCCGCGAGCAACCCAAAAGTCCGGCAATATAGCTGATGCCCCCATAGGGAAACTTTAAGGCTTCAACACCTGCATATAAACGTTTACTTTTCTCTGGCAGACGACTATACAATTCTTGCATCTGCGCTTCAATATCTTGGGTGTAAGGTTCGATCATTTGTCAATTTTGAACAAGATTTCTTTCTCACAAAGTATAATTCTCGAACTGAACTTGCCTAAATTAATTTATGCACATTCCTTAG
>QVQE01000124.1 GCA_003584865.1 Methylococcales bacterium
CTGTATTTTTAACAGGATTTATGAGACGGGCAGAAAAGTTATGGAGGGGTTTAAAGAATCAATGCGAATTGTATTTGATAAGCATCTCGGGCAATGGAATTACACTGCCATTCCTGAAGTGATAATTCCTGAAGTTGCCTAAGTTATTTAATGCACGTTCCTAAGTTCAGTTTAGCGAAACAAGCCGCTGAAGATAAATTAAAAGACGATGAGACGTTTGTTTTAGGCATAGATATCAAACGTGCTAGATCAGCCCGAATTAAACCTTTGTCGGATATCGATTTAGTGGGAGGCGTTCAAGCAAGTGTCGAGATTGATGAGGTTGATCTTCCTGTCGAAATTATGACAGATATCCCCGAGTACGGGGCTATTTCGCCGATAGAATCAAACACCAGTTTAGATACTCCAGATGCACGCATAGAAAATTGGAAGCGGCAATTGCTGGATTTAACGATGCGTAATCCGCTTTTAAATTTCACCACTCGTAAAAGAGCTATAGAAATTAACTGTATCAATCTAGGCAGTTTGGAGGATATGCTGGCTGATAATCAAAAGTTTAAGGTTTTATCAAATGAAACTTTAACGAGTGATAATAATCCCCGTTCAGAGCAATTGCATTTATTACTTCATCACGAAAATTTATTGGATGAGCAATTAAAAACGCATTTATCAAAAAAAGAATTAATAGCCAATACAGATGCTAAAAAATTGACGGCTGATTTGTTAGAGCTTTATCGCTTATCAAGAGAAGCTATCCAAGAAACGGGGTTAAATATTCTGTATATAGCCTTAGGCTTTTTGAAGTGGACTCAGGGTAAAGACGCGCAAAGAGGATATAAAGCGCCCCTTATTTTGATTCCGATTGAGATTACGCGTAAAAGTGTTAAATCTGGTTTTGAACTTAAAGCCCATGAAGATGAGCCGCGTTTTAATCCTACCCTAATAGAAATGTTAAAAAAAGATTTTGCGCTTGAACTTCCAGAGTTAGAAAATGATTTGCCGATGGATGAGCATGGGCTAGATGTTGATAAGATTTTAAACAGTCTACGGCTCAAAATAAAAGATATTGAGGGCTGGGAGGTTGAAGAAACGGTGGTCATTTCTACCTTTTCATTTACTAAATATTTGATGTGGAATGACCTGTGTGAGCGGGTTGATTCGTTAAAAGAAAGTGCAGTGGTGAAGCATTTAATTGAAAGCCCACGAGACGCTTACTCTGGCTCTGATATTCAATTTCCTGATCCTACAAAATTAGATAGCGATCGTCATCCCAGAGATACCTTTATTCCACTTTTGGCAGATAGTTCGCAAATAGCCGCTGTTTATGCGGCCGAAGCAGGAAAAGATTTTGTTTTAATTGGTCCGCCGGGAACGGGTAAGAGTCAAACCATTGCTAATATGATTTCTCAGTTACTAGCAACGGGCAAGACAGTATTATTTGTGTCTGAAAAAACAGCGGCGTTAGAAGTGGTTTATCGACGCTTGCAACAAGTTGGTTTAGGCGATCGTTGCCTTCAGTTACATTCTGCAAAGGCTAAAAAGTCAGAAGTGATTGCCCAACTGGGTAGTGCTTGGCACACTTTAACCAATGCCAATATTAATTGGGAAAGAGAGGCGGAACGGTTAGCGCAAGTTAGACGTGATTTAAACCAATATGTTGAACGTCTTCATTTTAATTACCCCAATGGCTTAACACCTCATCAAGCTATGGGGGTGGTTATTAAATACAGTGATGTTCCGGTTATTAAGCTCAAATGGCAAAGTCCCAATGAGCATTCCTTAGAGGCTTTTGAGACGTTACACACGATTGCTGAGCGAATTGATATTAATAGTGGGGAACTAACTGGGCTTGGGTTAGATATATTTTCAGAAATTGCCCATGGCGATTGGTCGCCTACTTGGCAAAGTGAGGTATTAAGTCTGGCTGGCGGGACACAAGCTATTATTAATGCACTTGAAGCGGCAACCTGTGATTATGTTCAGCATTTAGGTCTTAGCATTAACTTTAGTCAATTATCACAACTGGTGGCGTTGCAAAAAATAGCGGAGTTATTGCCCCAAGCGTATGCTGAGAATTACGCATATTGTTTTTCCTCACAAGCGGGTATTCATCGTAAAGAGTTGTTGGAATTAACCGCGTTGGTTGAACAGTTTCATGGGCAGATGGAGGGTGTTAAAAACACATTTAAACGCAATGTATTAGAGCTTGAGTTAGAAGACATTAAAGATAAATGGCTTGCGTCTGAGGAAAAGTGGTTTCTGACAAAATGGTTAGGTAAGCGTTCAGTTAAAAAGGCCTTGAAGAAAACGGTCTCCAAGAAAATTAATCCCGATACTCTTCTTCATGATGTTGATCGGTTAATTAAGGCTAAACAGTTATATAGCAGCATCTCAAAATATCAATACTTAGGGGCTGTTATAGGGCGGTATTGGGAGGGGGTTGATTCAGATATTGAATGGATTAAGACTTCTTGTCAATGGATGGACGGTGTTTTAAGTGCTTTAGCTAATGTGAGTGTAGATATCGAACTCCTTAGCGCCAATAAGCAACGCATCGCACAGTTAGTGATTGATCAAAACGAATTACTGCAACACAGCACTCCGATGGGTAGCATGGGTGTCTCTTATTTAGATGTTTTTAGCTCTTTTCAAGAAAATACTCAGCAATTAGCAATTATTATCGGATCACAATCAACTGATATTTATAAATATCAGGCGTCAGATGACTTTTTTAAAAATGTAATTCAGCAATGTGATAACTGGTTAACACATGCGAATAAACTTCGATTTTGGTGTGCGTGGAGAAAAGTAAGGCAGGATGCTATTTCAGTAGGTTTGGCGCCTCTAATTGATAATATTGAGTTAGGTAATACGGGAGGGTTGCCAGCAAAAGAATTGTTATTGGTTAACTATTCTCGTTGGTGGGTTAATTCTGTGATCGATGATGATGACGTGTTAAGAGGTTTTGTACCGGCTGAGCATCGTCATAAAATTGAAACTTATCAAGCGCTGGATACGGGTTTTATGAAGTTAACTCAGGACTATGTGACTGCGTTGTTAGCTAAGGAGATACCTAGCACAGAGAATGTTCAACGCGGTTCTGAGTGGGGTGTGTTATCACGAGAGATTCAGAAGAAAAGGGCCCATAAACCGTTGCGTCAATTGATGAGTCAAATGCCAGAAGTGATTACCAAATTAACACCGTGTGTCATGATGAGCCCTATGAGTATTGCGCAATATCTGCCGGCTGATAGTAAGGCTTTTGATGTTGTTATTTTTGATGAAGCGAGTCAGATTACTGTGCCAGATGCGATTGGTGCGGTAGCAAGAGCTAAACAGGCTATTGTTGTCGGTGATCCAAAACAATTGTCACCGACGTCGTTCTTTGCGAAGAAGTCAGAAGGTGATGGCTATTCTGATGAGCTAGAAGAAGACATGGAATCTATTTTAGATGAATGTTTAGCGGCAAATATTCCGTGTATCAATCTAAACTGGCATTATCGTTCGCGTTGTGAATCATTAATAACTTTTTCAAATCACAAGTATTATGGTGGAAAATTAATTACCTTTCCCAATAATGATACTGGGGGTATGTCCGTACATTATCATCCCGTAGAGTCTATTTATAAGGAAGGTCAAAATCGGATTAATCGCGGTGAAGCCGAATCGATTGTTGAAGATATTGTTACTAAATTACGTCAGCCCGCTTTTAATAAATCAATCGGTATTGTGACTTTTAATACGGATCAGCAGAAATTAATCAATGACCTGTTTGAAAACAAGCGTCGAGAATATCCAGAAATAGAGTCACACTTTGCTGAAGATAAGTTTGACGCTATTTTTGTAAAGAATTTAGAAAGCGTACAAGGTGATGAGCGGGATCAAATTTATTTTTCGATTACGTTTGGTAAAGATGCGGCGGGTAAGCTGAGTATGAATTTTGGTCCTATGAATCAGGCAGGTGGGACTCGTCGATTAAACGTTGCTGTGACAAGAGCGAAGGAAGAAATGCATGTGTTTGCATCATTAAGACCGGAGCAAATAGATTTGTCACGTACCAGTGCTGAAGGGATTAGAGATTTAAAGCATTTTCTTGAATATGCACAACGAGGTAGTTCGGCACTTGTTGCACCAGTTGGGGTGCCCGGTGGATTTTTTGATTCACCTTTTGAACAGGCAGTTGCTGAAAAGTTACATGCAAAAGGATGGGTAACGCATTCTCAAGTGGGGGTGTCGGGGTATAGGATAGATTTGGGTGTTGTTAATCCCGATGCGCCTGGCATTTACTTGAGTGCTGTTGAATGTGATGGTGCAACTTATCATAGTTCTGC
>QVQE01000137.1 GCA_003584865.1 Methylococcales bacterium
CCTTAAAAAAGCCCTGCCTCTAAACTGTTTATAAAACTTTTTAACGAAGGGGCTTTTTGACAGGTATTAACATACAGCTCTTCATAATCAAGAGCCTCAATCGTTCGCTGAACTTGCCGTTTATTTTTACTGTACCCCTTACCGACACTTTGATAAATTTTGCTTAGCGTTTCAGCCGGATGCGATAACTCAGAAGCGCGTATTTTTGCGTAATCAAAACCACAAGCTATCACGTCATCCATTGATATGTTTTCATCAATGCGAACGAAATGCTTCACTTCCTCTAAAAACCACGCCTCGATTTCCAACACCGCTAAATGAATATGGATAGGTAAATCATCATCACACGGCAATCCGACCAAAAGACCGGCTTGTAACTTTGCAATGTCATCATGACCGAAAGGATAAATATCCCTTAACCCAATTACCAAAGAATAGCCTGCAAGCTTTAAGGATTGATAGCGGTCTTTAATCTGTGATTTAACCTGTCCATCATTACAGCAATTTGCAACCAGCACATGAACCACTGGGGCTTCATGTGATCTTAACTCAGAAAAAGAAAGTTGCCCTTTATGCTGACGATGTACCTCAAAGGTTATACCGTGCTTCCCTGCTAACTCTGTCAACAATCTGATCGTAAACTCTTGTTCTGTTAACCCTTCAACAAAGACTGCAAATTTCTTAGTCATTCTCAACCTCTGCTTCAAAAAGATCTGAAGCAAAGAAGTCGAAGTTATTTAAACCCAGATATTTAAAATCGTTGAATTGCTTGGAGGCGTTTTGGGCATTAAACAGTTTAACAATACCGCCTTTACGCTTAAGAACCGACCAATATTCCAGAGGTACCTCATTCATGACAAAGCGATCATTACTTGTCATGATCAATTGTAAGCCATACGTTTTGGCTTTACTAATTAACAAGTTAATAATTGCAGTTGCTCGCTCATAATCTAAACCTTCACCAATATCATCCACCAGAATGACCTGCTTCTTTTTAGAAAATGCGCATATATTTAAATGCACCACTAATGCCAGCGCCCTAAACATACCCTGTGACATGTGCATTTGAGGATTCTTAAAGCCTAAATCTTCCTCAACTGTAAACATAACCAAAGCAGCAATAGGAAAATTGATTATTGTTTGAATATTTTCAGATCCCACGTCAGTTAATGAGTACCCCAAGGCATTCATATCAGCAATAATCGCATGATCAAATACCTCACCAAACTGGCTGGATGCTGAGGTATACACAGCCACAAGATTATTAGGATCATCAAATACCGGATGAGCGGGATTACGAAAAAACACTTCAGCCTCTGTAATACCCATCACTTGAGATTTGCCAAAATCCGATCCGAATAAATATAGCGCCACACCCTTTGCCCATTGATGCAATTCCATCAAAAAAGGATGCTGTATTTTATCGAGTCGATTGACGGCGGCTAGCACTGTTAAAGGAAGTTGAAAATCCAAGAACCGCCCTTCTTTTTCATAACGAATTTTTCCTGCCCCTTCATCACCTCGTACCAGTTTTTCTTCTCCATCAATGGTGAGTTGCTCGCCTATTACTGAGCCCTCTTTGAGCACCAATTGATAAATAAACACCTGCGCATTTAATTCAAGTTCTATCAGAAATGAACTAGGCTCAAAGGGAAGTTGTTGCTGCTGTCCAGATAGTAAGCGAGTCAAGGTAGCAAAGACTGACATGAGTTTGGATTTACCCGAGGAGTTTTTACCGACGATTAGATTAATGTCCGAGAAGGTGGCTTGATCTATTTCCCAATGCCGTGCGGTGCCTTCAAATTCTGTGTAACTTAATTTAACTAACGACATGATCGGTTCTCATTTCAAATTGACTATTAACTGATTATTAGAAGACACTTTTACTCAATGATATTGCCCACAAATAATTACAAAGCAGTCAAATATAACAAAAACAAGTAAAGAACATTAGTTAATCATAAATATTTTTCAACGTATTCCGACAACTGTCTGTACATAGGATCATTTTCTAAATCAGGGGAAATAGCAATGGCATCTTTTAAACATGTATTGAGATAACTAGATGGATACCATCTTGTATTACCATCAATTAGTTTATCTATAAACTCTAACGTTGCCTTAGGATATTGTTTTGGCAATATAGACTTACTCAATTTACGGAAAAGAAAGTCAGGCCATTCAATTGGTACTAACCAATGCTTTATTTCAGAGAATGCTTCTGGAAAATCTTCCTCAGCCTCAATACAAATTTTTGCTAAGGCTTGTGAAATTTGTGGGGAAATAAATTCACGAGACTTCGGCCAGATTGATTTCAAATAAGGCAGCACACGGTTTTGCCAATATTCGTGGTGTTGATCACCTGACCCTTCAAAAGCCCTTGCCAACGCTAACGCTATACTTGCGATGCCATCATTTGGTAACGATCGAGTTGCTAAAGCAAGCTCACTAATAGAAAAAACATCTTTAAAATCTAGTGCTGCAAATGTTAAGAAATCAGCATATTGATGAGCAAGATCACCTAATTCTTCATAATGCTTTACTGTTTCTAATATGGGTTGTTTGATAGCACTCAGAAAAGATCTATGTAAGCGTGGCGTGTAAAGAAAACTTTCCCATGCTATGCGGGCCTCAAACTCTGAGACTTGCCAATCAAACAAAGGCAATAAATATTCTGTTGCCCACTGCTCATCGACACGAAACAGAGAAACAGCATGTGTAGCTAGATAAACTCGGCTATATCTAAATTTTATTATTTTAGTATTGCACATTTCAGTGAACACTTGTTTGATGTTATCAGGTAAACCTTGGTTGTCTAAAGGTGATTGTCGATACCACCAGTTCAATAAGGCATCAGTCACCAGCCCGATAGGATGATTGATTGCTTGGTTAACTGAGTTATCTGTTGAAATATCGTCCTCATAATTAATTATTAGGATACGGTTTATAAGTTTTAAAAACAGATCATTACTACCATCAAAGTTTTTTGATAAGCTTAATAACCACCAACTAATGCTTCGAGCACAACTCTGTATAACATCATCGGGAGCACGATCCAACAAAGGTCCTAAATAGTGCCAAGTACGTTTAATTTGTTTGTGACTTACCCAACCTTGTAAAGCTTCACGCCAACGATCAGATGGCCATTCATCTTCTAATGTTAATGCTAATAAAGCACAGAAAGTGGTTGAGAATTTTTCATTGCAACGCTTTTCCCACTGATCTTGTAAATTACTGTTAGTATTAGGATGCTTCTTAAGCCAAGGTACCAGATCAATGCGACGTGTAGGGGTATCGAGTATAGTGCACCAAGGCTCTACACCATCACCGCTATCTAACCAAAAAGGGAATTCATCCCTATCATCATGTAAAAGTTTCCATTGCATATTTCTTTGGCTAATCAAATCTAGTTCAGCAGTAGAGTTTGGACTAAGAATTATGCCGGCTGCTTTAATTTTTGAAAGCCGGAGCCAAATAGCTCGTTCCATTACTTTAGACCACCGTTCATCCTCAATGTCTTCTTTGTACATTTTAGGTGGCGGACCTTTTAAAATAGTTATTTCAAGCTGTGATAAATCCGTTAAATTTAATTCTGGTGTGAGTGATACTAGTAAACGAATTGTTTCTCTGAGTACCTCAGGAGACCAAAGCCACCAAGCATCATCAGCAAGCAACCACTTAAGCGCTCGTTCTGTAGAAATTACATTACGTTGAGTCGCTGCAAAAAAAGCAAGCCGTTTGAATATCGGATAAGGCGTTTGATACCATTCTTCTGCTACTAATAGTGCTTGATCAGGATTGATTTTTGAAAGGGTCAACCAAGCATCACGAGTTAGCTTAATCAGCACTGTCCAATCGTTATAATCGTTACTTTGTGGATGATCACTTATTGATGGCTGGTCAATATAGGAATAATCATTAATAGCATTCACGCCATTCAGTTCGCACTTTAAATCTAATATGTCACGTAATAACATATTAAAGTCCGGTAGAATTTTTGGCAGAGCCTCTACCCATTGGGCGTCTTTTTGTAGATTGTTAAATGTGTAGTGTGAGTGAAGATGCTCAGTATTTAAAGCTATTTCCCATTTAACTAAATCATTCAATCGATCGGATGTATTAATATTTATATCAGCTTTATTCCAATGGAGTGGTTCTCTCAATCTAACATGTGAACTAAGAATATCACGCAACT
>QVQE01000045.1 GCA_003584865.1 Methylococcales bacterium
TGCTTGCGATCCCATTAATACCACAGGCGAATACTATAAAAATATAAAAATATGACTGATAAGTACAATCGTATTTTATTGAGATTAAATCCAATAAAAGACAAAGTGCTTGCAGACAAAATAAAGACCGCCTATGAAGATTTGCATACAGATAATCCAAAACAAAAACTAATCGAAATTCACTGTAAAAGTCTTGTTACTGACTCTCAATCAATGTTAAAAGACGAGTGGGAACGCGTAAAAAAAGGAGAAAAAATTTATCAATATACAAAATTCATGCCCTTAATATTGATTGTGTTGGTTATTTTAATAGGGGCTATAACAGCAACAGGACATTTACCCTTTGAGGTTGAAGTTTCGGACTCTTGTAACCCTTGCTTGCACCCAGATAAAACTAATCCAACACGATAAGTCGTTCAGGTTAGGCAGGAATTCCAGTATATTGCAACTATACGTCAAAGACGTATAATATCATCATGGTCATTATTGAAACATCCATATTTACAAAGAAAATCAGCTCGCTACTGAATGATGAGGAATACAGAACCCTTCAAAACCTTTTGGTGGAAACACCAAATTTAGGAGATATTATTCAGGGAAGTGGAGGAATACGCAAAATCCGCTGGGGCATTAGCGGTCGGGGAAAGAGAGGCGGAGGACGTATAATCTACTATTAGGCAACCAACCACAACCAGATTTTTATGCTCTACGCTTATGCAAAAAATGAACAAGACGATTTAACGAAAGAACAATTGTCTGTACTTAGGGAAGTTGTTAATTCGGAGTTTAAAAATGAAAAGTGAAGATTTTGATGAACTAATTGCAAGCATCAAAGAAGCTGGCAAAATAAAACGTGGTGAAGCTCAAGCTTCACGCATTCACGAATATTCTGAGCCAGATATTAAGTTGATTCGAGAAGCAATTGGTTTCTCACAATCAAAGTTTGCCGCCTTAATCGGAGTAAATATCAGAACTCTCCAGAATTGGGAACAGGGGCATCGGCATCCAACAGGTCCAGCTAAGGTTTTGTTAAAACTAGTACAAACTGCCCCTGAGTTGGTAATTCAATATTTACATTCAAATTATGCCTAACTCAACGTTCAAGCGGAGCTTCGCTTCGCTCAGCCCGCTTAACTTTGCGTTAGGCGTCAAGTCGTCATGGATAGCATAGTATGCTAAAATCTATCTCCTTGAGATAAGAAATATCCCCAATGAAACAAGTAGTTGATAGAAATGAACATGTATACAAAAATGACGCATTTGCTGAACTGGTTAAAGATGCAATTAGGTTCTTCAATGGCACTCCTGTTCATACACTTCCTCCGCCAAATTCCTTATTAGGTACAGGCGTGTATGCTCTGTATTACACAGGGCAAAATCCTCTGTATCAACGATATGCAGAGTTAAACCGCCTTTCCTACGATTACCCTATTTATATTGGAAAAGCCGTGCCCAGAGGATGGCGACAAGCTCGTGCATCTGATAATCCCCTAAATCAGTCACGCGAACTTATTGGTCGCCTTCGGGAACACAGTCGAAGTATCATTCTAGGTGCTGAGCTTTTGCTTGAAGATTTCATGTGCCGCTTTGTTATTTTCGAAGAAGAAGGCTCGGACATGATCAGCACAATCGAAGCGGCTCTAATCAAACTGAATAGACCACTTTGGAATACGGCTGTTGATGGATTTGGTAACCATGATCCAGGAAGTGGTCGATATGAACAAGCAAAGTCAGATTGGGATGTTATCCATGAGGGCAGAGCTTGGGCAAATAAATGCAACGGAGTGCATGCAGAAAAAAGTGTAATTATTTCAAAAGCCTTACTTCATTTGAAGAGTCTAGGGCAATCGGTATGAGAACACTTGAAATTTTTTCAGGCGCAGGTGGATTAGCAAAAGGATTAGAGTTATCTGGATTTGAGCATGCTGCTTTTGTTGAATTTAACAAACATGCTTGCGATTCTCTTGCTGAAAATTTTGATCCAGAACGCGTTTTTTTTGGTGATATTAAAGATTTTGATTTAGATAGTCTTGAGCAAATTGACGTAGTTGCGGGAGGCCCACCTTGCCAACCCTTTTCACTAGGGGGCAAGCATAGGGCTAATCAAGATAGTCGAGATATGTTTCCCTATGCTATACGCGCTATTGAAAAACTCGCTCCCAAGGCATTTGTATTTGAAAATGTAAAAGGACTGCTTCGCCAAACTTTTTCAGATTACTTTGAATATATTATTCTTAGATTGAGTTACCCAGACTTTACAACCCAAAAAGACTCCTACTGGGAATGTCATCTTGACGAACTGCGTAATATTAGTAAATTCGGCTATACAGGGAAAAAATATGATGTTAAGTACAAACTAATAAATGCCGCTGATTATGGTGTACCGCAAACCCGTGAACGAGTTGTTATTGTAGGGTTACGATCTGATCTTTTATTGCCTTGGTCGTTTCCGTCAAAAACACACTCAGAAGACAGGCTTCTTTGGGATATGTATGTAACATGGGAATACTGGGATCGCCACAAGATTCCTAAATCATTGCGTCCTGTCTTAATCGGCTCTTTAAAAGAAAAAATAGTTCGGCTATACAACAAATATGGCATGTTTGAGCCTGAGTCACTGCCATGGAAAACAATCCGAGATACGCTGTGTGATACTCCAGACCCCAAATCAAATCACGGAATAATCGATCATATATTCCGTGATGGCGCACGTACCTATCCAGGACATACTGGGAGCGATTTTGATTGGCCATCAAAAACAATCAAGGCTGGAGGTCATGGGGTTCCTGGCGGGGAAAATATGATCCGTTTCAATGATGGGAGTGTTCGATACCTCACCACATTTGAAGCGAAGCGAATACAAACTTTTCCTGACGACTTTGTTATCAAAGGAGCGTGGGGGGAAGCTATGCGTCAAATAGGTAATGCTGTTCCCGTATTACTAGCAGAAAAAATAAGCTGTGAGTTAGCAAAGGAAATAAAACGTATAACATTACGCTCAAGCGGAGCTGCGCAAAAAGCCGCGCAGCCCGCTTAGCTCCACGTTAGCCATCATTAGACATGGACATCTACGCATATCTGTTTTGGAGCTACTTATTTATGGCGGCTTTGACTCTTGCCCCGACGCTAGTCGCTCTATTGAAAGGAGTGTCGCTAAATCCTGGTGGCGCATCATTTAGCGAATGCCTTCATTTTAGCGTCGAGGGGCGGAAGCAACTTACCGATCACTATTCTCGGCTAATGGGAACCCTAGGGTTTTGGAAGAAACGCGCCGAGATATATACGTCGTTTCATTACTACTGCGTCATTTGGTCAATTCTTTCGTCATGGGCAGTGCCAGTCATAGCATCAATAGGCTCACAGCCGAACGAAACTAGCGCGTATTCGAAGGCCTTCTTGGTTCTGGTTTCGAGTCACGTCGCACTCGCGCTTAGTTTTCATAAGGGCCTTAAAGTTGCAGACGGGATGAAGGCTTTCCGTCATGGTGAATCCGAGTTCTACGATCTATATCGCAGGCTTCTCGATAGACCCAAGACACTTGGTGACACTGAGGTAGTCCAAATCGACACGTACATTGCCGAAGTAGAAAAAATCCGACGTTTGGTACGAAATGCCGAAACGGAGAGCCTGCCCTCCATTGACGACGTCAAAGCAAAATGATGGCTAACCTCTCAGTGCACCGAACCTGCGCGAAAAGCCGCGCATGCCTGTTACTTACACGTTAGCCAAGGTCTGGTTAATGCGGTGTCTCGTTTGTGGTGTTGTTGGCTTTGGCTGGCTTGTTGAGTGTTTGGCGATCGTTTGGCTTGGGTTGTTCGTGGCGGGGTTGTATTCCTGTCTTTGCTTAATACCTGAATGGGCTTTAGGCGTGTGGTCGTAGCTTTCGTGACGAATGGGGTGTCTTCCTTTTAGGCTTGGCTTCGGTTTACCTGCCGTCACCAAACGCCCTCGTCTAACTCAACGCTCAAGCGCACCCGCGCGGACACAACTTTTATAGCTTTAGCGTCCTTGGCGTTTGCGCGGGTCGCTTAGGAACGTGCATTAAATAACTTAGGCAACTTCAGGAATTATCACTTCAGGAATGGCAGTGTAATTCCATTGCCCGAGATGCTTATCAAATACAATTCGCATTGATTCTTTAAACCCCTCCATAACTTTTCTGCCCGTCTCATAAATCCTGTTAAAAATACAG
>QVQE01000071.1 GCA_003584865.1 Methylococcales bacterium
CTTAGCCTTCTTTCGGGTGCGGTAGGCATGGAGCAAAACCGATCCTATCAATGAACACCAAATCAAAAGTCCGGGTAATCCAACCTCGGCCGCCAGATTGAGATAAGTATTGTGCGTGTCCCTTTTGCCCAGAGCGGGGGAATACATATTGCACGCCAGTGGATACGCCCCCAGCCCCATGCCAAAAATGGGATGCTCAACGAATATTTGCCATCCTGTTTTCAATATTTCAATACGTTCCGCAGTTGAGGAAATAGCTTCTTTGGTCTGCTGATTTTCGACAGACTCTGCATTGCCCAGATGTGATAAACCGGCCAGGCGATTCCATGTTTGTGGCGGGATTGTGAAACTAATGACCACTGCGACGACAATACCCACACCAATGGCGAGGCGCAATTGCTTCAGCAGCATCGGGATGAAAGCCGGGGCTGTGGCGACCATAATCCCTAAAAAGGCACCGCGTGATTGTGTGCGCAGAATCACAACTAGCAGCATTAGCGCGCCAGATGTTGCGCCCAGCCTTACCAAATTCCAGCGGGTTTCAGAGAAGATAATAGCGAGTGCAATCCCAAACGCGAGGAGACACAGGCAGGCTAGATCGTTAGGATTGTCGTAAATGCCGGTCCATACCACACGTCCATCAGAGATAGAGTTGCCCCCCCGGATTGTTCCGCGAACCGGGAACAGGATATAAGCGACAAGGATAAGCAGTAGGTAGAAGCGCAGTTGACCCTCGGTTTGAAAAGCATTTAGGACTATCAGCATGACGACGAGCAGTTTTAGGCGTTCTATCACTTCGCCGATGGCAACATCTGCAAATGGCGAGGTGAACGCCGATATCAAAGCCCACAATAAAAACGCCAAATACAGCTTAAATGGTGTTGGCATCTGCACTGGACCCTTGCCCGTGAACAATCCGGCGACACCAATGGCTATGCCAAGCTGCGCAATGGGGATGAAAAAGCTGATGATTACAAATGTGTAGATAGATAAGCCAAACAGCGTCATCGACCATTTAAAGCGGGGCTGAGGCTGAGGGGAATTCCTGACACTAGGTTCCCTATCTTGGGACGGACGGTAGGGTTTATTCACGATTATCCGCAAGCGCTTCGTAGAGTGTCGAAAGCTCCCCGATCACTATATCCTGATGGAATTTTTCTCGCACCGCTTCACGGCCTGATTCCCCAAGCCGGATGCACAGCAGCGGGTCTGCTTCAAGCAACTGCAACGCCCCCGCGAGTCGGGCAGGGTCTCCGAGAGACACAAGGATACCCGTCACACCATCGGTCACCACATCAATCACGCCCCCGACCGCCGTGGCGACAACGGGCCTTGCCGCCGCCAGTGCTTCGATCACGGAATTCGGGAATCCCTCGTTTAGCGAGCAAAGAACGCTGGCATCGAAAAATTGATGCAGATTCAAAGGCGATATCACTTCCCCGGCGAAATGGACTCGGTGTTCGATATTCAGTTGATGTGCAAGTTTGGAAAGTTCAGAACGGGATGGACCGTCGCCAACCAGCACCAAATGGAACCGAGGCGCGAGTTGTTCTACAGCCAACAGAAGCAAGGCATGGTTCTTGACCGGTGCCAACCTCGCCACGATGCCGATGGCAAACGCACCATCCGGAACCCCCCAAGCCCGCCGTTGGGCAATTCGAGATGCCTCATCCAGCCTATCAAATGCGGTTTTTGCCAGAAAATTAGGGATTTCGACGATCTTATCCAATGACACACCTTCCTCACGGGCCAACAGCTTTGCCACTTCGCCACTGTTGGCGAGAATCCGATGTGCTAACCGGTAACTCCAACGGTTCAGGGGTATCAGCCCCGGTCGCGGGGCATCATACCACCAACGGCGGCCGGCAATGACCCGGCATTTGCCGGTCAGGCGTGCCCATGGCACATAAAAAATATTGGAGTAAATATCGTGCGTATGCGAAATATCAGCATCCCAGTCCCGCAGAAATCTTGCAAAACGTACACCTTGGCGGACAGTCTGAGGCGAATATAGGTTTGGGATGGGGAAATGCACCATGTGCACTCCGAGTTTTTCGTAACGCTCACGCAGTGGGCCGTCAGCCTGAAGGTGTGCCACGCACAACTCAAACCGTTCCGGGTCCAGTGCTTCCGCCGTGCGCACGGCGTTTAACTCAGTCCCCCCAATGTCGAACGAGTCGATGCAGTAGGCTATTCGGACACGGCGTGAATGCGACATATTATTGAAAAAGACATGCTGATAATTTCAATTCACTACGGCGGTAGTCGATACAATCTCTTCTGACCATATTTCAAATTGTGATATATTGAATAATGTCGTCGACATATCGACTTCACCTCTCCGGTGACACTCCATGGCATGGATAAGTTTTGGAATATTATATATTCCTCGCTCACAAACTTTACGGCTATTCAAAATATCCATAACCGGTTCATAAAGAGTCGTGGAAAACCATTTGTTTGAAGGAACAGGAAAACCCATCTTATCTACGCGCATCCTGACTGAATCTGGTATGAGATCAGTCATTGCCTCTCTCAAAACATACTTATTAAAAGGACCACGCATTTTCCAATCTGAGGATAGGTTAAAAAGAAGCTCCACTAACCGATAATCAAGGAATGGCACACGTGCCTCAATGGAGTGAGCCATGGAGTTTCTTTCTTCTATTCTTAAATAAAGAGGCAATGGGTTGCATGAAATTGCGCTCGACAACGCATCATTCAGCCCATAGGGTACGTCATGCCATGGGGCATCAGGGACATGGCATTTAAGTTCATTGGAAAACCATGGGTTATTATTCAATAATTTACGATGCCTGAGCTTCACCAACTGTCGATACGCAGTCAACCTACTAAGCTGATGTAGCGTTAAGTGTTTTAAAAGATTAAGATAAAAATTCCAAGGTAACCCGCCATAAGCTTGGCAATATTTTCTTATTTCAGACAGTGCTCCAAAGGCTTTCCCTTCTGACATCAACGTGGCCCAATATTCCCTGAAATAGCTAGGATAACCAGCAATGGTTTCATCAGCTCCCTGCCCATTCAAGAGTACCTTAATACCATGTGAAGCCGCGAGTCCCATAAGCTCATAGCCTACCAAAGCTGTAAGTGTATGCACTGGCTCATCATGATACCATAACACTTCAGCTAACTTACTCCAGAGTTTATCGGGTGAAGTATCGAGTTTTATGCTCTGCGCGGACGTTTGAGCGATGGTGTCAGCGATATACCGCGTCTCGTCAAAGTTTTCGTCCATAAAAGAAAACGCCAATAAAGAAGTCTCCGCCCCTGCTTTTTCACGAATACGAGCAGAGGCGCAGATTATAGATGTTGAATCCAAGCCACCGGACAGGTTGACCCCTACTGGGACATCGCTACGCATGTGTAGTCGAACCGCATCCTCAAACAATTCGGCAAATTCAAATGCTGGATTTATGATTGTCTGTCTAGGTATATTATCAACCGACCAGTATGCCCACTCACGTACTTCTCCATTTAAATCCATTTCAAACGCAGTACCCGGAGGTATCTGATCAATGCCAGAAAAAAAACTATCTTTGCTTTGATCAAGTTTATTATTGATTAAAAAATCGGATGCCACAACCCAATTTATAGTCCCTTGGTAGAGTCCTGATGCTCGGATTGCCTTAATTTCTGATCCGAAAAGTACATGTTTACGGTCACGGTAACGGTATAAAGGCTTAATGCCAAAGCGGTCTCTAGAACCGAATAGTGTTCCACGCCTTTGGTCATGAATAAGGAATGCCCACATCCCATTAAGTCTTTTTAAGCACTCCATTCCCCATTCACAATAGGCTTTAAGCAACACTTCCGTATCGCTGTTTGAGTGGAAAGAATGGCCTGACTTTTCAAGTTCATTTCGCAACTCCTTAAAATTGTAAATCTCACCATTAAAAACAATGGCTACCATGCCGTCATCGCTTAACATAGGTTGGTGGCCCGCCGGAGACAGGTCTAAAATAGAAAGGCGGCGAAAACCAAACCCAATAGGGCCTGAAATATAGATACCCTGATCATCAGGGCCACGATGCGCAATGACCGAAGCCATATGCTCAATCACATTCAAGTCAACTGTCCGACCATCCAGAGCTAACACCGATGCAAAACCACACATAATATACCCCTTTCGTCAATTTAATTCCGCATTAACAACCGATGTCAT
>QVQE01000092.1 GCA_003584865.1 Methylococcales bacterium
AATGTTTTATAATGTATGCCTATTATACGAAGAGCTAGATTTTATTATATTGTTTTATTCAAATGATAAAGAATTGATTTGCGTTTAGTTTTTTTATTAAAAAATAGATTAAAAAGCAAGAGCCATGCGGCCCGGCTTCCTCTCCCTGAGCGGCAGCCCAACCCGGCGCTCAAGGGGACGCGGGGTTACGCTTTGGCCTGTTTTCCCTTGGTTTCGTCCGCCCGCGCCCCTTAGCTCGGGCGTTAGGCGTTTCTGCACCATCCAAAACCGAAGAGCCATAGGATGCGCTGAGGTACGAAGCGCATCATTCGCGATACTCGATTGATGCGCCTCCTTTCGTCGGCACATCCTATGCGAACTGAAAGCTTAACCGATGGTTTGAACAGTTTGTTGATGAGGGTCGGTTAGGTTCAAGTAGGCGAAAGTTCAAACTTATCCCTATGGGTAACTTGGTAAGGCGGAACCGTGGATGGGTGCCGCCGAATGTTGTAGTAGGATGGCTTTATATTTATTTGTCGGATCACATCCCTGTATCCGCCCTACGAGAGAAATGTTGTGACGAATCTGCTTTTTATGTATCATCCCTATACTTAGATATTTAGTCAAAATAAAGATAATTGATACAAACGTCACATAGCAAAGGACAATAGCATATGACATCTGCGCGTTATGAGTATAAGTTTACTGCAAGCCAAAGTGCTATTGCAGAGATATCTTTAATGTGTCATCAAACGGAAAATAAAAAGTTAAATCAGTTGATCTCAAAAAAACTTATATCAGATGGTTATTCAATGGAACAATCAACAATAATAGAATACAAAGAATTTTATTATGATACAGGTGATTTGTATTTATTAGATAATAAAGCATCTCTCAAAGTTAGATGCCACCCAGAAAAATCGAAAATTACATTCAAAAAAATAATTAACCCTGAGGATATGGGGGTATTTAGTATCTCATCGTCAAAAAAGCTTCAGCAAGAACAAATTGAGTCGCTTAATAGTTATGGTGAAAGTGACATAGCCACACGTTTAATCCAAGATACACGTATACTCCCAGATATTGGAAATAGAAAATTTAAACTAATATTAGGGGCAAATATCCTTAGAATCAAATATATAATAAAGAAGCAAGAGCAAAGATTCACAATATCAATTGATATATATCGCTTCGAGAATATGAATAATATGCAATTTAGCGATGAGTTTTTAGAAATAGAGTTAAAGGCAATAAATGACATTGGCAATGATCATATCAAGGAATTTATATCTTGCTTTTTTTCAAGATTTCACCTAGCACTGAGGGGGCTGAAACCGTCTTCTGAAACAAAGTATTCTCAAGGCTTACAATTCATGAGTGATCTTAACAAAGTTGATTTCTTGAATAGACTTTTTGCGAATAACAGGAATCTAGCTTTCATTGTTATGAAGTTTGGGGACGAAAATCTTGATTCGGCTTATGAAGTAGCAATAAAGCCAGCTTTCATTGAGGCGGGATATAATCCTCTAAGAATTGATGAAATACAGGATGCAGGGAGAATAACAGATCAGGTTCTACATGCTATTAAAGTGGCATCAGTAATTTTTGCCGACCTAACTGGAGAAAGGCCAAATTGCTATTATGAATGTGGATATGCTCATGCGAACGGTAAGAAGTTAATTTTATCAATTAAAAAAGGTGAAAATATTCATTTCGACCTTAAAGACCACCGCTTTATAGTTTGGCGCAATGAGGCCGAATTAAAGCGGAGTTTAACATTACGGCTGGAAGCTCTTAACACCCCGGAGATTCGATTAGGGTCATAGGATGCGCTGAGGAACGAAGCGCATCATTCGCGTTATCCGATTGATGCGCCTCCTTCGTCGGCACATCCTATGCCAACGCGATAAGGCCCTAGATATAAAGGCGCAATAGCGGTACTCCGCGTATTGCGCCGAAAGGATAAAAAGAGCAAAATCCATAAAACCCCGGCATTGTCTCCCTGCCCACCCGCCTAACCGTTCATTCGAGGGGACGCGGGGTTATGCTTTGGCCTGTTTTCTGGGAGTCCATCCGCCCGCGCCCCTCAATTCGGTCGTTAGGCGAAGATACATTGAAAACATAGGAGACGACAATGGCAGAAAACGACCAACAGCAACAACCCATGGATGCCGCTCAAGGTGCTCAACAAGCTCCCATCATCCCCCCTGGAGTAAATGCCCCAGCACCGCAAAATCAAGCAGCAAATCTACCAAATCCAGGAAGTGAAGTAGATTCAGGTTTTTTTCAAGAAGACAATGGAACGTATTCCTCAATGCGACTTATGTGTTTCGTATCGTTATTGGCGGCTATTCTTTTTGGCTTCTTAACGATACAGTTGAAACCTGAGAATCAAAACGGAATCTATATCACTTTTGGTTTTTTACTTGGCGCATTTGCACCTAAGGCAGTACAAAAGTTTGCTGAACAAAAAATTCTCACTAAGGGATAATGCGGTGTTGCAGGCAGGTTTCGGAAGCGGAGGTTGGGTTGTGGCTCTATCGCAACCCAACAAGCATCAAAGCCTAACCGTCCGTTCCAGCGCACCCGCGCCACGAAGCGCCTTGATGTTTTCAAGTTTCGTGGGGTGGCGCGGGGCGCTGAACGCAGGCGTTAGGCATTTTGGTTTAACCAACATCAATATCAATCTATTGGAGGCAAGCAATGGCTATCACTCTGAATCATTGGAAAAATGCAAGTATGTATAAGCCGCTTTTGTTGGTTATCTTAACGCTGCTGATTTCTGGTTGTCCGAATCCTGCTGCATATCGAGAACCCATAACGCGATTTCAACAAGCTTCGACAGTGGTAATTGAAGGGGCTCGCACTGAATATGGGCTTGCAAATAGCATAGAGCGTAATGCTGAAATTGACCGGCTCGCAGCTAAAAAATCAAGAATTGAACTTTCAAATCTGAATGATCCGGCGATACGCTTATTGGAACCCGATAGCCTAAATGCTCGATTGGCTGCATTAGATACTTTAGCCAAGCATGGTCAGTTACTACTTACTCTTGCCAGCAGTGATGCGCCAACAAGAGCTAAAGATGCTGCTAACTCTCTCGACGACGCAATTGTTGGTCTCTCGTCTTCGCTCGGAAAAGTGCCGTCCGATAAATTCAAAAGCTCTGCTGAAGGTTTTGCAACTATCGCTGGTGAAGCAGCTAAATTGGCTTTAGATGCCAAGATTGCCAAAGCACTGGATAAAGCTATAGTTGCCTCAGAAAAACATGTCACAGAAATATTAAAGCTAATCAAAGACGACCTAGGGGATTTGTATGAACGCCGTCGCAGTAATCTGAGCGCCGCCCGCAAATTTGCAGTCGATGCATACAATGTGGAACTTAGTAGTCAGAATCGCAAACCAGATACTCTGCAACAAAAGGTTTCTGAAATTAAGAAGGCGGAAGATGCTTGGGATAACCTTCCATTACTATTAGGTGCTGGCCCAGGTCTTGATGCGATGGCACAAGCACACCAGAAACTGGTTGATTACGCAAAAAGTTCAAAATCGCCGCAAGACCTAGCTGAATTAGTTGAGGCTACAGATGCCTTTGTCACTCGTGCTAAGGTTATTGCGGATGCCATCAAAACCATCAAAAAAGCAGAGGAGTAAACCGCCATGTCTGAACCTGTAACCATCACGCGTCATGAATTGATTCGATTGATTGGAGATGTACTCACCGAAATAGATGTCTTGAGTTCTCATTTTGATCCTGGAACAAAAGATCGAGAAGATTTAGATGGTCTTAGAGACAAGCTTGACGCAACTCAACGCAAATTGGTGCGCAGTGCTATCAACGACAAAACAAAAGAGTTCAAAGATCTTACCGCTTCACTCAAGGCAATTAATGAAGAGCTTCGCCAGACAATTGATGATGTAGACAAGATAGCTACTACATTTGAAACGCTTGTCAAGTTCGTTGGTGCCATCCAAAAAATTGCAGAATTGGTACCTTAACTTAGCTGGATAGGTCGGGAAACCGCTTTAATTGTTGCCCGACATTTTCACTTAACATACTTGCCTAACGAATAAGGTTAGATTGTGCGAGCGTAGCGAGCCACAATCTAACCGTTTGTTGGACAAGCCCGGTTTAGACGAG
>QVQE01000102.1 GCA_003584865.1 Methylococcales bacterium
CTGAAGGTTTGTGTTCATTTGTACATCGAAAGAAACCCGTTTTCATGACTTTATAAAGCCAAGAATTGCATAAAGTGTAAACCGGTAAATGAAGGATGCCGAGAAATACGTATGAATACCTATCTGACCCGCACAGAGGCATTGTGGTTATTATCGGGTAATCGTAACTGGCTTGCTGAAAACAATGTGCTGTTACAGAAAAGCTTAAACTATCCAGCGATAACAGCTAGAACCCATGGAAAGCTTAAGAAACGGCAGAAATCGGGTAATAACGAGACTATTTAACGCACAAAAACCCCGCTAAGTCAGATAACCAGCGGGGTTTTTAGTAGATGACACCCAGCCTGTTATGAAACAGGCTTAATAATTTTACAAACTGTAGTACATATCGTATTCAGCGGGGTGAGTGCTCATCCGTAAACGAGTGACTTCTTCCATCTTCAATTTGATATAACCATCAATCACGTCATCAGTGAAAACGCCACCTTTTTTCAGGAAGTCACGATCTGAATCTAATGCTTCTAACGCTTGATCAAATGAATGACACACTTGTGGGATTAATTTAGCTTCTTCTGCTGGTAAATCATACAAATCTTTATCCATGGCATCGCCAGGATGAATTTTGTTTTGAATACCATCTAAACCAGCCAACAACATGGCAGAGAATGCCAAATACGGATTAGCGGTTGAATCTGGGAAACGCACTTCAATACGACGACCTTTTGGGTTATTTACAAAAGGAATACGAATAGAAGCAGACCGGTTACGTGCTGAATAAGCCAACATAACAGGGGCTTCAAAGCCTGGAACTAAACGTTTGTAACTGTTAGTTGAGGCATTGGTAAACGCATTTAAAGCTCTAGCGTGTTTAATGATACCGCCAATATAATATAAGGCTGTTTCAGATAAGCCACCGTACAAATCACCCGTAAACAGATTTTTACCGTCTTTTGCTAACGATTGGTGTACGTGCATACCACTACCGTTATCACCGACTAAAGGTTTAGGCATAAATGTCGCTGTTTTGCCATAAGCATGGGCAATGTTAGCTACAACATATTTTAATTCTAACACTTCGTCCGCTTTTTTAACAAGTGTGTTAAATCTAACGCCGATTTCACATTGACCCGCAGTCGCCACTTCGTGATGATGAACCTCAACAACCTGCCCCATTTCTTCTAAGGTTGTACACATGGCAGAACGCATGTCCTGAAGTGAATCAACAGGTGGTACGGGAAAATAACCGCCTTTAACGCCTGGACGGTGACCGGTGTTACCATCAGGATATACTTTTTCTGAGTTCCAACCCGCTTCTTGAGAATCAATTTTATAAAATGAACCGCTGATATCAGTGCCCCAACGGACATCATCAAAGATGAAGAATTCATTCTCCGGGCCGAAGAACGCAGTGTCTGCAATGCCGGTTGATTTTAAATATTGTTCTGCACGTTTAGCTAAAGAACGTGGGTCACGCTCATAGCCTTGCAAATTTTTTGGCTCAATAATGTCACAACGCAAAATGAGTGTGTTGTCATCAAAAAATGGGTCAATAACCGCTGTTGATGGATCAGGCAATAAAATCATGTCTGATTCATTGATATGCTTCCAGCCCGCGACAGAAGAACCATCGAACATGTTACCTTCTTCAAAGGTATCTTCATCGATAGAATGCGCTGGAAATGTAACGTGTTGTTCTTTACCACGGGTGTCACAAAAACGAAAATCAACAAACTTGATATCGTTTTCTTCAATTAGTTTTAATACTTTTTTTACAGACATTGAAAAAGTCCCCTTAGTTAATTGTTATTTATTATTATGTGTATTCTGTGTTTTCCAAACGTTATAAAGATACCATTTTTCTTGTCGAATTAGCCACTAAAAAGTAACAAGCTTGATTGAAAGAGAAATATACCAACAACATCCACAATTATTTGCTAACACACAACAAATCATAGCTTTTTGCACACTTTTAAAACAAAGCATCATTAAAAATGCACCATTATAGATCAAAAATAAGCAATGCCTTTTTTAAATCAACTAATACATTGTATTATAAAGACATATATTATTGGCACAACTTTTGCTGATATTATTCCAGTGTTCTTTGTCTAGTTACCAAAGGAGTTGTTATTTAACAACAGAGCACCATTTTTTTAAGTCATTAAGAGGAATTAAAATGAAACAACTACCTATAAGCAAAAGCCAGGCAATTATAGCTGCTGCGAGTGGACTTTTGTCACTTACACTTAGCGCAACTCAAGCCCACGCTGCAGGTGCAATACCATCTCTGACGGGTTACGACATTAATGAATCCAGCTTTTTGAAAGATAACGGAATAACAGTCAATGGCAACGCTAATGCTGGCATTACCTACAATGGCAACAACCCAACCAATGGCTTTAACGGCCCAGTTACTTTTGGCGATCGCTCAAGCGAATTCCAGTTAAACCAATTAAACTTATCCATCCAAAAAGCGGTCGCTACTGAAGGCGACAAATGGAGCTTCGGCGGTCGCTTTGATGCTATGTTTGGTACCGATTCCATCTTCACCCAAGCTTACGGTGTTCCCGCTTATAACGTCAATTCGCCTGGACAGGCACTTAGCAGAAACAACTGGGATTTAAACATTTTAGGTACTGCGGGTAATCGCTTTTACGGTATTGCATTACCTCAAGCTTACCTTGAAACCTATGTACCTGTCGGCAATGGCTTAGATGTTAAATTGGGTCACTTTTATACACCAATCGGTTATGAAACTGTACCGGCCAATGAAAACTTCTTCTACACCCATGCTTACACCATGCAATATGGCGAACCATTCACGCACACTGGCGCATTGGGTAACTATGCGTTCAGTTCAAACTGGTCAGCCATGGGCGGCGTAACCACTGGCAGCTCAACGGGCGGCTGGGACGGTGGCTTTAACCAACAACTAAGCAATTGGAGTGGCATCGGCGGTGTAACCTGGACTAGCAACGACAAAGGCTCATCTGCCAATGTTAGCGGTACTTACGGCGCAGCATCATCATTAAGCAGCCATGCATGGGCAATGTACAGTATCGTGTTAAAACACAACTTTACTGACAAAACCCATTTTGTATTACAACACGACCATGGTTTTGCTAATGCTGTCTATGGAGCCGACGGCACCATTCAAGACGCACAATGGTATGGCGTCAACTCTCACCTGTACTACGACATTAAAGACAACCTATCAATCGGCATGCGTGCTGAATGGTTCCGCGATCAAAATGGTTTTCGAGTGGCTCAAGCTGGTCGTATAGCTGGCGCCCTTAATGGAAGCGGTTATAGTTACGCCGGCCAATATTATGGTGGAGCAGCAGCCAGTTATTACGAACTTACCTGGGGCGTAAACTGGAAACCGGTGTCATGGCTAAACTTACGTCCAAACGTTCGCTATGATCGTGTCGATGGAACTCAAGCGGGTACCGCTTACACTCCATTTGGAGGACAAATTGATCAAGTCTTATTCTCTAATGACTTTATCGTTACTTTCTAAAGAAAGTCTCCGCTATATTCTTGCTTTAAAAATGCGCCTGACGGCGCATTTTTTTTGCTCAAATATTAACCATTACTGTGAACACATTAGCAATGCATCATTATGGTGCACAATCAAATCAATGCACCAGAACAACTCGCCTTTCAGACTTGTGCTTACTAATATTACTAATAACTGACATCAAAAGTTGGCTATTTCTAGACCTCAGCACCTCACTCGGACTATTTTAATAACTGGTTCAATTATTGCTATCCCTTTAAAACAACCAAACTAAATTCACTATGATACAGGGGAAAAATATGACTGGAAATGCTGCCCGCATTCAAGCTGTTCAAAACATCACTAACCGTCAACCTATGCCCGTTTCAATGCCGGACTCGTTGGCTAATCTTTGGGCAAGTGATGTCTTTACGCTCAGTAAAATGAAAGAAAGCCTGCCTAAAGACGTTTTTAAGTCAGTCAAGAAAACAATTGAAACAGGAGAAGCACTGGATGTTTCAATTGCAGATATAGTCGCCTTAGCCATGAAAGATTGGGCCTTATCAAAAGGTGCATTATATTATGCCCACGTCTTTTATCCGTTAACCAATGC
>QVQE01000180.1 GCA_003584865.1 Methylococcales bacterium
AATGTATCGCACGCCCATTCCATACGATTGAGGTTTCCCACTATATCCAAGCCCCCTTCGGTGGTTAATTCTTCGCGTTTTTCAGGAACCAGGCAGCAGGCATAAGGTTGTATTTTAAGCGCTAGATTAATCATCTCATCCGTAACAGCCATTTCCATATTAAGTCGCGTATGAAGCATCTCTTTCAGTAAAAATATATCTCTATCCTGAATGTGTCGACGATCTTCTCTCAAGTGGGCAGTAATACCATCCGCGCCAGCCTGTTCTGCAACCAGTGCTGCCTGGATAGGATCAGGATAGCGAGTGCCTCTCGCTTGTCTTAACGTAGCGACATGATCAATATTGACGCCTAATAATATGTGTGTTTTGTTCATTTCTCTAAGTGATGCATAATTTGGTTAATCACTGCTCTGCTTTTAAGGGGTTTGCCGTTTAAAAACGTGGAGATGACTTTTCTCATCAGTACTTTGGTTTCATACAATACCTGAGAATCTATGAGATTCCTAGATTTTATTGCTAGTAACGTTTTGCCTGAGAAGGTGCCATCAGTTGCTTCAACGGGGCCTTGCTCTATATCAAAATGATAATGGGCTAAAGGAGATATAACGTTATCATTGTACAGGTCATAATCTAATTGTAAACCGTAGCCGACGGCTTCCATGAGGTCCAATTCAAAAATACGTAAGGTGGCTTCGACGTTTGCTGTATTTAAAAGATTTACTATGCAGTTTTTGTAATGCATAAACACCTCAGGATGAGGATCGTATTGATGTAAAAAACGACTGATTAATTCATTAATATAAAAGCCGCAATAAAGTGTAATTCCCTCCAGGTTAATGAAAGGCTCTGTTATTTCAACGTGGGTGAGAATCTTAAGTTCTGATTTGCCAGAGTAGGATAGTGTGAGTGGAATAAATGGTTGTAGGAGTCCTGCCGTTTTAGATTTTGATTTTCTTACACCTTTAGCTAATAGAGGGACCCTGCCAAAGTCACGGGTCAAAACGTCAATAATAAGACTGGTTTCTCGATATTGACGTTGAGTTAGAACGAAAGCAGGCTGCAGATAGACAGTGTTATCCGTCATTAAAGCCTAGGCTTTGCATTGCCCGTTCGTTATCAGACCAGTTCTTTTTAACTTTAACCCAGAGTTGCAGGTATACTTTTTGACCGATAAGCTTTTCAATATCAAAGCGTGCATCGGTGCCTACTTTTTTTAGCATGTCACCGTCTTTGCCAATCACGATATTCTTTTGGGTGAGGCGCTCTACCCAGATAATGGCATATATTTTAGTGATGTTTGGAAGCTCTTCGTAGCGTTCCATTTCAACGGTCAGCGCATAAGGCAATTCATCACCTAAACGGCGGGTGAGCTTTTCACGGACTATTTCAGCCGCTAAAAAACGTTCGGGTCGGTCTGTAATTTGATCTTCAGGATAGATCAGGTCGCTTTCAGGCAACAAGGCCATAATCAGGCTTTCAAGCTGATCCAGGTTGGTTCTTTTTAAGGCAGAAATGGGGATTAGGTGTTCAAAGGGAAAGCGATGTTGTGCCTCTGAAAAAAAAGCTAGGATCTCATCCTTATCTTTTACTTTATCCACTTTATTTACAGCCAGAATAACGGGTAATCCAGCTTGTTCCAGTTTCTTAAAGATGACCTCATCGTATTCATGCCATGATAAACCATCAATCAGCCAGACAATGACATCGACGCCGAGTAATGTTGTTTCTGCTGTACGATTTAAATATCGATTGAGAGCTCGTTTTTCACTGTTGTGCATGCCAGGCGTATCCATGTAGATGGCTTGGCCTGCTTCGGTGGTATTAATGCCAAGGATTCTATGTCGAGTCGTCTGTGGTTTGCGTGAGGTAATACTGATTTTTTGCTTTAGTAAATGATTCATCAGCGTAGATTTGCCGACATTGGGGCGCCCTATAAGCGCAACGAAACCACAATTCATTGATTATCCTTGTTTAATAATTCGAGCATTAGCTCAGCTGCTGATTGCTCAGCTCTTTTTCTGGATATACCCGATCCAATACAGGTTTCTTTAATAAGTGGAATGCTGCATTTAACCTGGAATAGTTGTTCGTGCGCAAGTCCTGACATGGTGATTAAAGTATATTCGGGTAATGCCTGCTTTTTGGACTGCATAAGTTCTTGCAGTTGGGTTTTTGGGTCTTTTTGCCAATTCTCTAAAGATAGATTGTCCAGTTTCTCAGCGAATAATTGTTCAACCCAAAGCTGACAAGCCTCTATGCCTTGATCTTTAAATAAGGCACCCATAATGGCTTCCAAAGCATCAGATAAAATAGAGTCACGACGAAAGCCACCACTTTTTAATTCACCTGATCCTAATAATAAGTAATCACCTAGTTGATGTTTTCTGGCTAAGTCGGCCAATGAGCTTTGGTTGACCAGGTTTGCCCGGAGTCGGCTTAAAACGCCTTCACTGGCACCTGGGAAAAGATCATATAACTTTTGAGCAACCACAAAACCTAAAATTGAATCACCTAGAAACTCCAGACGCTCATTATTATTTGAGTTTGCACTACGATGAGTTAAGGCCGTAGTAAAAAGCTGCGGGTTATTAAAGGTTAGTCCCAACTTCTTACATAATACTTCGGGCTTTTTTATCACAGCTTACCAACCCTTGTTTTTATAGTCTCATACGCATTAATCATTTTAGAGGCTTTCAAAGGGGGGAAGGTTATTTTAATAAAGTGCCAATACGGCCAAAGCCTATGCCTTTGTTTTCCAAATCCCAACTCATCCATATAAAAAATGCTTTACCCACTAAGTTAGCTTCAGGAACAGGGCCCCAGTAGCGACTATCGTTACTATTGTCTCGATTATCACCCATAGCAAAATAATGTCCTTGTGGTACAACATAAACAAATTCAACAGAAGGTGTACCATTTCTGATGAGAATGCTGTGTTCCACACCGGTCAAGTCTTCTAATAAATGTTCAGCACCGGTCATATCTTCGCCTTGACCCACGCCTTGATAGGTGCCTAAGGAGACTTGTTTAACGGGGACATCATTAACAGTGAGTTTTTTATTGCTATAAACGATTTTGTCACCCGGTAAACCGATTACCCGTTTAATATAATCAACAGTGGGGTCTTTGGGGTAGCGAAATACCACTATATCGCCTCGTTTAGGCTCATTGATTTCAATGATCTTTTTATTGATAACGGGTAAGCGTATCCCGTAAGTAAATTTATTGACCAGGATAAAATCGCCGACCAATAGTGTTGGCATCATTGAACCTGAAGGTATACGGAATGGTTCTGCAATAAATGAACGTAACAGAAGAACGATCAAGACAACAGGGAAGAAGGAGCGAGCGTATTCCACTAACACAGGCTCGTTTTCCTCATCAAATGGTTTTCCCTGTGATTTAAGGAATAATAAGTAACTACCCCAAATGATGCCAGTTACTATCGTCGCTAGAAAAAGATAAAATGAAAAATCAAAGTCCATAAAGTTTATGTGTGTGTAGTGGGGCAACGCCTTAGAATTGCCCTGATGCATAAGGTTAAGTGGGTACTATTCTTTATTTAGCTGTAAAACAGCTAAAAACGCTTCTTGAGGTATTTCTATATTGCCGACCTGTTTCATGCGTTTTTTACCGGCTTTTTGTTTCTCTAATAACTTTTTCTTACGGCTGATGTCGCCACCGTAGCATTTAGCGATAACATTTTTCCGCATGGCTTTAACCGTAGAGCGGGCAATAATTTTAGAGCCAATTGCTGCCTGAATAGCGACTTCATACATTTGTCTTGGGATAAGATCCTTCATCTTTTCAACTAAATCCCGACCCCG
>QVQE01000043.1 GCA_003584865.1 Methylococcales bacterium
AACCTACGTTTTCCGGGTTAAAGACAAGGGTTGCATTAACCTCAAAGCCCGCGCAAATGCCATTAACCAATTGGCTTAGTTTATGTGTTATCAACGCTTTTACGGAGTCACTAAAACACCTAAACGTACCTCTTATGACCACAGATTCGGGAATTGCGTTCCAGGTATTGCCTGCATGAATTTGAGTAATAGTAACAACCGCTGAATCGGCAGGATCAACATTTCTACTGACGATAGTTTGTAAGGCCATCATAAGTTGAGCACCTACAACAATAGCATCATTGCCCAAATGCGGCATGGCGGCATGGGTCGCTTGTCCAGTGACAGTGATTTCAAAGCAATCAAAAGAAGCCATCATGGAGCCTGCCTTCACTGCAAAATGACCCACTGGGATATCAGGAAAGTTATGTAATCCAAAGACACAGTCAGCAGGAAACTGCTCAAACAAGCCATCCAGGATCATTTGTTTGGCTCCCGCACGCCCTTCTTCTGCCGGTTGAAAAATAAAGTACACCGTGCCGTTAAAGTTTCTATGCTCTGATAGATACTGGGCCGCACCCAAGAGCATGGCCGAATGACCATCATGACCGCAAGCGTGCATTTTGCCATCATGGCAGGATTTATGATCAAAAGAGTTTCGCTCCTGGATAAATAAAGCATCGATGTCAGCCCGCAGTGCTACTTTTTTACTGCTGTCACCCACCGTAAGCGTGGCAACAACGCCGGTTACACCAAGACCTTGATGCACATTAAGTCCAAAGCTTTTGAGCTTCTTGGCAATAAACTCAGCGGTTTGGTTTTCCTCAAAAGCGGTTTCAGGAAACTGGTGTAAATGACGCCGCCATTGACGCATGTCTTCATGGAGTTGCTGAATAGCCGTAGGGATAGTCATGCGCAGAGTCGGGGGTAAGTCAAGGAAGTGGTTATGCTAAACCGCTTTGATCACCATGGCAAGATGAAATGTTGGCGTGATATCGTGCGGCCAAGTTATTAAACTGTGTTATATGACGCATTTTATTGATTAAACTATGTTATATAACACAGTTTAATACACACGGAGCCGTTATTGTTTTACTGTTATTAAGGATTTCAATGAGATGGTTATTTGGCGCAATATGTGCTCTATTAAATAGCTGAGACATTATTTTCACAAGCCGAACTGAATATTCAATGCTAAATCTTACTTTCTTTAATGAGCAAAAACACCGGGGGTGTAGTCTCGTTATTCTTGCTGCAGCCTTATTAATGGCTCCCTTTCAAAATGCTCAGGCCACCACCTCGTTTGCCAGACAGACAGGAGAACCCTGTACAGCCTGTCACATGCAGGCTTATGGCCCCTGGTTAACACAATACGGTCAGAAATTTAAGCTGGATGGTTATGTGGCGGGACATGCCAATAAGCTGCCGGATGTGATTAATCCTTTGGCGGCAGAAGTGATTGGTTCGGTAACCAATACTCAGCAAAATTATGATGGTGATCCTTATTACAGTAACTCCACTGGGCATTCAAATCCTAACAATAATGTCGTCACTGATTGGACTGCTGTGTATTACACCGGTCGAATTACCGACAAGATTGGAAGTTACTTGCAGTTGAACATCAACCCCCAAATTGGCCGTTCAGTCAGTTTAGCGATGGCTGATATTCGGGTAGCCGATCATGCCACTATCAAAGGCAATGCGTTAACTTATGGCCTTACGTTTAACAATGCGCCGACCATGTCCGATTTCTGGATGACCACACCGGCTTGGATGTATCCTTATACACAATCATCAGTGACCGTGAAACCCGCCGCTCAACCTTGGTTACAAGCCTTGATGGGTGGGGCAAATACGGCGGGTGCTACGGCTTATGTGATGATTAATAATCATCTATACCTTGAAGTCGGCGGTTATACCTCACAATCTCAAAATATGGCTCAAGGCTTAGGGGTATGGAATGCCGGATCTAAAAGCTCTGGGGCTCAAGGTGGTTTAATAGACGGTGGGGCACCTTATTGGCGGATGTTTTTGCAACATAGCATTGGGCCACATACCATGATGATAGGGACTTACGGTCTGGCGGCTAAAGTTATCCCTTATTATACCAATGGCGTGGGCACTAATTCCTTTGTCGAATATAACGCTGATGCGAATTACTCGTACATGATGAATGACAATAATATGTTGATGGCCATGGTTAAATATACCCATGACAGTATGAAACTGGGTGCCTCACAGAGTCAGGGCTGGGCCAGTAATGCCAGTAATAATCTCGACAGTGTCATGATGATGGGCATGTGGACCTATAAGCAAACCTACAATTTATCAGTGGGTTGGAATTATATGAAGGGCAGCTCGGATATGACGCTTTATAACGGAGCGGGCGCTTATGACGTAACCAGTGGTAACAATGGTGTCAATCCCATTACTGGCAGTGCCAATGGCTCTCCAAACACCAATTCATTTTTATTCGAGGCTGATTATGTGCCCTTTGGTAAAGGCACCTTTGTTGCTGACCCTTATTTAAACCTGCGTTTTTCGGTGCAATATTGGGCTTATACGCGATTTAATGGCGCTTCAACAAACTATGATGGCGCGGGACGTAATGCAGCAGGCAATAATACGCTGTATTTTGTTGGCAATATGATGTTTTAATCCGGCGACTGGCTATGAAATATAATTTTAAAATGACAACTATTTTCAAGGTAACACTGTTAGCGAGCTTATTGGGCGTTACCCCTCAATCCATTGCAGCGGAAGAAACCGCAGCGCCTATTGATCATCATCGACATAAAGGGGGGCACATGCACATGTCACATGGTGATGATAGTGGTATGGATATCCACAGTGAGCGTTTTGCGGCTATTAAAAAGCTTGCCGATAAAGCCTGCGCGGATTGCCACGGTACAGCCGGTATCAGTAAAACCGATGAAACTCCGAATCTGGCCGGTCAAGAGGCAATCTATTTTTGCAAATCGATGTATGACTATCGTAGTCGGGCAAGAAATTTACCACCTGTTAAAGACGCCGATGGATTGTATTTGCCAAACATGAATGAAGTGACTGATAAATTGACTGATCAACAGATTGTCGACTTGTCTGACTATTATGCGCATTTGCGCATCCAATAACAGTGTAGCATCCAATGAAAGATCATATTTTATCTCGTATCGTAGTTATTTATTCACTGAGTTTTGTTATTTTCGGGCTGTCTGGCTGTTCGGTTTTTAGCAAAAAACCGGATGCTGAAGTCGCAGTAAACACCGCTTATTATGTCTGTTCAGGCTGTCATGGTTCAGATAATGTTCGGGTCAATTTTATGTCGCCCAATATTATGGGTCAAAAGAAAGGCTATTTAGTGACAGCTTTACGTGATTATCGTGACAAGAAACGGCTTGAACCCTTAATGAATGGAGCCGTTGCAAACTTAAGTGATCAAGAGATTGAAAATATTGCCGCCTATTATGCTAAAGTGCAAAGAGGGAATTAAACACACAACATTCTCCATGTTAGCGACTTCGTCCAACTCTATTACATCATCTGAAAACTCAACTACCCAAACCAAGCTCTTGCACCACGTCATTAAGTTTATGTGAAATAGCACCATTATCACTCATCGTTCGCTCATTTTTTCTAGTGGTTCGAAGGTTTAACAACACTACATATAGTGTTTTCTTGGTGCTTTTATAAAAAACTATCGCTTAGCGATGATTTGATGTCAGAAACTCTAGGCCTTATATCTAAAAAAATGATATTAG
>QVQE01000027.1 GCA_003584865.1 Methylococcales bacterium
TGAATCAAGCCTTTGAATTTATAGAATCCCCGGTCTATTGGAGAGCCATTGAAAATCTTGCCGCTTACATACAAGATAACATAAGCGATACCATTCGCTGTGAAGACGCGATTGCAGTGCTAGATGCAAGTACGATGGTTGATTATAAGAAAAACGAACATGACAGAGAGCAAGCCTTGTTTTATCATAAGCTTAATTCTATGCCGTGCCACTTTTACTAATTTTTAATCAGGAGCTATCATGACCCAAACAGCCAGTACTTCAACAACCAATGTTATAGAGCTAAGTAAAGAGCCATCGATTGCGAAGGCCAATGAAACCTCAACCGGTGAATTGGTCGTAAAGGGTGTTGCAACGGCTGTAGCCGCCTCTGCCATTATCGAATCAGGTAGAGGCGTCATTATTACGATCTCTCGTCACCCGATAGTTGTTTTGGGTTTAGGCATCGTTGCTGGCTACTTGACGCATAAATATCGTAAAGAACTGCTTACAATAACCAGTAAAACGGCTGAGCAAAGCAAAGATTTTATCTTGCAACAAAAACAAAATATCAAAGACTTAATCGTAGACGTTAAAGAAAGCGAAGAGTAAAACTTAACCCGATTTTAGTTTGGGTGGGTATTTTGTTTGTGGCGAATTAGCTGGTACGTTACATTCATTAAAGATTAGTGGGTCATATGCCTTACTGCTGTTTGAAATGCCGCAATAATGGGGCTTTTAGTTTCATTAAAGTCCCTCAATCCCTTTATTTACCTGACTTCTCATAAAGCCAAACTAATATATAAAGCAGAAACCATGCCATTTTCTGCGGTAAATTGTCGCGCGGCAATATGCCACATTTTCAAGCCAGTGATTCACCATTAAACTTTATCCAACTCTTGAGTACGTCCTCTCCTAAAGGGAAATGAGTTAAAGATCCTTCCTCTCATAGCGGTCAGATGGTTGACCGCTTTTTTTATTTGTGGATGAAACCATGAACAGAAATTACCCAATAGATGCGATGACTGTGCTTGATGGAACGGCAATTGTTAACTCCTTTTTATATCAAAATTAGTCAGGACCTCTTTGTATGAATCCAGTTTCAATGATATTTCAAATGGTTAGCACATTCATAATTGTTTTTTGGTGGGTAATCCCAATTGCAATTATGATAGCATTCTTTAAATCGCCTTTTATGAAAGGCGTGTTGGGCGAGTTTCAGGTTAATCTGGCCGCTCATTTTTTCCTGGATAAGCGGATCTACACGCTATTCAAAAACGTGACGTTACGAACAGAAGATGGCTCAACCCAGATTGACCATATTATTGTGTCGCGGTATGGTGTTTTCGTAATCGAGACAAAGAATATGACCGGGTGGATATTCGGCAGTCCTCGGCAAAAAATATGGACACAGAAGATTTACAGACATTCCTCAACATTTCAGAATCCGCTGCATCAAAATTACAAACATACTCAAGGCTTACAAGCCGTTTTGCAATTAGATCCTGACAAGATTTTTTCAGTTGTGGTTTTTGTCGGAGGCAGTACCTTCAAAACAGCTATGCCAGATAACGTTGTTAATGCGGGCGGGTATATCCGGTTTATCAAGAGCAAAAGGGAAGTCGTTTTGACTGATAATGAAGCTTTGGCAATTTGCACAAGAATTCAAACCGGCCGATTAAAACCGCCAATCAAAACTCACTTTGGTCATGTGAATCACGTCAAGGAAATTGTCGAGAAAAAGCAACAGAAAGTTGATAGTTCCTGTCCCAGATGTGGGAAGCCTATGGTCCTAAGAACTACAAAAGCCCATGAAAATCAAGGCAAGCAGTTTTGGGGATGTTCTGGATTTCCGAAATGTAGAAATATAAGGCCGATGATATAAGTTATTTTAACAGGCAGCCAGCGATTTTGGTCTGTTTTTATTACCTTTAACGGGGTGCATTGGCGGTTAAGGTTAATCGATTTTTGTCTTGGACCATTCGAAAGTATTTTAGCGTATTCATACCAATTAAAACGCCACATTCGATACTTAAACCTGATGACTTTATTGAAGACAATGAAGATTAAGATACCATACAGAAAAATTAATTGGCTAAAACTTAGGTTGTTGTAAATCGAACTGACTGTTTTCATTTCAAACCCTAAACTCCGCTACCAACCGCTTTAAGCGTTTTAAATCCTCATCCGTGGCGTCTTTACCATAATGCAGTTTGATAAATAAATGCGTTATCTGCTCTACCGTATCCGTCTGAGCCGGTAGGGTTATCATAACCCGCTCTCCAAACTCTTTTACGCCTTCATTACTGGCTTTTAATAAATGATACTTGCGCAGCTTTTTACAATAGCGTTGATAACTCCTCAGCACAGGTGAAACTTTATCCGGTGGCTGCCGCAATACCCAAGCCCCCATCAGCAGTGCCACAATAATAATACCGACCGATAAGCCATTCATCATGCCTTTAAGATTAGCCATGCCAAAGTTGGATAAAAATTTTGCCTGATGCTGATTATCATAATTAATAATCCAGCGCTGCCAGGTGTAATCAACACTTTTCCATAACTGTGTGCTTTGCTGGACCAGATTGACGTTATTTTGCACCGCGTTATTTGCCGGAAGATAACTAATGGCGCCATTGGGTAAGGCTTGCTCAACATTAATAGGTTGATCAATCCGTTCAGGCGCAATGGCTGCGGTGGGATCAATCCGAACCCAGCCGCGTTGATCCAGCCATACCTCTGCCCAGGCATGCGCATCGGCCTGACGGATTTCTAAAAAGTCCCCGACCTTATTTAGTTCTCCACCCTGATAACCCGTTACCACCCGCGCAGGAATATGCGCGACCCGCATTAAATACACAAAGGCGGCGGCATAATGGCTACAAAACCCATAATGGGTTTCAAACAAAAACCGCTCAATGGGTCTGTCTTCCATTAACGGAGGCGTTAGGGTGTAACTAAAATGTTCGGTTCTAAAATGATTAAGCAACTGCTGGATAAAATACTCAGGGCGGTCATCACCGGCCTGTAATTGCGTCACCAATTGATTGATCTTATCAGACGGTGGACCGGGCAATTGCGTACTGTCTTTAAACTCGGTTTTAGTTAAAAAGCCGGTATTGTACTCAGGGTTAGAAGTAAGCTTATATTCCGCACGTTTGCCAGGATTATCAGTGGTCATTAACTGATAGTAAGGACTTAAACGCAAGGGCGCCGGAAACTCACTCGGCAAATCCAGCGCAAACACCCACGGATTCTGTTGAGGTTCCATGAGCAACGTATACTGATAGCCAGGGCCATTAAAAGTAGGTTCATCCAGATAGCGACCAAAGCGCAGATCGTGAGAAGCCGTCCAGGTTCTGCCATCGGTAAACGTAAACACAGGGCCGCGCCAATAACGCTGTTCGGGTGGCGGCAAAGGGCCGGTAAACTTAACCCTGAACACCAGTTCCGCAGATAGGCCCAGCTCACTGATAGAACCCGGCTCCATGCTGTCGGTTAAGCCGGATGTTACGTGTTCCTTATCCTCAAAGAGTTTCCACTTGGGCGCTTCAAAGCGAGGGAAAAACACAAACAGAATCACTGTCATGGGCAAGGCTTGCAGCAAAAGCGTACTCGCCGTTTTTAAGGCTTTCTTTAAGGTGGCCTGCTGACTGTTCAGGGCAATCAGCGTGGCTAATAACACGCTACTGACACACAGGGTATAACCCGCCA
>QVQE01000040.1 GCA_003584865.1 Methylococcales bacterium
TGATGGAATGCATTAAAATACAAAATGAACATTGATCACTATACCTACCGAGTTACCTGGTCTGCAGAAGATAACGAGCATGTTGGCTTATGTACTGAATTTCCGTCATTATCCTGGCTTGCGACGAACTCGGTAGAGGCATTACAGGGTATTCAACAAGTGGTAAGTGATGTTGTGGCCGATATGCAGGCTTGTGGTGAATCTATCCCAGTACCCTTGGCTGATAAAGAATACAGCGGTCAATTCAGGGTGCGTATTCCATCAACTGTGCATCGCTCATTAGCAATCCAAGCTGCCGAACTCGGTATCAGCTTAAACCGACTTGCAAGTTCGAAATTAGCTACTTAGGTTTACTACTAACTTTTATAAAATAATTTATGTCATTGAGATCTATAGAAATATGTGCAGGTGCTGGCGGACAGGCGCTTGGGCTGGAGCGAGCGGGATTTGAGCATATCAGCCTTGTTGAAATTGAGGCACCCGCTTGTCAAACCCTAAGAATCAACCGTAAATACTGGCATGTCACACAGGGAGATATTTGCCACTATTCAGCGGAGCAATGGCAAGGTATTGAACTTTTAGCGGGCGGCGTGCCTTGCCCGCCTTTTTCAAAGGCGGGTAAACAGCTTGGCGCTCATGATGATCGCGACCTATTCCCAGAAGCCCTTAGGCTGGTTTCAGAATGTAAGCCTCAAGCAGTAATGCTTGAAAATGTGAGAGGCTTACTTGATTCAATCTTCGATGAATACCGCACAAAAATAATCGCCGACTTAAAAAAAATGGGTTATGTCGCTGAGTGGCGTTTGTTAAATGCCAGTGATTTTGGCGTTCCTCAATTGCGCCCACGGGTAGTTTTCGTGGCGTTAAAAAAGGACGTTGCCGGACTATTTGTGTGGCCATCACCCCTTATCGCTCGGCCACCAACAGTAGGTGAAGCGTTATTTGATCTTATGGCTGTAAATGGTTGGCTTGGTGCAAAGCATTGGCAAGAAAGGGCATGTGATATCGCCCCCACCTTAGTGGGTGGAAGTAAAAAACATGGCGGCCCGGATCTTGGACCAACCAGAGCTAAAAAAGCCTGGGCTTCATTGGGGGTTGATGGTATGGGAATAGCTGACGAACCTCCGGCAAAAGATTTTATAGGTATGCCGCGCCTTACCGTTCGCATGGCAGCCCGCATCCAAGGATTTCCTGATGATTGGCAATTCAGCGGTAAAAAAACGTCCGTCTACCGTCAAATTGGTAATGCTTTCCCTCCTCCCGTTGCCTGTGCTGTAGGCACTCAAATTCAAGCAGCACTGAATGCCGCAGCAAAACCGAAACTTAAACGGGCGTAACAATGGCAAATGGAAAAACACCCAGAGGCGGTGCGCGTGGAAAACTTCGAGCGCATTTTCTGGCCAATATTGGTCGAGTTATGGATTCTGAAGAATTGCGGGTCATAGCCGATAATCAATCAGAATGGGCGAGGCGTATTCGTGAATTAAGAACTGAGGAAGGTTATTTAATCCTGACGCATAATGACCGCAGTGAATTGAAGCCTGGTCAATATTTGCTGGAAACTGCGAAGCCTCAACCCGCTTTTGAGCGAGCCATATCAAAAGAAACTCGCGCTTATGTTCTCGATCGAAACGGCTTTACTTGCCAAATGTGCGGAGCTGTCGCTGGTGAGCAGCATCCTTATGATTCAACACGAAAAACGCGCTTGCATCTTGGTCATGTTATCGATAAAAGTATGGGTGGCACTGACGATCCCGCCAATCTTCGAGCCATTTGCTCTGTATGCAATGAGGGGGCGTCTAATGCAACACTTACACGTCCTGATTTGCAGAAACTTCTTATTCAGGTGCGTCGTGCAACATCCGCAGATCAACTTGAGGTTTTAAAATGGCTTATTGCCAAATTTCCCCAGCAGACGGCAAAGCTAAAATAATTCGTAAGTCAGAGCAAACTTAAATATAAACTTTGCTTATCGATTATTCTTTAAACACCCTCAAGCGCAAATAAATTCTGCCTAAACTATACCCACTTTAAAAATAAACAATATTTACCTTGCAGTTTATATAAATAAGCCTATAGTTCTACTCAAGCCACCTGAATTAGCAATTAATTCTGTGAATATACTGATCTAGCTCTCTTAAATCCCTCTCACTAACTGCGGGCTAGTGTTCGGCAATGATAAATAAATTCCAGCAATCAAAGTTGACTACTTGAAACACCTGTTGAATGTGTTCAGCAACCCGACCAATGAGTTGGCTAATCTGACGAACCCGTTCAGCGACTCAAAAAGTGATTCAAAACAGCTAGTGAGCCACTGAGAAAACATTTTAGAGTGTTTCAAGAGCCCTTACGATGGCTAGAGAATGGCGCATAGGCTGTTTTGAAAACGGCCCAGTGCTTCAGCATAACGCTGCAGTGCTTTCGCAGGTTGGGCAAGTAGTTCAACGTATTGGCACATTAATCCACCGACCTTTTGCACCTATCAAGTGGGCTTTTGCAGTACTTCAGCATAGAGTGCCAGTACTCCACCGTATTTGTAAACGGGTCAAAAGTCATTATTTTCACATGGTCATGACTTGCTAGCGCTCAATGAGCTTGCTCAAACTGAGTGGTAGCCTGGGCCAGTTATCCACCGTTTCGGCTAGATGCCTATTAACAATAGCAGGATGCTAAAAAATCATTGCAGACTGTTTATTAAGTTCTGCAGCATGTACTAAATTGATTACTTCAAAGGAACTAATTATTATGAGCACAACAACATTTATGCCAGTAACCGATGGCGGCAAAGCAGATTTGCTCAACCATTTGAGCACAGCCTTACCCCCGTATGCCAACTTATTGAATATTTCTGGGGATGATTTGAATATACTGAATGCAGATAGCAGCAGTTTCCGTTATACCCTTCAGAGTGCAAACGATATGCAGGCTTACTCACAAAACTGGACGGCCTATAAAAATCAACTGCGTGATGGTACCAGTGGTTCAGCGATTTGGCCAATGCCACCCGCAGTGGCTCAGCCCATACCCTCAGCGGTTAGCCCCGGTGTCATACCGCGCTTATCGGCGTTAGTTGCACTGATCAAAGCCAATAAGAACTTCACCGATGCCATTGGTAAAGATTTATGGTTAATCGGTGCGACACAAATTATTGATCCGAGTACCTGGAAACCCATTTTAAGTATTCAAAATCAGGCCGGACATCCGATTATATGCTGGACTAAAGGCCATGCCGCCGCCATAGAAATTTGGGTCGATCGGGGCGATGGCAATAGTTTTATTCACTTAGCCATTAATACCGAGCCCAATACCACCGACAAATGCCCTATACCCGTAACAGGCAACAGTCAGGTCTGGAAGTATAAGGCCATTTATTTGTTACATGATGAACAGGTGGGGCAGTGGAGTGATGTGATTAGTGTATCTGTAGGGGGGTAATTCAAAAAATACACGAGTTTTAATCATTACCTGATTTAATTACTGAAAAACGTAGAGACAGGTCGCGACCTGTCTTTACATCTCATCATTCACACCCAGTTCACACTGTCCACATCCCCTTAAATAATACCGTTGCGCCTATCTTTCAAGATATGATCTAAACAAATCTTACTCTAACTGAGTTGTTAGGAAATCGACAAATTCAATCTGTGTATGACATCGCTGCC
>QVQE01000163.1 GCA_003584865.1 Methylococcales bacterium
ATTGCTTTGGGGGATGACACAATTATTATCAGCAGTGGTTTTTCGCCCACTAAACAACCCGCACCACACAATAAAAGCATCTTAAGGGTTGTGCATAGTTCACATTCTGGCTGTCTTAAGTTTTCGACCGTGAAAGGGGCTAGATCTCATGCGTGTATGTGGCGATTGCGTAAAGTATCCACGAATGGTATTGAAAACCCATGGATTGCTGTCGCCACTACGACACAAACTACCTATGAGGCCACCGGTCTAGAGGTCGGTGTGGTTTATGAAGTCTCAGTCGCGGACGTCACCCCAGAAGGCATTGGTGATTATTGCCAGCCTGTCACCATTATCGTCATTTAAAGTTTTGCTACGTTTCAAACCTTTAAATCATCTCATTATCTCAGGTGACGCAGGAAAAAATAGGGCCCAGTGTGAATGATTACAGATCATCAGTTAAACCTTTTCCTCGTGTATAATAATCATTTACAGTTTAAATACTTACAAATGTTGTTATGTATAAATACGATGGCCTGCTTATTCACGAAAGCCACGATGATGAGGGAATTTTAGAGGTTATTGATAATAAGGGAGTCAGATCACTACACTTTGGCTCACAACCCAAACAAAGTAGCCTGTTAATAGCTGATCCCAATAAATTGGTTTTAGATTATGTAAGAGCCATGACCAGTTGGCTATTATTTAAGCCCTCGCTAGAAGATGATGCCCTACTGATTGGCTTGGGGGGTGGCTCACTTGCAAAACACCTTTTGTATCATTTTCCCGATAGTCGTTTAAAAGCAGTAGAGCTTAGAAAAAGCGTCGTAAAAATTGCCCGCAGTCATTTTGGACTCCCCATAGATCACCGATTAAAAATTATCATTGATGATGGTGGCGACTATGTTCGCCAACGTGCTGAACCCTATCGAGAATATTATAGCCTGTTGTTTGTTGACGCTTTTGATCATGAAGGGTTAGCGGCCTCTATTTGTAATGAAGCATTTTTTGATGCCTGCAAAGCATTATTAAAAGCAAACGGGGTTTTGGTTATTAATCTTTGGGGCGGCACCCATAATCCAGAGTTCCAACAAGTTTCTTTGTGGTTAGGCCGGGTTTTTAATTGGCAAACCTTATTCCTCCCCGTTCGTGATAAAGGCAATATCATTGCTCTAGCTTTTAATGATTACACCCCTATTTATTCAATAAAAGAGTTAAGATCTAATGCATTAGAACTTGAACATCTCTATGGTATTGAATTCCCCTCTTTTTTAAGAGACCTAAAAAAACATAACGCCAGCACTTTCAACCAATTGATTAAGACATGATTTCCAATACGTTAGCACCCGCACCCAATCTTTTCAGCTACCGCAAATATTGGGCTCACCGTTTTGGTGTAGCGCCGGTATTACCCATGAGCCAAGCAGAAATGGATGAGCTTGGCTGGGATAGTTGCGACATTATATTAGTCACCGGTGATGCCTATATTGATCACCCCAGCTTTGGTATGGCATTAATCGGGCGCTTATTAGAGGCACAAGGCTTTAGAGTCGGCATCATCTCGCAACCCGACTGGACCAGCGCCAAGGACTTTACCAAACTCGGTAGACCCAACCTGTTCTTTGGAGTAACCGGTGGCAATATGGACTCAATGGTTAACCGCTACACCTCTGACAAAAAAATCCGTTCTAATGATGCCTATACTGCCAATGGTGAAGCGGGAAGACGACCTGATCGTGCTGTTAATGTTTACTCCCATCGTTGCCGTGAAGCGTATAAAGACGTGCCTATTATTATTGGTGGCATTGAAGCCAGCTTACGACGCATAGCACATTATGATTATTGGTCTGATAAAGTACGTAAATCCGTATTATTAGATTCAAAAGCAGATTTATTGGTGTACGGCAATGCTGAACGTCAGATCGTTGAAATTGCTCAGCGTTTAGCGCAAGGTGAAGCCATATCAGATCTCAAAGGGATTCGTGGCACTGTTCATTTTGTTAAACAAATACCTGAAGGGTGGCGGGTTAAAGATTCCACTGACATTGATAAACCGGGTGCAATTAGCCCCATTCAAAATCCTTATCAAGAAGAACCGGCTTGCGACCAAAAACCTGAGGATAGTAGTGTCTCCAGTTCTGGTGAAATAGCCATTCCCCTAACGAGTGTTGGCTCAATCAAGCAATTAATGCGAGATTCTCGCTCACAAACTGTTATTCGCTTACCGGCTTATGAAAGTGTAAAAGATGACCCCATCTTATATGCGCATGCTTCTCGCGTCATGCACGGTGAAACCAATCCCGGAAATGCCAGACCACTCATTCAGCAGCACGGGACAAGGCAGGTCTGGATTAATCCACCGCCGATTCCGTTAACCACCAAAGAAATGGATGGCGTCTTTGACCTCCCCTATTCTCGCGTGCCTCATAAAGCCTATGGTACTGCAAACGTACCCGCCTTTGAAATGATCCAACACTCAGTCAACATTATGCGTGGCTGTTTTGGTGGCTGTACTTTCTGTTCGATTACTGAACATGAAGGCCGCATTATTCAAAGCCGCTCAGAAGATTCTATTATTAAAGAAATTGAAGCCATACGGGACACCTCACCCAATTTCACCGGTCATATTTCTGATTTAGGGGGCCCGACTGCCAATATGTATCGACTGGCTTGTAAAGATCCAAAAATTGAGGCCGCTTGCCGCAAACCCTCCTGTGTCTATCCTGGTATTTGTCCAAATCTCGATACTAACCATGCGCCATTAATCAAACTCTATCGGAGAGCAAGAGCCTTACCTGGTATCAAGAAGATTTTTATCGCGTCCGGTTTACGTTACGACCTAGCCGTTGAATCACCTGAATACGTCAAAGAATTAGTCACTCATCATGTTGGAGGCTATCTTAAAATTGCTCCCGAACATACCGAACAAGGGCCTTTATCAAAAATGATGAAGCCGGGCATGGGCACTTATGATCGTTTTAAAGAAATGTTCGATAAGTACTCTAAGGAAGCTGGTAAAGAACAGTATTTGATCCCTTATTTTATTGCGGCACATCCCGGCACTACCGATGAAGATATGCTTAACTTGGCGTTATGGTTAAAAAGTCATGGCTTTAGAGCGGATCAGGTTCAGGCATTTTTGCCGTCCCCGATGTCCATTGCAACTGCAATGTATCATTCGGGTAAAGATACATTGCATAAAGTCAGTCGTAATGCTGCTGATATGTCCATTCCTAAATCGATCAAGCAACGCCGCTTGCACAAGGCATTTTTGCGCTATCACGACCCTAAGAATTGGCCGTTATTACGTGATGCTTTAAACGAAATGGGCCGGAATGATTTAATAGGTAACGGCAAGCATCACTTGATTCCTTCTTACCAACCGAAAGGCACTGCAATTACGCCCAACAAGGCCCAACAGTTTAAAACCAAATTTACAGGATTTGATAACAAACCCGCTAAAAAAGGTTTTGGTCATCATAAAAAAAACCAATAACTTATAAAAACACTTTCAAAATAAATATAATCTTGTATAATTGCGGTTTATTC
>QVQE01000039.1 GCA_003584865.1 Methylococcales bacterium
AACCCCAGTTATTCAACCCCAGTTATTCAGTTATTAAAGTTTACTCTGACCCCAGTTATTGCTTTGTTATAGCAACACCAGAATATAATTCCAAACAATTAGCTGGTTTTTTTACGTTAAGCGCGGGTAGTGTAAGTTGTGTTGATTTGCCAGCAACATTGGCAAAAACATTACCTCGATATCCTGTACCGGTTGCACTGATAGGTCGTCTAGCTGTTAGCACTTGCTTCCATAGAAAAGGTTTAGGTTCAATTCTATTAGCTGATGCCTGTCAGAAAGTTATAGCGGCAAGCAAGACCTTGGCTGTAGTAGGAATTGTTGTTGATGCAAAAGATAGTACGGCAGTTAGCTTTTATACCTATTTTGGTTTTATGCCATTAGCAGGTCAGCCTGACAAATTGATTTTACCAAGTTCTGTATTTAAGAAAGTTATTTAAGCCACATGCAATTCCTCGTGCAGAATCTTTCTTAAAACTTCAACAGTAATAGGTGCTGAATCAGGGGCAATACTATGTCTCAGAGCTTCATTAATCAGGGTTTGATAACCCTTGCCGCTTTGAGATGCACGCTTTTTAAACTCAGCAAGCACATCATCAAGAAAGATAGTAATACGGGATTTACCACTCTCACTCTCAGCTTGAAGCTTAGCAAGATGAGGAACTTCGTTAGCACGCTTTGCACTGCTGAAATCATATTCGTCACGCATAGTTATTTGCCTCTTTTGTTGTTGATTTACGGGCTGAAATTATCCGAATTGAATCATCTCGCAATGTGTAAATAACAGTTAACAGTCGCGCTTGATCACTAACCTGCCGGTTATTACCTCGCTGAATGATATGTTGCGGAACGCCTACGGGACATACTCTGGTAAGTCGAGCCATTTCGCTTTCTCTGAAATAATGAATAGAAAGAGACACTATACACTATAAAGGAAAACTAAAATTTAAGTTTACTCTGACCCCAGTTATACTGACCCCAGTTATACTACCCCAGTTATAAAGTTTACTCTGACCCCAGTTATACCGGTTATTCTGCTTCTGGAAAAAATACCGGGTCTATCGCTTGTTCAAACGTCCAAGGGCAAGCATCAGGAAATATATCTAACGACAGTCCAGTTTCACGCGCAGCCCATAGTCGTGCATCTTCATACGCATACATGAAAGTTTCTGCCAATTGTCCTTTAAGACTTGGATTTTCCTTTAAATGTCGGATGCTCTTGGCTCTTTGTTCTCTAATAGTCAATTCCCAACTTTTTCCTTGAAAATTAGGTTGATAGTGCCACTTTAACAGGTGCATCAGTAACACTTCCAGTCGTGATTCCAGTTCTCGTTTTTCTGATTTCCCCATGCTTTCGACTTCCTCCAATAGATTCTCAAGGTCAAGTTCGTTAAGGCGATGTTCCCGCAATAATTTTGCCTGTTCCTGTGTCCAGCCATAAAAGTCTTGATGGTAAGCTAATGCAGACATAATTTATACCTGAGCCAAAATTGTGAAAAAAATAATTAGTGAACCCTGCAAATCGGTCATATCGGTCATATCGCCACACCAATCGACAGCCTATTCACCATAATTATCACCAGTCATGTAGGCTGGGCAACAGCTTTTCATTGCCCAGCATTTTCAACGGACAAAAGTATAATATCAATACATTGCCCAGCACCATTAACATATTCCATCGTAGAAATGAATCCCCATTATTAATCCCCAGAGTTTTCTAGAAAGGTCATACCTGATACAATCGAAGCATGAGTGTTAATGGGTGGGCAGGTGATACTTGAAAGCCGTAATGTTCATAGAACATTTTGGCTTGATCATGCAACGCTTGTACCAATAAAGCCCTAACCCCAGTGTTTTGAGAAACCACCAACGCACGCTTAACTGCATCTTGTAAAAGAGCACCACCTAATTTCACCCCTTGCGCCTGAGTAGATACTGCAAGTCGCGCTAGAATCATCACAGGTACAGGATCAGGCATATTGCGCCGAACAGAACTTGTCGCCATTTGGTGTGATACAGCGCCTGCAGCCATCGCATAATAGCCCATAACTTGTTTGTTATGATCAGCTACAACAAATGTTCGACTCGCTCCGCTTACTTGGTTAGCCAATGCACGTCGCTTGAGCCATTCATCGAGTAAAGGCTCACCGCAAAGAAACTTATCTAATTGATGAATCTTATCAAGCGGTTCAGGTTCATTAAAATTAAACTCTAAACTCATTCCTGATCAACGATCCAAGGAGGCTTGATTGCCATAAGCCGTTCAAGCCCTATATTAGGGATTGGAGGTGCGTCAAGCATGGCTAAAAATTGTTGATATTTTTCATTATCTAAACTGAAAAAGACCTGATCGAGCACGATAGTCCGTGCTTTGTCGCAGGCTGCTTCAAGCATAAAATCTGAACGATTCTTGCCAAGCAATTGTGCCGCGTAGTCAATAAGATCCCGTTGCTCAGCTAATGCACGTAGATTAATGGAAGCATTACGCATAAAGTTCTCCTTAATTTAAGGTACAAATGCTACGGCAACGTATAGCTAACGTCAATACATCAAAACTAAATATCACTAAACTTAAACGTCTGGTTTTTGCTTTCGCCAGCCTAAAGGTCGCCCCATATTTTTTACTGTCATCCGTCGGCCAGTCAAACTCTGAATATCAATAAGATGCCCAAGGGGTGCGGAATGTCGGCTCCGGCTCCAGCAAAACAAACCTGACGGTTATTGCCTCGCTGAATGATATGTTGCGGAACTCCGACTGGGCATAGTCTGGTAAGTCGAGCCATTGCGTTTTCTCTAAAATAATGAATAGAAAGATACACTATAGAAGAAAATGAAAATAAGTTCACTCTGACCCCATTTATTATCGTTTGGCTACTTCGATTAAATAACGTAATGCTTCATTTACAGCTTCAGCACTTGGAAACGTGGCAATAACATCAGGTTCTAATCGAACGGTATCACAAAAGCGTTTACGTCCATGCCCAAGTTTTCTGACCTGTAAGCTTTGCAAATCGTACTCTGGGCGTAATTCATCTTCCATTTCATTTTTGTTCATATGCTTTTCTCTCAGATTGCGTTGCTTCTCTTGTACTAATTATCCAAATCACATTGTTGCGTTCCGTATATGAAACAAACAACAACCTACCTTGAATTGATTCACCCAGTAATATAAAGCGGTATTCACTGTAAGAATGGTCTGGATCGTAGAAATCAACATATAAAGGGTCATCAAAAACCGTTTTCGCTTCTTCAAAAGAAACTCCATGTTTAGACAGATTGGCTACTGCTTTATTACTATCCCATTCATATTTCATTGAAAACTCATAAAAAATTGTGTAGGTTACATCTTGTTGCGTTATCTTTTCTTGAGTTT
>QVQE01000151.1 GCA_003584865.1 Methylococcales bacterium
GGGTGAGTTTGTGGAGTGCGGCGACTCGTCGCCGCATGGCTCGGAAAGCGGCGACAAGTCGCCGCACTCCACATTTGATGGGCTGAACGATGACCAAGGCCCGTCGTGACAGAGGCAACCCCCGCGTCTAGTCATGTTTCATGCCTTTGAAATATCGACGTGACGGACACCCCACACAACCAAATCAAAACTGTCCCATCCAATACAAGACAGTCTGTATAATCGGCTGTTTATGCCAAAAATCAAGATTTTTGACACAAACTAGCACCACTGTTAAATCAAGGGCTTGTCTGTGCCATAAATTAGGGACAAAATAAGCCATGAAAACAGGCTATGCAAGGGTGTCAACCGACGACTAGAACCCCGTGTTGTAACTTGCCGCGCTCAAGGCGGCGGGGTGTGAGAAAATTTACACCGAAAAGGCAACAGGGGTGAACGTCAAGCGACCAGAATTGGCTAACTGCTTAAACGCTCTTGCCGCCGATGATACGCTCGTCGTCTGGAAGCTTGACCGCCCCAGGCGGTCGCTCCATGACTTGATAGAACTGCTTGATGACCTCAATACGCGGGATGTGGCCTTTCTCTCTGTCACCGAGTCCATAGACACCACCACTTAAATCGTTTTATTTCTACTTACCTAATATTACTTTTAATGAAGGAGTGTTTTATGAAAAACGTAAGTAGAATTTGTTTGTTGCTGTCAATGTTGGCGATAACGCATAAAGCAATTGCTACTCCAGAGTATGAAATTACTGGATCTTTAATTACTGGCATATCAGGACTAAAAGTAAATGGGCTAAAGTACCATGTTACATTTGATGATATAGCACCAAGCACCCAAATGGCTGATGCTAGGAATGTGGTTCTAACACCTAATACGGTCGATTTTTTTAACTATGAATTGTTTGATTTCATAACTTCTCATATACCACGGCAAGGAATTACATTTCGGGGCATCCCTGATGGTTGGTCAGATGCATCAAGACCACATTTCTATATTTCAAGTCCTTTTCAAGGAAAGGAATATGCAAATTCTCATCACCAGTTTGTGGATATTGTTCAAGTGCATCTAAGTTCAATTTTAAAGCCATTTGACATGATTGGTATGAGTGGAAATCATGTGCATAAAGGAGTCATGGCTATGGGTATTCACAAAGATGATGTAGGAGTCATTGCAGAAAGTTCAGATGACTATATCAAAGAAAAAATAGGTACATGGGCAACCTATCAATTACAACCAAAAAAAGTCGTCTCTACCGAAGAAGATAAAAAAGCAGAATCTATTAAATTTCTTAATAAAGCTATAATTGCTAATGATATAACGAAGGTTAAAACAATTCTCAAAGATAGTAAGATTGATTTAAACGCTAAAGATGATGATGGTTTTACAGCATTAACGGTGGCTTCAAAGGAAGGCCATATAAAAATAGTAGAGATGTTGCTTAATGCCAAAGCCGATATCAATGTAAAAACATTAGAAAATAATACTGCCTTGATGGTGGCAACAGCAAATAGGCATATTGATATAGTTAGGCTACTACTTACCGCTAAATCCGATGTTAATGCAATATCAACTCGAGGTGCAACAGCATTATTGTTGGCTTCAGGATTAGGTAATATCGAACTTGTTAAGTTATTGCTGAATGCCAAAGCCGAGGTCAATATCATAACTATGCCGAATGTACCAACAGCTTTAATAATGGCATCATCTGAAGGTCACCTCTCAATAGTAAAGTTATTATTGACTACACAAGCAGATGTGAACGCTACAATGAAACCAAGAGGAGATACAGCACTGACGGCAGCTTCGGTGAAGGGTTACAGTGAAGTTGTACAAGCATTAATCAATGCCAAGGCTGATGTTAATGCTGTACTGTCGAAGGATAATGTAAATGCAACTGCGTTATTACAAGCATCTGGAAATGGGTATCTTACTATCGTACGACAACTATTGCTTGCTGGAGCAAATGTAAACTGGAAGAGTAATCGTGGATATACAGCATTAATGATGGCATCGGACTTGGGAGATACTTCAATAGTGCAAGCATTGCTCACTGCAAAAGCTGATGTCAACTCCAAGGATGGGAAGGGTAGAACAGCGTTATGGTATGCCACTCAGAAACGTCATAACAATACAATTCAGTTACTTAAAGATGCTGGCGGTCAATAACAAAGTAAGGTGTGAATTAAATAATACAACCGTGAAAATATATTTCGACGTGGTTTGACAGGATACGCTACATTCGCAGTATTAAAAGCTTATGAATAAGCGCATAAGTCACATTTACATGCGATTAAATAATAAAACCTAGAAGGATAATAATGCTCATGAATATAAAACACACTCGCTATTTCATTATTCTGTTATTTCTATTGTTATACTTGCAAGTTATCTTTGCTACACCCACTTCGCCTACCAGTGATTTTATTGATAATAAAGATGGTACAGTGACTCATAAAACGACAGAATTGACATGGATGCGTTGTGCAATGGGACAGCAATGGACGGGTTCAACGTGCCAAGGTAAAGCGAGCACTTACACATACTCCTATGCTCTTGCTTTAACTAGCACCTTTGCAGGGCATACAGACTGGCGATTGCCGAATATTGCTGAATTGCAGACTATTGTAGAGTATGCAAACTCTGAACTGGCACTCAATAAAACCATATTTCCAACTAATCTGAGTGATTTTCCTGACCCAGTTCATAGTGTATTTAGGTCAGCTTCACCTGTTGTTGACTATGCGGATAATGCTTGGTATGTTAGCCTATACCACGGAAGTAATGGCTATGGAGGAAACAATGTTGGTTTTGTAGTTCGTTTAGTACGTTCTGGTCAATCTTTACCTAACGATTTAACTACGCCTTATGATGATTTTATTGATAATCAGGATGGCACCGTCACTCATAAACGTACTGGATTGATGTGGCAACGCTGTTCCGTTGGGCAAATATGGACGGATTCAAACTGCAAATGGAAAATAATAGCTGGTAAATATACCTATGATCAAGCACTCGCTTTAACGGATAATTTTGCAAATCATAAGGATTGGCGGCTACCAAATGTTCAAGAATTGGCCAGCATCGTAGAATATGGTTCTTCTAATCCTGCGATTAATAGTACGTTATTTCCCAATACACCAAGAAGTAGTTTTTGGACTTCTTCACCCAGTTACTTATTACTTGGAAAAGATTTTCCGAAGGGGCATCTGGCTTTTGCTTGGAATGTTGATTTTAGAAATGGATTAATAAATACTTCCATACGAAGTAATCTTTTTGAGGTTCGTCTTGTTCGCAACACAGTAAGTCATAAGTAACTTATGATATAAAAAATGATAATTTTAAATACTATTATAAAATATTGTTT
>QVQE01000038.1 GCA_003584865.1 Methylococcales bacterium
CGCTGGCATTGATGTCCATCGTATGCTGCATGTCATCACTGTGCTTGTTGAAAACGAAGATGGCACCCTAACCAAGCACCAGCAATCATTTGGTGGCTTTAAACGCGACATGAAGGCAATGGTGCTTTGGTTACTTGAGCTTGAAGTGGAACGGGTGGTCATGGAAAGCACAGGTATTTATTGGAAAAGCGCCTATTCCCACCTTGAGCGGGCTGGCATTTTTGCCATGGTCGTCAATGCCCATTTCATTAAGCATGTGCCGGGGCGCAAGACCGACATGTGCGATTCGGAATGGCTGGCCGTACTGGCACGCTTTGGGCTGGTACGTGGCAGTTTCATACCGCCTAAAGATTTGCGCGAGTTGCGACTGGTTTCGCGTTATCGCCGCAAACTCTCGGCCATGTTGGCCAGCGAAACCAACCGGCTACATAAGACACTAGACGATGCCGGTATCAAGCTGGGTGCGGTGGTGTCTGACATCAAGGGCGTATCAGCCCGAGAGATGGTAGCGGGGCTGATTGCGGGCAAGGCACGCAAGGGCAATGCGATTGTCCGTTATATTTTATGTGAATGTGCCAATGCAGCACGTAACACCAAAAGTTCTTTGGCTGCGAAATACCGAAGCCTTATGGCTCGCAAGAGCCATAAAAAAGCCATTGTTGCCATTGCTCATAAATTGATTCGTATCATTTATTTTATGCTATCGCGGCATGAGCTCTATTGTGATCTCGGGGTCGATTACGAGGTCATGTCCGCCCAAAAAAATGCGCCACGCTGGATCAAGGCTCTTAAAAAAATCGGCAAGTTGCCAGTAACAAAACCTGCCTTAGCCTGACCAGTAACTTATTGATTTTATTATACTGCTTAGGGCAGTAAAGTTATGCTTGTCTGGAATACTCGAGGCTTTCACGGTAAACGGTCAAGGCTTTCTTTTTACCGTTTACATGCGGTAAAAGCAAACGTAAAGACCTGCCTCTGTCTTCATTTTTTACCCACCCTCTGAGTATTGTAGATATGCGGCTTTGTGGTAAGATGTAGATATATTTCCAATCGAATAGCACGTCAAATGAATAAAAAATCAATTTCTATAATAATCCTAATTATTACAGCGTTTTTTGGAGGGTATTTATTTAATGACCTGATCAATAAGTCAAGTAAGCCGATTCAACATTTAACTATTGCTATTCAAGACTTTTTAGCAAACCGTTCACCCCAAGTTTTGCATTTGTCATCCCATTTGCAGTCTGCATTGACTGTGTTGTAAATTTTGCCAGAGTCATGCCTAGTTTAGCAATCATTGATTCTGGAAGTACCACAATATCAGCACCTGTATCCACTACCATCTCCATGTTTTCCCATACACTTCCATCACCCGAAATAGCGGCTGAAACCATATAATGGTTACCTTGGTGAGTCGTAGGTAAAACAATATTCTGAGTTTCTGATTTTTGTTTTTTATTGACTATGACAATACGCTCAATCTCACCTTTAGGCGTCCGACTGATAATATGGTTATAAGATACCAATAATTGCTCTAATTGTTGTTCTAAATTACCCCGGGTTTTAATTTTATCTTCATTCTGAATTCTTTCTAAACCGAGTACTTTAATGTGCATTTGATTTTGTATGTCTATAATTTGCTCATACAAGTCGTTAGGTTCTGGATTAGAATTAGCCGGTGTCACTGTATTAACGAAAAGCCCACTCATCATTATCAATATGGGTAAGAGTGGGTTTTTTATAGTTATACGGTAGTTGTTTGTCATGTGTGCAAGGTATTTTGTATAATGTGTTATCTACCCAAGCGTTTTTCAGTATCTAATACTAATTGCGTTGTTTTTAACACCGTGTCTGGATTTAAGCTCATAGAATCAATGCCAATTTCTACTAAAAACTCGGCCATTTCAGGGTAATCAGAGGGTGCTTGACCACATAAACCACAATGTTTACCATTTCGCTTTGCGCCTTCAGAGACTAAGCGGATCATTTCTTTAACCCCGGCGTCTTGTTCATCAAAGTGTTCAGCAATAATAGCAGAATCTCTATCAACGCCAAAGGTTAATTGGGTATCTCACACATCACATAATCAGCTAGGGTTAAAACATCTTGATCTTTTTAGAACCCAAATTGCGTTTTAAGATAGTTCGATAACCTTGATTATAAGTTGGTTTGTGGACATAAAACTCATCGGGATCAACTGCACCTTGTACGACATTTTCACCTAAACCGTAGGCCCCAGTTATAAAAACCACATCCTCGAAACCTGACTCTGTATCTAAAGAGAACATGACGCCACTGGCATTTAAATCAGATCTAACCATTTTCATAATGCCAATGGATAAGGCTAATTTAAAGTGATCGAAGCCTTGATCAATACGATAATGAATAGCACGGTCGGTGAATAAACTGGCAAAGCAGCGTTTACAGGCTTCTAACAAAGCAACTTCGCTGCGCACATTTAAATAAGTATCTTGTTGCCCAGCAAAGCTTGCCGAGGGCAAGTCTTCTGCAGTGGCAGAACTACGCACGGCTACACTCATTTCATCCCCATATTGTGCTTGCAATAGAGTGTAAGCGGCGATTATTTGTTGTTCCAAATCAAGTGGAAAGGGGGCGACATAAATGATGTCACGGGCTGTTCGAGCGCGTTTTGTTAAGTCTGTGACATCGTTTGGGTTAAGGTCATCTATGGCGGCATGAAAGTTATCCCACGCATTGGCTTGATTTAGTAAATATCGATAAGTTTCTGCGGTGACAGCGAAACCATTGGGAATTTGAAGGCACGTCGTCAATTGTTAACTCATTAAACCAGCAGATATAATTTGTTGATGTGGTCATGGCTACTATTCTTAAGGGAAGGGCTTTTCGGCTGAAAAGACTCGCTACTTGTATCAATTATGGTACACTTCGATATGAATAAAATTCTTTCTGTTAGATTTTTTGCAACTGAAGCAGGCGGTGAACCCGTCAGATTATGGCTTAAAGGATTATCTGCCCAAGACAAGAAAACTTTAGGCGAAGATATTAAAACAGTTCAATGATTTTATTGCATGGTTTTATCAAGAAGACACAAAAAACACCTAAGGAATGTGCATAAATTAATTTAGGCAAGTTCAGTTCGAGAATTATACTTTGTGAGAAAGAAATCTTGTTCAAAATTGACAAATGATCGAACCTTACACCCAAGATATTGAAGCGCAGATGCAAGAATTGTATAGTCGTCTGCCAGAGAAAAGTAAACGTTTA
>QVQE01000081.1 GCA_003584865.1 Methylococcales bacterium
GCCATGGAAAACTCTGCTACACCGGTAGATACTTCAACGACAAGACCTTGAGGTGCTTTAACACGTTCTGAGATTGCACTTTTAATCCGGCTAGCAACTTCTTCTGCCTTATTGAGTGATGAACCCGGCATAGCAATCAGAAATTCTTTATCATACAGCCTGGCCGCAATATCGACCCCCGCTCTAATATCATCTTTAAAACAATCCGCTATGCCTCTTAAAATGGCATCCATTTCATAAGTTGCCACTTTATTTTTACTGGTAAAGTCACTCAAACTAATCAGCAGAATGGAAAATGGAAAGCCATTACGTTTAGAGTTTTCGACCTTTTCTTTTAATCGACCCATCATCGTGTCTTTGGTCATTAGATGGGTGAGCGGATCTAAGGTGATGTGTTCTCTATCCCATGCTTCCTGCGCTTCGAGTCGAAGCACGTTGATAATACCCAATGAACAGGCCAATAATAAACCCAGTATCCAAGTAAAATACCACATAGCTAGCTCCTAATAAGTCGTATGATCGTTTTGGTGGATGTATTCCAGCGTTATTTTGCCTCGCATCACTCGAAATGCCCAAGTGGTATAACTCAATACGATAGGTAAAAATATCAACGTCACCCAAAACATAATTTTTAAAGTGGCAAGACTGGAACTTGCATCCCAAACCGTTAAAGAACTATTCATTTCTGAACTGGAAGGAATTAAAAAAGGAAACATAGAGACGCCAGCGGTTAAAATGATAGTCGCTAAGGTCAATGAACTGCTTATGAACGCAAGGCCAGGGCGATCCAGCTTAGATAATAATACAGTCGTAATACCGGTTACAAAAGCCAATGCAGGAATAATCCATAAAACAGGACAGCGTCCATAATTGGCTAGCCATAATCCTGTTGCGTTAGTTACAGTTTTCGCTAATGGATTAGAAAAGGCATTAGGTGAAACAGTGCTACTGATCTGGTAGCCATCGATAGCTGATACCCAAAATCCAGCCAGAGCAAAAATAACTAAAGTTATTATGGTAAAGAGTGTAACGACTGTTTTAGAACGTTGATTAATATCCCCCACCGTCTTTATTTGTAAATAGACTGCGCCGTGCATAATTAGCATACACAGACTAACCAGTCCAGCAGCCAAGGAAAAAGGATTTAATAAGGCCCAGAAGGAACCGGTATAAAAAATGCGCATCTCATTATCAAAGTGAAAAGGCACACCTTTTAATAAATTGCCAAACGCAACACCAAAAATTAATGCCGGTACCAGTCCACCTACAAACAAAGCAATATCCCAGTTTCGGCGCCAGATCGGACTTGGCAATTTACTGCGATAATCAAACCCGACCGGCCTCAAAAATAAGGCGAACAAAGTCAGTAGCAAGGCAAAGTAAAAACCCGAAAAAGCTACAGAATAAGCCATTGGCCAAGCCGCAAACAACGCTCCACCTGCAGTAACGAACCAGACCTGATTACCTTCCCACGTTGCACCAACGGAGTTAATGATAACGCGACGTTCGGTGTCATTTTTGCCTAAAAAAGGTAATAAGATAGCAACACCCAAGTCAAAGCCACCGGTAATGGCAAAGCCAATTAACAAGGCTCCCAGCAAGGCCCACCAGATTAAGCGCATGGTTTCATAATCAAAAATCATAAGGATGCTCCTGTAGCTATTTCAAAATGGTACCGACCTTTATGTAGACTGCTAGGGCCTAGTTTAATAAACTTAATCATCAAGAACATTTCGATGATTAAAAACAGCGTATATAAGCTTATGTAACCGGCCAAACTGAGATATAAATCAAGTTCAGTTAGAGACGATACACTCAGAAAGGTTGGTAAAATCTCCGCAATGGTCCAGGGTTGTCTGCCAAACTCTGCTACAAACCAGCCCATTTCGCAGGCAATCCAAGGAATAGGTATCATATAAAGACTGGCACGTAACAGCCAGTTTTGCCGACATTTTCTAATTGAACTGGCGATAACTGCAAACACAAATATGGCTAACATAATAAAGCCACAAGCCACCATGACTCTAAATGTCCAGAATAAAGGCACGACTCTAGGTAACGACGATTTTGCCGCTAATTCTATTTGTTGATCGGTTGCATCAACGACTTTCTCAGTATAGCGTTTGAGTAATAAACCATAACCTAGATCCTGCTTATAGTGTTCAAACTCTGCAATCGTGTGTTCATCCTTTTGACCCGCTCTTAATAATTGCAATGCACCGTAGGCATGAATACCATTACGAACGCGCAACCGATTTTTTTCCAATATTTCTGTTAATCCCATAATCGGTGTATCAATAGAACGTGTGCCAATTAAACCTAATATCCAGGGTATTTTTACTGCATAGCGTGTTTCCATTAATTCTTGGTCGGGAATGCCAATAGCGGTAAAGGAGGCAGGGGCTTCTTCGGTATGCCATTCTGCCTCGATAGCGGCTAGTTTTGCTTTTTGTACCTCACCATCGGTGTAACCACTTTCATCACCCAATACGATAACAGAAAGTATCGCTGCTAACCCAAAACCAGCGGCAATGGTATAAGAGCGTTGTGCAAAAGCAGCATCACGACCTTTCAGCATGTAATATGCACTAATACCCAAGACAAAAGCAGAAGCGGTGGTATAGCCCGCAGCCACGGTATGAACAAATTTAACCTGAGCGGCTGGGTTAAATAACAAGGCCCCAAAACTGGAAAGTTCCATGCGCATGGTTTCATAATTAAACTCTGCACCCACCGGGTTTTGCATCCAGCCATTAGCCACCAAGATCCATAAGGCTGATAAATTAGTGCCTAACGCCACTAACCACGTTACTAATAAATGCTGTCCTTTACCCAATTTATCCCAACCAAAGAAAAATAGACCCACAAAAGTAGCTTCTAAGAAAAAAGCCATTAAGCCTTCAATAGCTAAGGGTGCTCCGAAGATATCTCCGACATAGTGGGAGAAATAAGACCAATTCATTCCAAATTGAAATTCCATAGTTAAGCCTGTCATCACACCCAAGGCGAAATTGATACCGAATAATTTCCCCCAAAATTGTGTCATGTCTTTGTAAATTTCTTTACCTGTCATGACGTAGGTGGACTCCATAATGGCTAATAAGAACGACAAGCCAAGCGTCAATGGCACAAATAGAAAGTGATATAAAGAGGTTGCAGCGAATTGCCAGCGAGATAAATCGACCATTGATTCTGAAATCAT
>QVQE01000174.1 GCA_003584865.1 Methylococcales bacterium
GGTGCAGGTAGTTATGAAGTACAAAGCACCCAAGGTGACCCCAGTATTGAGGCCAACTGGCAACATGTACTTTCATCCAAGAATGCCTCACATATCTTATTGAGCGATTTAACGCCCGGCCAAACTTATTGGCTACGTGTTAGAGCGGTGGGCAATCATGGTGACGGTGCCTGGGCTGACCCGCTAAGTATTATTGTTAATTAGTTAAGTAGGTCAGGCACATGCTTTTCGTGCCTGACATTTTCGCGTTAGAGCGCACGAATGGCATTGAAGAAATCTCTCGATATTTTAATTTTGACCGTTGTAGGTTGGGCAACGAAAAGATGTTGCCCAACCTACATGACTGTGCTGTTTAATGGTAAATTTATATTTTTATAAATGATTCCCATCTTTGATAAATACAACAGAACTGTTATAGTTTAGCTATGAACTCAAAACAGATGAAAAAATGGCTAGAACAACAAGGTGCAACCTTTCAACCCGGTAAAGGCTCGCACTTAAAAGTATTTTTGAACGGTAGCAAACCACATTACCCATGCTACACGCGGTTGATGCATTAGAGACGGGCTTGTCTTTTTATGTTGATGCGCGTAAGCCACTGCCCGAACCCTCTGTTCGTCCTGATTTATTAACTGTCAGACCGTCTGTGCTTGAGGGCGTTAAATTAGCGATCTATCGAGAAATCTGCTGTTGTGATAACTGAAAAACTGTCATCGGTAGGGGCGAGGCTTTGCTTTAGTAACGCCTCAAAATCGTCCAGTACCAGCGGCTTGCCAAACAAATATCCCTGGTAGTTTACGCAGCCATTATCCTGTAAAAACTGCCGTTGTTCTTCTGTTTCTACCCCTTCCGCGATGACGTTTAAATGTAGTTTGTCTGCCATAGCAATAATGGTACGCACGATGGTTTGATCATCGCTATCGACAGCAAGATCCCTGATAAATGACTGATCTATTTTAAGTTGATATAACGGCAAGCGTTTAAGATACTGTAAAGATGAATACCCGGTACCGAAATCATCCAATGAAAATTTAATGCCGATGGCTATTAAGGCATCCATAATCACAATCGTTTCTTCGATACTCTTAACCAAAACACTTTCAGTCAATTCCAGTTTGAGCAACGAGGATTTGATACCATAATTTAGAATAATAGTCTGTATTTGAGTGACGAAATCGTCCTGAAAAAATTGCTTGGTGCTGACATTGACAGAAAGAGTGATGTTTCGTGTCAGAGGTTCTTGCTGCCATAACTTAAGTTGGGCGCAAGCGGAATCCAATACCCAAAGCCCGATCGGCACGATCATGCCGGTTTCTTCAGCAAGTGGAATAAATTCTGCTGGCGGTACAAAGCCGCGTTGAGGGTGACACCAACGGATCAAAACTTCTGCGCCAATGGGATGATGTGAGCTGTTCATCTGGATCTGATAATACAAGTAGAATTGCCAGTTTTCAACCGCTTTTCTTAAGTCGTGTTCGAATTCTATCCGAGCGGTGATTGCTTCTTGCATTAATGGATTAAAGAAACACAGGTTGTTGCGGCCTATTTTTTTGGCTTGATACATGGCAATATCGGCCTGTTTTATCAATTCATCCTGTGAATGATCATGACCATTAAAAATCACAATGCCAATACTGCTGTCGTTACGGTATTCATACTGATCAAGAAAATAGAGTTGATTCAGGCTAATCAAAATGTTACGGGCTACCAGTTCAGTTTGAGCGCAGGCTTCAAAAGGGTGCTCGCTGAGATTTTCAATCAACACTAAAAACTCGTCGCCACCCAAACGGGCTACAAAATCATTTTCTCCCAAACAAGCGCTTAGACGTTCGGCAACCTGTTTCAGTAGTAAATCACCAATGTCGTGACCTCGGGAATCGTTGAGCAGTTTGAAATGATCGAGATCAAGAAATAACAACGCGCCTCGACGCTCTGTATTTGCGCTTGTTGCTAACGCTTGATTAAGACGAGCCTGTAGAAATCGCCGGTTAGGCAGACCCGTCAAGGGATCATAGAAAGCCAGGTTTTTGATTTTTTCCTCTGCGATCTTACGCTCGGAAATATCCTGAACGATACCAATACCGCCAATAATCACTCCTTTGCTATTCTTAAAGGGTGCGCAAGTCATGGATATCCAGACGTCGGCAGTGCTGAAACTGGCAATGTAATGGCCTTCGTAAATACCTATTTCACCTTCCAGCGCATTGCTCAAAATGGGCATAACAGCCTGATGCTTGATGGCCTTTATATTTAAGCCAATGACAGACTCAACAGAGCTGTTAAGAATCTCGGCAAAGTGAGTATTGCTATAGGTAATGATGAAATTAGTGTCGTAATGGAATATGCCGACAGGTGAATAACTCAACAATAAGCGATAGTGTTCTTCGCTTGTTTTTACAGTTGCTTCCCGGTCGATTGCCTCAAGACGTAATAAGATGTTGTCAGAGATATTGCGATTATTATGCCGAAAATTGATCACCAAATAACCGAGGTAAAGTGTGGATGCTAAACTCATTGCCAGGTACAAGCTTTCGCCAACCAGAAACAAGCGAATAATAATGGGCGTAAGCACTACTACAGAAAATATCAGGGCGCTAACGACATCGGCGGCATACGAAGTTACTGCCCCAGCCGTTAAGCCCGCCAGCGTAAAGAGCAGGAACATCTGATGTTGTGGTTCATTGGCAGGAAACAACAGAAACCCCGCAGCCCCCCAGACTACAGCGGATATCAGAATGCCCAAGCGAAACCTTAGCAGCCAGAGATAGGTTCTGTTCTTACTACGGGATGAAGAACGTTGATAAGATAAAGTAAGAATCGTCCGTGAAACTATGATCAGGATAATCGAAGAAAACCATGAAACAAGGACTGTAGAGCTGATGACATCCCGCTGCATAACCGCTAGAATCAGTGCAAGAATGGCGCTGTTAACTAACGGTATAATATTTTCTGAATACAACTGTCGAAGCTGTTCGAATTGTATTGCAGTTTTTTTGTCCAGAGTATTCATCAGCTATGATCTAGGCTTCAAATTGTGGATATAATGACCATCGACTAGGGTCTGTATGGGTTTTAAGAAGATTTTTTAAAACGCTCTTGAATAAATAATAACATAGCGCATAATTATGCGCTAATTCCTAAAAAAGCCTGTTCAAG
>QVQE01000035.1 GCA_003584865.1 Methylococcales bacterium
ACGCTCCTGGGCTTATTCCAGCCCATAGAAACAGGGGCTTTAGTAGGCTGTCCCTCTTTATTAGGTGGTATCGCCACAAGATACAAGCCAGCATCACATAAACTTTTAACTTGCTCGTTTACCATAACAAACTCCCAATTAAACGCACCAGCTCAGCTAATTTAAGTAACTTGTTTTTAATGGTAAAATAAACACGGTTTAGAAAGTCATTTTTAGTATGCTCCCTCATGCTGCCGCCTTCTTTGCTGCTGCCATTGCTTCAAATTCATCAACCACTTTGCAAAACTCCTTTATCCGTTCGGCCAATTCCGGTGTAAATTCTGCAAATAGCTCGTAGTTAGTAAAGATTGCAGTCCGGTTAACAAAATCATTTGTTAATGCCGCTTCATCATGATTAACAATCGTCCAGCCTTTATCCCTTAAACAGCCAATAAATGAGCCTAAACGGTAGCTGTGAGATGCAAAATCAAATCCACGATGTGACATCATAACGCCAGCCGGAAATAGCCGCCGCAATGCCCTAGATTCAACGGTACCTATTCTAGGAAATTTTACATTGCCAGAATCTAACAGGGGTTTGGTATCGTTGTAATCGGCGCGGGTAATATGACGGCCATTGTCTCTGATTACTTTTGAATTAATCATGTTAAGCCGCCTTTGAAGCCGCAACTCTGGCAGCTATCCAAGTATCAATTTCAGCCTCTACGAAGCCCATTGTTCTTGGGGATAATTGGATTTGTTGCGGGAAGTCACCAGACTTAATAAGGTTGTATATTGTGGAGCGGCTTAAGCCAGTTTTTTTAATTACTTGGTTTAAGCGAATAATGACATACGCTAATTGGGGAAGGGTTAATTCTGATTGTTTAACTTCAGGTTGTAACATAATAAAGCCTTTTTTATTAAGGGTTTATTACTTTGTCATGAGGGTTTTTTGACACGACAAAGCAAAAAGCGGGAATAATCCCAGTTCTTGCTAAGTCGCGCGGTCGAGGCGTTCACCGGACGTTCTTAAGCCACAACGCCCCTGTATTTTGGTTGGGTTCGCTGTGTTATTGATTTTATGTCTCGTCTCTTCGCTGCGATTGGCCTAACAGGTGTGTTAGGGTCGCTAGTTACTTACTTTTGCAAACCGAGTTGTAGTTCTTGCAAACGGGAGTTCTTGCGAACGATTATAAGTAACGCTTAAGAGGAATATTATCACGTCCAAAGTTATACAACAAGGGTTTTTATCAACATGTAGATAAAAATAATCAATAAAGCACTATATGTAGTATTTAGCCAATCTTTTTGCACTCTACCTGAGCGCCATTCTTTACCGAATTTTTTAGGCTGTATCTGTACAACTCCTTAATGCGGTATATCACCGCTTTGTTGCAATGTCGCGCCCAATCCTCCATTAAATGTTTGCGTTTCTCGAGTAAATCACCCCGTCTATAAGCTGCTTCGGTTTGGTTTTTAATGGCATGAGCAAGCGCCTTTTCTACGACTTCACTGGTATAGGCTGTTGATTCCGCCGCCCAATCTCTAAACGTAGAACGAAAGCCGTGTACGGTTATATCACCTTTATCCATGCGCTTTAACAGTTTCAACATTGCCATATTGCTTAAGCCTTTTCTGGCGCTTGGGAAAACATAATCATTAGTTCTAATGGCTGCCATCTCATTAAGAATGTTTAAAGCTTGTGGGCTTAGTGGAACAATATGCCCTTTTTTCATCTTCATTCGCTCGGCTGGAATAGTCCATGTTTTCGCGTTTAAATCTATTTCATCCCATGTTGCCCCAATGCTTTCGCCTGTCCTAGCTGCTGTCAAAATAGTAAACTCCAAGCATTTCGCGGCTATACCTTCCTGACTGTGTAACAGGTTAATAAACGCGTTAATTTCGGCATAGGGTAGGGCGCTATGATGCTCTACTTTTTGTATATCAGAAGGCTTTGGAAAGATTTTATCAAGATGTCCTCTCCAGCGTGCGGGGTTGTTACCTTTGCGATACTCCTGCACTGTTGCCCAATCTAAAACTGATTCAATGCGCCCACGAACGCGCCCTGCTGTTTCATTTTTAGATAGCCATATCGGGTCAAGGCATTTTGTAATTAAACCCGTGTCGATGGATTTAACGTCAAGTTCACCAAAAACAGGAAAGGCATATTGAGCAAGTGTGTTTTGCCATTGTTGAATATGTTTTTTATTCTTCCATCCTGCTTGGTGCGCCTTGATGTAAGCATCAGCACATTGTTTGAATGTCATAGACTTGGCTAAGTTCGCCTTGATTTCATTGTCTAGGCGTTGTTTTTCGATTAAGGGATTAATGCCATTGGTAATTTGCTTGCGTAGCGTGTTGGCCTTTTCTCGCGCTTCCTCCAATGTTACAAGTTCAACTGAACCTAGTCCTATCTCTGTTCGCTTTTTGTCCTTTCGGTAAATAAACATCCATGACTTAGTTCTGTTTGGTGTAATCCTTAAATACAAGTTGCCACCATCGGAGTAATAACCCTCAGCCTTTTTTGTTTCGACTGTTCGCGCTGTCAACTTATTTCTTATCATGATTGCTTTATCCTGTGAATCTCAGCCCTACCCTCAGCCCTACCCGTTACATTGGATTACAGTATATTTCATTGAATCTCGTTGAACAATCTTTTTATAAGTTACTGTTAAATAACAGTGATTTATGAACCTTGTTGAATCTAATTGAATGTGAGTTGGGCGGACTGCCTCTCCGCCATATTATGGAGTTACTGTTATTTAAATGACTTAGCAGTAACTCAATTACTAAATGTTAACAGATTTGTTAACAGTCAGAACCTCTCGAATACCTAGGATTAACTTCAATCCAAACTATCATAAAACCACTCTAGGAGTCTGTCCGACTTAAGGTTGATACTCCACTTTCTTCATAAAAAAGCCGAAAAAAATAATTACTTTACCCAAAAAACCCGTAAAGCCCCTTCTTTCAGGTGGGGGATATAAGGGTGCTTTTGATTGTATCTAAACAGGTCTTTCTTGCTGCTCAATATATTGCTTTAGTATTGAGGGCGGTGCGCCACCAACTGAACCGGCAAAATAACTTGGACTCCATAAAACACCTTTCCAGTATATTTTGTCAATTGCATCTGCATAA
>QVQE01000079.1 GCA_003584865.1 Methylococcales bacterium
CAAGGGCTTTGAACATCAAGGACTACTTAATGAAACTATTAATCGTTAGTGCGTTATCAGGTTCAGGTAAAAGTATCGCCTTGGACACCTTAGAAGATTGTGGTTATTACTGCATTGATAATCTGCCGTTAAAGTTACTACAAGATTTTATTAATCATGTCATGTTTTCTGATCAAAAGGCCTACGCAAAAACCGCGATAGGGATTGATGCCAGAAATCAGTTTGAAAGTCTGGCTAACTTTTCAGACAGTTTAAAGCTCATCAGGGAGAAAGGGATTGACTGCGAAATTATATTTATGCAGGCCGAGGAATCTACCTTATTAAGACGCTATAGCGAGACCCGGCGAAAGCATCCACTGACCGATTACAACATTCCTCTCAAGGAAGCACTAAAAATTGAAAAGGAGATGCTCAGCCAAATTGCCCGTTATGCTAGCGTCATTATTGACACCAGTCGCACTCAGTACCATGAATTACGTCAACTCATCAGAGAACAAATTGGTGAGCGTGATGTTAAACATGTTTCTTTACAGTTTCAATCATTCGGCTTTAAACACGGGGTGCCTTTAGACGCTGACTTTGTTTTTGATGCCCGCAGCCTACCCAATCCTTACTGGATTCCAGAATTACGCCCTTTCACGGGAAATGATCAACCCATCATAGACTTTCTTAAAAAAGAACCGTTAGTCGATGAGTTCTTTCAGGATATTACCGGATTTCTTGAACGCTGGATTCCCCGCTTTGAGCAGGAAGGGCGCAGTTATTTGACGATTGCTATCGGCTGTACGGGTGGACAACACCGTTCTGTTTATTTAGTTGAATTATTGGTAGAATACTTTAAACGCCCATTAATCAATGTGATCGTTCGGCACCGAGAGCTTCATTAAAATTTTTACCATTGGGACTTACGTACCATAAAACTGCGGCCTTTTATTTTACCGTTTTTTAAACAGCTTAACGCTTTGTCTGCACTGGCTTGTTTAATGGCTACGTAAGCATGGGCATCAAAGATATCTATCTTTCCTACTTCACTGCCTACTATTCCACCGGCGCCTGTCAGGGCGCCTAAAATATCACCTGGCCGTACTTTATCCTTGCGCCCACCATCAATCCATAAGGTCACCATGGGTGGTTCAAAGCGTTCCTCATACTTGAGTTGAAAAGGAGCAGTGTCATCCCATTTTGCTGAAGTATTTTGATACTCTTCGATGGCTTTGACTCGATTAAGCTCTGCTTCTGTACATAAACTCAAGGCTAAACCTTTTTTCCCGGCACGACCTGTACGACCAATGCGATGTACATAGACTTCTGGATCCCAAGGTAAATCATAATTGATAACCGCTTGAAGTTCTTTAATATCAAGTCCTCGTGCGGCCACATCAGTAGCCACCAGTATAGAACAACTGTTATTAGCAAAACGAACCAGGACTTGATCCCGGTGTTTTTGATCTAAATCGCCATGCAATGCCTGTACAGAAAAGCCACAATTGCTTAAGGCATTGGCAATATCCTGACACTCTCTTTTAGTATTACAAAATACTACAGTTGATTCGGGGCGATGATAAGCTAACAAATAACCCAAGGCGTTAATTCGCTCAGGTTTCTCTATTTGATAAAAACGCTGTTCAATTACGCTCTCATGGTGACTGCTATCAATCGTCACGGACAGGGGTTTATACTGAAACTTCTGGCTAAGTTCCCGAATAGGGTCGGTATAAGTCGCCGAAAAAAGCAAGGTTTGTCTATGCGTAGGTGCATAAGAGATAACATCGGTTATCACTTCTTCAAAACCCATATCCAGCATGCGATCGGCTTCATCTAATACCAATGTTTTTAAATTACTTAAGCGCAGACTCCGTTTACGTAAATGCTCTTGTAAGCGCCCCGGTGTACCGACAACCACATGCACACCATGTTCTAAGGAACCGACTTGAGGGCCAAACGGCACCCCACCACACAGAGATAATACTTTAATGTTTTGAGTAAAGCGAGCCAACGTGCGTATCTCTTTACAAACCTGATCAGCGAGTTCTCGCGTAGGACAAATAACTAACGCTTGCACCCTAAAGCTACTAAAATCCAAGCGTGACAACAGGCCAATGCCAAAGGCTGCGGTTTTACCACTGCCGGTCTTTGCTTGGGCAATAATATCCTTGCCTTCCAAAATGTGGGGCAATGTTTCCGCCTGAATCGGTGTTAAGTGGGTATAACCTATCGATTCAATATTTTCAAGAAGGGCGGGTTTTAAGGGTAAAGACGAAAATTCAACTGTATTCACAAGGGCTGCTTCAAATTTCATATACAAACATGTTCATTTGATGATTCGCTTTCCGTTGACAGATCTTCAGATCTGGCAACCGGAATCCTGCGACCAAGATTATGCGTAGTTAACCACGGCTTTTTCTTGGCTATCGCCTTTAGCTTGTTCCTGCGCTGATATTTCAGTTTTCCAAATTCATGTGGTCTGTATGTATTCATAAGTTGTATTGTTACATATATTTGAATATATTAAAAGTTACTTAGGAATGAGCACAAAATAACCTGAGCAACTTATAAAATTACCACTTCAGGCTTGGCGACATAATTTCATCGCCCAAGATGCTTATCAAATACAATTCGCATTGATTCTTTAAATCCCTCTGCAGCCAATAAAGAGCCTATTTTCGCACGCATCAAGTTAGTCCATTTTTTTTGTTTCATCCATCGGATCGCCTGCCGTATGCTCTTTTACAATAGACAGAAACACATCATTAATATCCGTTTGTTTTTGAATTGCAGGGTAAGGTAACTCGCAAAAAATAACCTCCATTTTATTTTCTTAAATTTGAGGTTGGATAGTCACATAGTATTTTGGCAGTAAGGTATCCCGTTCTATCCGGTTGTCCAAAGCTTTAAATGCATTTTTACATAGTTTCACCCCTTTTTGGTAAGTGGTTTCCAGCAA
>QVQE01000093.1 GCA_003584865.1 Methylococcales bacterium
ACTGCGATTACCTATAATCATCGCCAACGTTGACAAATTATCTCGGGTATTTTTTTGAAACTCTGCAATTTCAAGCATTACCAAGAATAGACCGGCAAAAAATAACGAGACTACACTTGGAAAAATTAAAGTCATCAATAACTTACGTTTGATTGACAGATTACCAATAAAATTATTCATTATTATCTTCCTTAATAATATCAGCAACTTCCAATAGTTTAGCGCTAATCTTCAATCTGTTCTTAGTGATGGCTTTCAAATTTATTTGTAGCTTTATTTTACCCTGCTTGTTAACGAAACCGATCATACCGCCTTGCGTTACAAACCCTGCACTTTCTCCTACAACTAAAGTATTTTCGACTCCTTGAACAAACTGCGTATCTGTAATCGAAGAGCTAACAAAAAGGATATGGCAATGCGGTTGTTTTTTTGCCCCAAAGACATTACCTAATCTGAATAATTTAATGGCCCGACCCATGACTGATAGCTGTTCTATAGGGTCAATTAAATCTCCAAATGGATCTTCCCCTAAAACACATAGATTAAAACTCTCGGAACCGTCATCTTCCCAAGTTACAAACTTAGTAAAGTTATATAAATATCCTACTTTTATTTTATACTCAACTGAACTATCCTCCGCGTACAGACAATGCGAAAACAATAAACAACTCAAAGTACATAGCACTGTAGCAAACCGCATTATGTCGATCATACAGCCATTAGGAGGTATCCCAAGACGATTGCTAGTAATCGTCCGAGGCTCACTTGGATAATGCTTTTCGCATAATATTTACAATTAGAATACAGTTTGATCGTCGACTCCTTGTTCACGGTGACTTGTAGGGTCAGGAAAGTAAATTAATGATAAATAGAACATTTTGCAATCTGCATACGTTTCGGTGAAAAAGGGGCTTTAAGTTTAGCCGAAAAAACTAAATTGTTGCATAACAAGATTACCCAGACACAAATTTTTTTAATATCTTCTTTAACATAGAAAAATAACAGAAAAATAACAGGGTCAGAGTAAAGTTATATTTAAGTTTACTCTGACCCAGTTACCTGCTGGTGTCTGGTTGTTTATGTCAGGTTTGTTGGGATGGGCTTATACTGGCAAGAAAAAAGCCATGTAGCCGAGTAGGCCAGAATAAGACCACCCAGGCGTAGCGCGTGGTGGCGTTTCCGGCAATTTGCTGGAAACGCTTGTTCTTGGCTAAAGCTCGAAAAGCCTTATTCCGGCCTACTCGGCTAAAATCCAATGAGGAATTAATAGCCAAGTAGATATAGGTCAAGCAGATGCTTTTCGTGCCCGACATTTTCGCGTTAGAATGCACGAATGGCATAGAAGAAATTCTCAATGTTCTGATGTTAACCGTTAAATGTTGGGTAACGAAAATAGCTTGTCCAACCTGTGCGTCTGATTTAAATTATAATTTCTCATTTTATTTTTATTAGAGACCTTCCATGCCAACGATTAGTATGTTTTACGGAATATTAGTGATGATGTATTTTAGAGATATTGATAATCATAAGTCACCGCATATTCACGTTGAATACCAAGACTTTACTGCGGTATTAAAAATCCCGGACGGCGAGTTACTGAGCGGAGATTTTCCTTCAAAGAAACTTAGAATGGTGCAAGCATGGATTGCTATCCATGAAGATGAGTTGATGGCTGATTGGACATTAGCGGTTCGTGGCGAACCCGTCTTTAAAATTGATCCATTACGCTAAAGAGCAAGTCATGAATCCTCGTGTCATTGCAGTTAAAGCGCTTAATAATCATCAATTAATCGTTACTTTTGATAATCAGGAGCAGCGTATTTTTGATGTTTCGGACTATTTAGATTTCCCTGTCTTTCAAGTATTAAGGAATCCTGCTTATTTTAAATCCGTCCGAGTTGATCATGGCACGCTAGTTTGGTCGACTGAGGTGGATTTTTGTCCGGATACCGTTTACTTAAAATCTATGAAAATGGAATAACTGAAGCGTGACGGGGTTTGCAGCCCCGTCAATCACGCTTAAATAACAGGGTCAGTAAATAACAGAAATAACAGAGAAATAACAGGGGAAATAACAGGGTCAGAGTAAAGTTATATTTAAGTTTACTCTGACCCAGTTACCCGCAGTTACCCGTCGTTTCGGCAGGGAGAGCGAGGTGAAGTGCTGACTGATGATCGATACCACACTCACCTACCTGTTAGGTGATTGACTAAAACGTCCCAAGCGCCTCAAACGATTCCAGTAAAACCAAAAAGGGCTACCCACATAATTTGCAGATAACCCTAATGCCTACTATACCGCTTAACTAAATAACTAATCAAAGCCGTACAAATCCATCAATAGTGATTTACACCACTAACTTTGTTACTATCTGACTAAAGGGTTGCTGGCCGTCTTTTGTAACTGCAGCGACTCTAACTTCATAGGTAGACCCTATAATTAAACCCGATATGACAAAACTGCTTTGAATGCTGACATAGACCACCCACTCAATGGTTCCCAACAAACGAATCTCCCATCGATAAGAACCGTTGTGGTCTATAAGCCAGGACTTTGTAAAAATACTACCCGGAAAATCACCATCTTTGACGGTCAGTTCTTCTTTGGCAGGGGTGCTGGGTTGCCTGGATTCATTAAAGCCACTGCTCAGGATAGTCGTTTCATCGCCATCGGCAATTCGATCGACATATTTTGCAAGCAGAATGAATTTTGCATCAACGACTTTCTCACAATCATTTCTGATTGAAATAGCGGTATGTGCACAGTCTTTAGCGGCTAAAATAGCAGCATCTAAAGCGTCTAAAGCGGCTGTAGGGCATCCTTCATTTACCGGTTTACACTTTATGCAATTCTTGGCTTTATAAAGTCATGAAAACGGGTTTCTTTCGATGTACAAATGAACACAAACCTTCA
>QVQE01000191.1 GCA_003584865.1 Methylococcales bacterium
TCATCTGGATTGGCTAATGGCATGGATATAAACCTTCATTGTACAATGAACTGAAGGTTTGTGTTCATTTGTACATCGAAAGAAACCCGTTTTCATGACTTTATAAAGCCAAGAATTGCATAAAGTGTAAACCGGTAAATGAAGGATGCCCAATTTTGCCTAAAAAAGCAGTATTAAGATGGTAGTAGCCATCGGTTTTTTCTAGGGGTAAGTAGGCAAAGCGTTCATTCAGATCGCGTTGGATAGTTCTTAAATTAACGCCAAACTCTTCTGCAAGTGCCTGTGGCTCAAGTTTTTCACCTTGATTAAGTTTGATCAGCATCTGTGCCAAACGATAGACCAAGGTGTCGTGATGATTGTTGCTCATATATAAATCCGATAATTGTTTGGCGCTATTATGCTGTTTTTAACTGACAGGACGTGTCGTTTTTTAAACGCCTACAATCATAGTTCGTCGCCCATTAACGGTTTTAACACGTTGTTGGATAATGCCTAAATCGACCAGTTTTCTTACATCGTCTAGCACGCGTCTGTAATTACGATTCATCTCTTTCGCTACTCGATAGATGGATTCATAGCCAAGTTCCGATATACAGTAAAAAGTCTCTTTTTGTTTTTTGGTTAGTTTGAACCATTCATGCGTCGGGTTTTTCATGTAAATAGTGCCACAGACATGCCAAGACCAAAGGCCATCTAATATACCTTGTCGAGTCCAAGTAATGGGTTCGTTGTCTGTTAAGAGTTTTCGCCAATCAGGATAGTGCTCAATAAAGACGGGTAAGCTGATAAGTTCTATAAAGATAGGACCTTTCATATGCAACATGCTTTGTTTAATGAGGCTATTGCTACGGGTATCACCTTTTAAAATACCCGTTAACCATTTTTCATAAGTTAGATTGGGTCTATCCCAAAAAGCTGAGACTCTGGCCCTATCCCACAAGGAATGGTTAATTTGCATCATGACGGTTATCAAAAAAAGTGTTTTGCAAGATTAAAGTTTCTTTTTCTAGTAAGCGTTTTATAGCAGGTAAATCGGTACTTTTCCATTCGCCTAGTAATTCTAATTCTTCAAAGTCATCCATTAAATCAAGCCAGGGCATGCTAAGAATGCCTTTACAAAGACCTTCTATGGGTATGTTTGCACCATGATCATTAATGCGGGTTATGAATTTATGTAATGGTTCTACGGATTGGTTTAATACAAATAAATCAAAAAGATCTCTAGCTGTTTGTCGCCCACCTTTAATACTGCCGTCAGTTAAATACAGACCGGAAATCGTGCGAATTTTTCGGTGGTAGAGCCCGTCTATAACTTCAGTTCTAGCGCCGTCGGACATGACTGTATCAAACATACCTTCATAGATATCTTCTATAAAATCTATTTTTACAATCTCGGCAAATTCTTCGTTTAAGCCACCTAATTGTCGACAAAATTGTTCTCTGGTTTCTGTTATGGGATCTTTAATGGATAAGCCGATTGTGTTAAGTTTAATGAGTAAGGCTTCTGGATTAAATTTGTTGGGTATAAAGAAATCAAGATCATAAGAAATCCGGTGCTTAAGATAGAACCTTGCTAATGCAGTGCCTCCACACAATAGCGTATTATTCATATCTAGTTGTGCTTCGTTCTGGAAGATTAATTGCCAGATTTTTTCTTGTGCAGAATACATAACTGGGGTCAGAGTAAACTTAAATGTTGTAGCCTATATATGATGAATCCGCGAGGCAAAAAAAACAATTGAAACGGGAAATGAATTTAAGTTTACTCTGACCCCGTTACTCTGACCCCGTTACTTCCACCCCGTTACTTCCGTTACTTCTGCTGACCCCGTTACTTCTGACCCCGTTACTTACGTTACTTAGTTTACTCTGACCCCGTTACTCTGACCCCGTTACTTCGTTTATACTTCGTTTAGGCTTTCTTAGGCGGTTTTATCGGTAATCGGTAATAGTTTGACAATGGAGCTGATCTATATTGATAATGTACATTTATTTGTACATTAAGGTGTGAGATGAGACAAGCTAGTTTTACTGACGTGCGAAATCACGCTAAACAATATTTTGATATGGTTGAATCTGGTGAATCAGTCCGGGTTTTAAGAAATGGCAAACCTATCGCTGATATTATCCCTATTATTTCTGATTTACCTTCTTGGAAGCAACGGAAAGCTCAACCTTTAGTGTTGGACGGTGTTTCGATAAGTCAGATGATTTTGGACGAACGTAGTCCCGTTATCTGATGTTAGTTTTTTTTGATAGTTCTGCATTTGTGAAGCGTTATATTCAAGAAGCAGGGACTGATCAAGTCATGGAGTGGTGTGATAAGGCTACTGAGATTGGCTTATCGAGTGTAGCTTTACCTGAAATTATTTCAGCTTTTTGCCGTTTACAGAGAGAAGATAAAATTAATATGGAACAGTATCTCCAGCTTAAAAGGATGTTAATGGTTGATATTGAAGATGCGGTGGTTTGCGATCTTGGCCCATTAGTATTAGCAAAAGCAATTTCAAGTCTTGAAAATAATATTCTTCGGGGTATGGATGCAATTCATATAGGCAGCGCAGTCGTTTTAAAAGCGGATATTTTTATCTCTTCTGACAATCGTCAATGTGATGCGGCAGATCGTGCAGGTTTGTTGGTTAAGTGTATATAACTCTATTAAGTATTGTGCCTGTTAAACAATAACTGGGGTCAATAACTGGGGTCACAATAACTGGGGTCACAATAACTGGGGTCAGAGTAAACTTAAATGTTGTGTGTTCTATAATCTGACCTCTAAAACAATTTATTTGTTGCAAACAAATAGGGTTGCTATAAGGCAAAAAAAAACAATTGAAACGGGAAATGAATTTAAGTTTACTCTGACCC
>QVQE01000037.1 GCA_003584865.1 Methylococcales bacterium
AATTAATCCAAATGGCTACAGTAACCATGCTAATGATTTTAAAGCGTGTGAGGGCTTTAATTTTGGCTTGTATCATGCCGAGTCCAATACCATGGCTTTTGATATTGATAATGTTGAGTTAACGCGGCGGCTATTTGAAGATACCACCGACACGCAACTATTAGACTGGTTAGAAGATGATTTAAGGCTTGAAATTAAAAGCCCTAAACTCAACAGGGGGAAATTGATTTTTAAAGTACCCCCTACTCTTAACGCTAGTCTAAAACAGCTTAAATATAAAAATCCTTCGACACTGAAAGATGAAATGGTTTTCGAGTTACGCGCGGGAAATTGCCAAGATGTAATTCATGGTAATCATCCTGAAGGTGGCGATTATCAGTTAATCGGAAACCCGACAGCTATACCACCAGCGCCGCCTATTTTGCTGGACATGCTGGAACATTTTGACGATTGGAAGCCTGTTTTTAATAGTGCTTTGGGCATCGCTGACCCGCCAAAATACAAACCAGATAAGCCGCTACAAGGCGAAAATATAAAAGGTTATCGATGCCCCATAAAAGAATTTAACCAGGCTTATAGTGTGCATGATGTGCTTATTCGTAATGGTTATAAGCAAACCGGAAAGGATAGATTTATTAGGCCTAATTCCAGCTCAAAAGCCCCCGCCGTGGCGCTTATGCGAAACTGTGCCGATGGTAGAGTGAGGTGCTTTTCGCATGGTGGAGATGCCTTAAACGATGGTTATGCACATGATGCTTTCGACTGCTTTCGGCTCTTAGAGCATGGCGGGGGGTGGTGACATGGGTGCTCTAAATTGGAATTTAGAGATTACTAAGCACAACCAGCGATTATTTAAGGAGCATGAAGCCAAACAGAAAAAGCAATCAAATATACCTGCTTGGAATGGCGATATAGAAAGCCTTTTTAACGATATTGTTTTAACTCAAGAGCATGTAGACAAAATGGCAAACACGCGCTTTTTAATACCCAATATTATTGCACAAGGACATATTACAGTTTATGCAGCCCCCGCCAATGGTGGCAAGTCAGCATTATTCAGATATTTTTGTGAGATTTTAGGCAAGGACGGAATGAAAGTTTTTTATGTAAATGTTGACGCAGGGCCAGGCGATTTAAAGAAACATTTTGCCCACGCCAAAACTCATAATTACAAAGTAATTGCGCCCGATGCTTGTGAGGGAAAGTCAGCCGATGATGTGACAGAGTTACTTCGAACCATTGCAGATGGTGGCGCCCAATGTAGTGAATATGTTTTTATATTGGACACTCTAAAAAAGTTTACTGATGTTATTAATAAAACCAAGGCGAAAGAGTTTTATAAATTGTTACGAAAGCTAACGGTACAAGGTGCGACTATCTGTTTATTGGGGCATTGCAATAAGTACAAGGACGAAGACGGTAAACACATTTATGAAGGAACAGCCGACTTAAGGAACGATATTGATAACCTGATTTATTTAGATAGTTTTCTTAATGAACAAACAAATATCCTTGAAGTTACCACTAGGCCCGACAAGGTAAGAGCTGAATTTAACCCCGTATCATTCAATATTGATAAAAACAATAGCCTGAAAGTAACCATGACTGACAAGATTATTAATATTTTACCTGATGAGGATAGGGAAATTATAGACTTAGCCAAGCTTGGTATCGCAGATGGGAACGAAAGTCAGGGTGAAATCATTGGTTACATAAAAGAGCGGCTTAACGGTATCGGTGATAGAAAGATAAAAAGCAAATTGAAGTTGTACAGTACAGGCCCACGAGCGGAATTGAAAGCGACTAATACCGGATTAGGTAGGGGCTTAAAATATGAATGTGTTTAGGGTGATTTTTCAATGTGCCCAAAGTGCCCTTTTTTATTCCTAAATGCCCAATGTTAAAAACAAATAGTGCTCCCCCATAAATTAACACTTAGGGTATTTAGGGCATATAGGGCACTTAGGGCCAGTAGAAGGAATGGCGCGGCCTGTAGAGGTTTGATATTTTCAAAAATGGATATTTTAGCGTTTCAAAGTGCCCTAAATGACATAAAAGGGGGGCGGCTTTGTTTTTAATGACTAATGCACAATCACGACTGGTTAAAATACCTAAAACAAGCAGGATATAAACAGAGATGAAAGAATCAACTAAATTTAAAGCTGGTATTAGTGGCAACCCAGCCGGACGGCCAAAAGATAAGACACCCGCTACTCTTCTTAGAAAATTAATACTTGATGATATGCCGGACATAATATTAAAACTGGTTGAACAAGCCAAGAACGGCGATACAGCGGCGGCAAAAATTTTACTTGATAGGTGTTGCCCAGTCTTAAAACCGCAGGCCATGACTATCAACTTGCCTACTAATGGCACCCTAGCCGAACAAGGTAACGAAATTATCAGGGCTACTCTATCGGGGCAAATACCGCCGGACATTGGGGCGCAACTGATAAGTGCTTTATCTAATCAAGGTAAGTTAATCGAACTGCAAGAATTGACACAGCGAGTTGAAAAACTAGAGATTAATAGAATCGAATTGGTATCACTATGAGTAATTTAAAAAATAGAGTATCTAAAATTGAACATGACAACCAACCCAACGGATTTGTAGTAATCGCCGTTAATGATGGAGAAACCAACGAAGATGTCTACAAGCGCCATTTTGATGATGTTAGCATTAAGCCTAAGACGGTTATCTATGCTAACAAATGGGATATTGAGTTATGAGTATAAAACTAAGACTGGCTAAACTCGAAGCGGCTTTAATGCCAGAA
>QVQE01000047.1 GCA_003584865.1 Methylococcales bacterium
GGATTAAAAGTCTTTGTCTGTATTTTTAACAGGATTTATGAGACGGGCAGAAAAGTTATGGAAGGGTTTAAAGAATCAATGCGAATTGTATTTGATAAGCATCTCGGGCAATGGAATTACACTGCCATTCCTGAAGTGATAATTCCTGAAGTTGCCTAAGTTATTTAATGCACGTTCCTTAGAGAAAATACACCTAATGTCATTCTTGCGTTCAATGGCACTCAAGGCAGTGCGAAAACTTCTACCCAAGACAAAATCAAGCAACTAGTTGATAACAGCGCCGCGAATGTAAAAGGCGCACCCAAAACAGTTGAGGACATATTTGTATCGGCTGGCTGTAATCGCGTTGTCAGTTATGAGAATTTATCTCACTTAACCCCCGCCATGCAAGATGCCTTATGTATTCTGGCAACGGGGGGCGCACATGTGACGCGCAAGTATTACACCAATGATGAAGAATCAACAATCTGTGTTAAACGTCCGACCATAATAAATTCAATTCCCAACGTATTGACCGCTCAAGATGTAACCGATAGAGCGATAACAATAGAATGTCCACGTATTGAATACCGTGAGGAATCAGAAATCAATGCCGCGTGGGAAAAAGCCAAGCCGTCTATATTTGGTGGATTGCTGGATTTATTTGTTAAGACGCTGGTACAGATGCCGAAAGTAAAACTGGTTAATCCGCCAAGAATGGCCGACTTTACCCGATTAGGTGAGGCCATGTCTCAGGCATTAGGAAATCCAGCCGGAACATTTGACGCGCTCTATAAGGCGAATAGATCAGAAGGTATCAGCCGAGCTTTAGAAGCTTCACCCGTTGGTGTGGCGATTCGTGAGCTGGTAGACGACCATAACCTAATTTCTACGATGGGTTTCAGTGGCACCATGAAGAAATTATTAGAGTTATTGGACAAATACAAGCAAGACGCCCACGCATGGCCTAAGTCACCCAGAGGCTTAGGCGATTCTTTGAGAAGGCAGCAACCCGCGTTAAATGCATTAGGCATTAATATTGAAATCTCAAAGCCTAATCGTGATGGTGTAAATGTTGTTATAAAAAAGTGTGAACATCGTGAACATTGTGAACATGGTTTGAAAGAAAAACAGCCCGAAAGAAAAGTTTTAGAAGATAAGGAGGTCTTTTAATGGCTGCCTTATCTAAAATTCGTGAAGCGGGTTTTAATATTAATCTTGATGGAGATAGCATAGTCATTACCCCCTCAAGCAAATTAACCCAGACACAACGCGACTTCTTAAAATCTCATAAGGCCGAAATCATAGGCGAATTAAAAAGCCTACTTGTTACCTGCTACAGTCCGAGCGGTCTAGTTTATGAGATAGAAGCGCAAAACCTAGAACATGCCCAATGGTTGAAGAAAATGAACCCTAAGAGGTCATCTTATGGCGAATAAATACCCCGTTGAGATAGATGGCGCAACCGGTGAAATCGAAAGCTTACCCCCTGTTAAAGGCAAGCGTTACGGATGTAAATTAAATACACTAGCTGATGTTAAGGCGGAGATGGCTAAAGTGTATCGTGAATCAAGATCAGAAGTGATTGACTCTGTAACGGGTACTAAGCTGGTTTGGATGTTGCAAGCGGTACAGAAAGCCATTGAAGGATCGGACTTAGAGAAGCGTATTGAAATCTTGGAGCAAAAGAAATGAGTATAAAAAATCGAGTCGAGAAATTAGAACAAGGTAATGTTACTAATGGATGGACACCACCAACATTAGCGCCCACGCTTACACCTAAACAATGGGGGAACGCATTTAGTGGGCAGAACATCGAAGCCGAGCCACTAACAACAGAGCAGAATGAGTGGATTAATCAATATAGAGGTGTATCAAGTGAGCATTAAGGCAAGGCTTGAAAAGCTCGAAGGAAGAAACAACCCCGAAGTAATGGAAATTACAATACTTCGATTTAGTCATGATTTGCCATTACCAGAACCCGCTTTGATTGGTAATACTAAAGTCAGCTATCAATATGCAGATAAGGAGATGGTTTAAGCGTAGACATCTTAATGAATCTCAACGGGCTATGGTGGCGGCTAAGTTGGCTAATATTTCATTAGGTGATAATCAGCATGTTGGAGGGTCTGCAAATTTGCAGACCCAAACAAGCAGAGCAGACGCAGCAAAGATGCTTAATGTTTCAGAACGAAGCGTAAACTCAGCTAAGAAAGTAGAGCAGAACGCTATCCCTGAAATTATTGAGAAGGTTGAGTAGGGGGTTACTTTGATTGTTTGACGGTATAAATGGCGGTATATTTTTATTTTAAAAACATAAACCCCTTATTTATAAAGGCCTACAGAGCATAATACTAAGCCACTTTGGCCCACATAAGGATTCAACGAAGTGCTAAGAAGTACAAAAACCCGCAAGTCATAAGGCTTAGCGGGTTTTTTTATGTCCAACGAAGTGCAACAAGGCTCATTGACATTCAAATATTTTGGGGGTATGAAACGGGGGTACATTTACTTTTTAAAAATTGATACCCCCATGTCACTTTCAGATACCACCATAAAAGCAGCCAAGCCCAAACCAGACAAGCCTTATAAGCTATCTGATGAAAAGGGTTTGTATTTATTAATCAATCCGAACGGGGCTAAATACTTTCGTCTTAAATATCGCTTTGCAGGAAAGGAAAAAATATTAGCTTTAGGTGTTTATCCTGAAACAACTTTAAAAAAGGGGCTATCCATTTAAAGTGGGACGGTTTAAGGTTA
>QVQE01000026.1 GCA_003584865.1 Methylococcales bacterium
TCGCGGCGAGCGACTTGGTGATTTCGGAGACCTTCTCAGTCTCCGCCGCCTTGAACGACGCCAGTTGCTCGCCGATCGCCTGCATGGCCAGTTCGTGCTTGAGCGTGAAGACCTTCATGGACACCTTGTCGGCGTCCTGTTGGGTAAGCGCGCCCCCCTGCACGTTGGTCTTGACGGACTCCCAATAGGCCAATTCGTCGGCCTTCATGTTGGTGAGCATCGTATTGTTGGCGGCCTGCCGTTGGTCGAAGGCCGCTTGCAGCGCGGTCATGTCAGACTCGCCGCCGTCGCCGCCCTTGTCCTTTTTGGGCTTGCCGCCCGGCAGGTCGCCCGTGGTGGACGTGCCCGCCTTGGGCATGTTGACCTTGGCGTCCGGCCCCCAGACCTTCGCCATTGAGGCGGCGGCGGCGTCGGCGCTGGTTTTCATGTCGCCGAGGGTTTTCTTGGCGTCGGCCCCCAGCTTGGAGAACGCGCCGCCCACGCCCGGCAGGCTGGTTAGGAACTTGCCGACCGCCTCCGCCAGGGCCTTGACCCATCCGAGGACGGTCTGCAGGGCGATGGTCGCTTGGTCCTTCAGGAAGGTGAAGGAGCCGACCAAATCGCCCACGGCGCTGGTCAGGTACGGGCCGATGATCTGCCAGACGGCCTGCCCGGCGTCGGTGGCCAGGGTGGCCCATCCTTTGATGGCGATGCCCGAGATCGTGAAGAGTTCGCCGAGCCAGATCACCGCCGTCTGCTGGATCTTGATGATGCCGACCACGCCTTCCAGCATGGTCTTCGCGAGCCCGCCGCTGGTGTAGCTGGCGGTGAAGGCGCCGATCATGTGGTTCATGCCGTCCACAACGGTCTTAAGCACCGGCGCCAGGGCGTCGGTGAGAACGTTGTTCAGGCCCATCATGGCGACCTTGCCCTGGTTCTGAGACTCCGCCAGGGCCAGCCCTTTCGCGGCGGCCACTTCGTTCACGGCGCCGTAGTCTTCCGTGATCTTGGCGTTCTCTTCGACCTGCTCTTTGGTCATGTTCAGGAGCGGGGCGAGCGCCTGGACGTTGCGGCCGAACACGGCGTAGGCGGCCGTGAACTTGCCGATGCCGTCCGGCATGGCTGCGATGCCCTCTTCGGCCTTTCGCAGCAGTTCGAGTTGGGTGTAGGAGCCCTTCACGTCCACGCCCATGGCCTTGAAGGCTTGCGCCTGCTTGTCGCCGCCAGCCTTGGCGGCAGCGAAGGACGCATCCAGGCGCGTCATGGCCTTGCCGAGCGCCTCAACCGGGACGCCGGTGAGCGCGGCCTCAGCCTTCAATTGCTGGATCTGGGCGACCGTGAGCCCGAAGGTCTGGGCCATGTGGACGGTCTTTTCGGCCGTCTCGCCCATGTTCTCAGCGAACTTGGCGATGGCCTCGACCGCGAAGGCGGCCAGCATCACTTCGCCGATCTCATTGACCATGGCCTCGATGGCGGCCACGGCCGCGCCCAACTCGACAACCGCGATGCGGGCCGAGTTCGCCCCAAGGACGGCGCGCTCGAAAGCGGCCAGGGCGGTCTCGCCCATTTCCTTGAGGCTCAGTGATACGCCCTCGACCGCTGGGGTGATCGTGCGGACGGCGGCGCCTGCCTCTTTCGATCCGGCGACTGCGCCTGCAGCGTTGGCGGTGATTTCGACCGCAACGACATTATCCGTCATCGGAGCGCCTCGCTTCTAGTTCGGGGAATGGGCTTGGCGTCGTGGCGCCGCCCGGAAGGGCGCCGATGTAGTTGGAGACGTCATCGAAGGTTTCGAGACGGTCTGCCCTGGCGACGGGGGGCTTGATGATCCCGTGGACGGCGGCATACGCCATGTGCAGCGGCGGCCCGTTACGAACCCAGGACTTGAGCATGGCCCGGTATCGGACCATGCCCCAGGAGCCCTCGATCTCGTCCCAGCCGCCGCAGCCTGCGGCGACGAGGTCGGCTATGATTCCGTCGAAATCACCGTCGAAGGGCTCCCCGTCGCCAGATCCTCCCCCTCCGGTTCCGTGAGCCCGGCCTCGACCATCAGCGAGGTCATGAACGGGCGCAGGGCCTTGATGTCCGTCGGGCTGAGGTGCTCAGCGATCCAGTCGATGCGGAAGGCTTCGATGGCCTCCGGGGTGACGGCGGGACCGCCGGGCGTGGCGACCGGCTCGCCCTCAAGGGGCACGTCCAAGCCCACGGCGATGACGCCGATGATGGCGTCCATCGAGTCCGTGAAGTCGGCGCCCGGCTCCGTCGCCTTGGCGATGTATTTCCAGGCGCGCTTGAGGCGACGGTAGTTGCTGAGGGACGCCTGGATTAGCGCCCCCCCGATCGTGATTTGGGCCATGGTGTTCCTGTATTAGCCGGTGATCGACCAGGAGAAGACGTTGCCCGCCCCGTCGTCTTGGGCGGACATATCGAAGGTGGGCAGGGAGAAATCGTCCAGCTTCAGCGGCATGTTCAGCTTGCTGGCCTGGACGGCCGGGAAGCTAAGCTTGAACTGCTTGATGACGCTCGCGCCCGCGACCACGACCTTGGTCTGGTTGACCAGTTGCAGGCCGAAGATGATCGAGCCGACGCCCAGAAGCGGGTTGGTCTGGGTGATCGTGGCGTTGGTCGTGGTGGTCGCGGTGTAGGTGTAGGAAATGCGGACCGTGGAGCCGACGTCGGCGGTGTTGAAGGTGTAGACGCCGGTCGTGGTGTTGACGGCATAGACGCCCGCGCCGGTGGCGGTGGC
>QVQE01000029.1 GCA_003584865.1 Methylococcales bacterium
GCTGAGCTGAGCTGAGCTGAGCTGAGCTGAGCTGAGCTGAGCTGAGCTGAGCTGAGCTGAGCTGAGCTGAGCTGAGCTGAGCTGAGCTGAGCTGAGCTGAGCTGAGCTGAGCTGAGCTGAGCTGAGCTGAGCTGAGCTGAGCTGAGCTGAGCTGAGCTGAGCTGAGCTGAGCTGAGCTGTATTTTAACTGTTTTCATTGGTTACTCCTAATTAATTTGTGGTGTTGGCAATATGACAACTTTATTAAAATAGTTAGGAATTGAATGAGTTACGCTACTTCTTAAAAAAGTTGATTCAAGAACAATAACATAATTTTATTGCTTTGTGAAACATTTTTTTGTGTCATTAATTGGGTATTTTTGACTACCCACTTAAGACGGGACACGCAGGAAGACTTAACCGCTTGCAGTGAGCTTGTGGGAAGAGCATTTGACTAGAAGCCAAAAGACTGAACCTAGTGAAGTGAGCTAGCATTTAAGACACAAAAAAGAGCTTATGCTGATAGCAAAGCTCTTTTTTATAGTACATCTCGACATGAACATGCAGTACAACGAGTTGCACTAGCCCATTACTGATAATCCAGAACACTCTTACTAATCCCTCACTACTTAAAGCCGTATTGCTACGGAAACTCTAAGTAGTGAGAGAGTACCTATGTTAGAACGATTGCTGTTAAGCAACCAAAGTAAAATCCCCTAGACTCAATGTAGTTGGATGGCTCGTCAAGCCTACTACTGCAATCTCAACCGCCGGGCCACTAACAGAACCATTAGCATCATAATAAACACCGCCATTGCTAGCGTTGTAATAGAGATAATCGTTAGGAGTAATGGCCGCTGTCGCGTTACTGAAGTTAACATCAGTCACAACATTTGCCCCAGCAAAAGCTGTAAATAACGCTCTTGACAATACAAGTTGTCCAGTATTTTCCCACAAGTTATTAACTGGGGTAGGCGTTACACTAGTAAGTGTTGGCGTATAAACAACATGATTAATTTCAACTAAATTAGTATTACCGTTGTTAGCCACAAACACATTACCCGAACTATCTAACGTTAAGCCCATTGGTTTATTTAGACCGGTGGCAATGGTGATCGGAGTCAAGGAGCCTGCTGTAAACTCCTGTACGATGTTATTGGCGTATTCACTCACATACAAATTACCGGCTTTATCAAAGGCCAACCCAGAAGGCTGATTCACACTAAGGTAAGTGCTGGCAGCATAAGTGCCTGCGGCAATTTTAACGATGGTATTCGCAGCAAAATCGGTGACATAGATATTACCAGTACCATCCAACGCCACTGCTTGTGGATTAACTAAACCACCAGAAGACACTACACTGAGTGCAGCGCCGCTAGCCGTTACTCCCTCTGTAGTGATTTTTGCGCCACTATCGCTATCCCAATTAGCTGTTGCCGCCAGATTATAAAGTACTCCACCTGTGGTTTTGGTGCCATTGGTCGTTATAAAACCGTTAACCAGCGCCTGATCTGCATTGTTTAAGCTGATTGTAAATCCAGTGTTGCTCAGATTACTCACACTATCATTTACCGCGTTAAACACAAACTTACTAGTACCAGCACTTAAAGTCAAATCACCCAAAACAATACCATTAGCACTACCGTGATTGGTCAAATTAGCACCAACCACCGTAAATATGCCAGTGCTGGCATTATAAGCCACGCTACTCAGAGTAGGTGCGACGACATTGCTGACCGTAACGCCAGTCGTAAAGGTACCAGCGCCAATATCCCAACCGTTGACAGTGGTCAGACCGTAACCGCTCTTATCATTTGCCAAGGTACCGGCTTTGTTCAATAAACCATTGATTGCTAATTCGTCAGCGACGGATAACTGAATATTAACGCCGGTACTAGTGGGCGTACCACTCACCGTACTTCCGCTGGTCAAGGTATAACTAGTACCACCATCACCTTTCAGAGTCAAATCAGTAGCCACATAATCTGCCGCTTTGGTCGTAAAGTTATTACCGCTTAAGGTTAGAACACCGGTACTGGCATTGTAAATTGTCAGATTAAGAGTAGGAGTAGCTGTAGAAACACCACTAACTGTCAGACCTTGTGTGGTGATTTTAGCGCCATTGTCACTATCCCAGTTCAGCCCTACGCTTAAATTATAGGCATTGCCAACTAATGGCCCTGTGCCATTATTATTAACAAAGCTGTTTACACTGGTTTTATCAGCGGCACTTAGCTTTAAGCTAAAGCCGCTCGCGGTCAAATTGCTAACTGTATCATTAACAGCACTAAATGTGTAAGCGCTGCTGCCTCCGCTTAAGACAAAGTTTGGCAACTTAATACCATTAGCACTGCCGTGGTTTTCAAGATTTGCGCCGGTAACGCTAAATACACCAGAGGAAGCATTGTAAGCTACTTTACTAATGGTAGGAGCTGTGACGTTACTGACGGTTACAACCTGAGTTGTTACTGCACCAGCCCCCGTATCCCAGCCTGAAGTCGCGCTAAGGTTGTACGTTGTAGTACCATCGTTAGCCACAGTACCCGCTTTGTTCAACAAGCCGTTGATGGCTAATTGATCTATTGCAGACAATTGTAAACTCACACCGCTACCATTGCTAGCAGGCGTTCCTGTTACCACGCTGCCACTGCTTAGTGTATAACTGGTGTTACCATCACCAGTCAAGGTTAAATCAGTAGACACGTAATCGCCAGCGGATGTAGTCAGGTTATG
>QVQE01000161.1 GCA_003584865.1 Methylococcales bacterium
ATGCCAAGCAATACACGGGTCTGTGCGATTGCCAAGCGACCTCCGAAGCAAAGCTGAACTTTCATTTCAATGCTTCACTGGCGGCACTGAATCTGTTGCGTCTGGAAGATAGGCAGCAGGCTGTGGAAGGTGCAGGTCGCAACGTCATTTCCATCGCCAGTTGGAAAGCCCGTAAATTTAATGCGCATTTATTGGAAAAGTTTTCTTGCCACTTAGGGTTGGACTTTACTGCCATAAAATCCAGCCTAGGCTTTGCAGCCTTATGTAACTATGGCGCTATCGCCGCGTAAACTGTCCGAAGTATTGTTAAAGAGTTGAGCGATGTTATGAACACACTTTCTGCCGAGGACTGGGGGCTGGCAGAATGATCGTGCTCGATACCCACATCTGGCACTGGTGGACAAATCAAATTCTCGGTAAATTATCAGCGCCCATCATTGAGCTGATTGAACAAGCTGATGATATTGCAGTTTCAGCTATTTCTTGATTTGAAATGTCTTGATTTGAAATGTCTTGGTTGGTAAGGCATGGTCGAATTGCAAGTTTGGCTCTGACACTGCCCGAACATCATAAAGATCTACAAGATCGCCTGATTATTGCCACTGCAATTATATACTATGCTCGATTGCTTAGTTTTGATGCGGCATTTCCTGCTGATCAAGAACTAAATGGTCGATTGATCAATCGTTAATAATAGCGGCACGTGCGTTAAAAAACTACACTATCTACACACTGGTAAAAATATCACACGTTACAAGTCTATTTTGGCTGTCTACGACAAATTAAATATAGGATACATGTACGCCAGCGGGGGTAACATCATTTGGAGCGTGTTTCTTGAGAATAATCTCAACATCCGTATCAAGAGCAAATAAGCAACGGTAAAGACGATCGAAGGTAAAGCCAGAAAGTCGTCCATTAGCGAGGTTGGAAACATCGGGTTGGGTAATCCCAAGTAATTCCGAAGCTTCATTTTGTTTCAAGCCGCGTTCCTCAATCAGTAGATTAATCTGGCGAGCAATTTGGACTTTGGCAAAGCGTTCTTCACCGTTTGGCAATCCTTCAAAAGGATGCGAGGTCGATGTAATAGATCCATCGTCAGTGTGTGTGATATTGGTCATAGTGTTCTTTCGCTGTTCTTAAACGCTGTTCGATTAGATCAATTTCATTTTTAGGGGTCGCAATTCCTTTTTTGCTTTTCTTTTGGAAAGCATGGAGGACATACACAATCTGATGAAATTTTACTGTATAAATAGCTCTGTAGGTATCACCCAGATAATTGTCCCTGATTTCCAGCACGGATGCTCCTTGAAAGCTTGTCAGGGGCTTGGTATTCGGTGCTTTTTCGCCTTGTTGCGCTAAATGAAGTGCATATCCCATGACATCCTGTACATCCTCAGGGAAAGTCTTCCAGTCCTCATGGGATGATCCTATCCAAACAACGGGCTTGTTTCTCAGTTATACCTTGACTATTTATATGATATTTCATATAAATAGTCAAGGTATAACTGGGGTCAGAGTAAACTTAAATCTTCGTTTTCCTGTATACTCGATGTTCAAGTTTTTAAGAATTGGAAAATAGCACTAAACCTTGTAAGATAATCGGCGTAAACTTCCACGTATTTCAGCACCCTGTTGATGTACGAACCCGCTATCTCTATCAAAACGTTTGTCACTGATCTTGATGCAGCGCTATCAAAGCTAAAACCCAATGCGAAACTGACCCAACTACAGCGGATGTGGCTGGGATTTTGTTTGATGGGAATATTGCTGACCAATTCGGTGTGCTGGTTCTTGATGAATCTGATCGGGCTCGTACAAAGCGAACGAAACGAATTTATGGTGTACATAAGCAAAAACACAAGGCGTCAGGAGGCTATGTCAATGGACAGACGGTGGTTTTATTGTTGTTGGTTACGCAGACCCTCACGTTTCCGGTAGGCTTTGCTTTTTATAGGCCCGATCCAGCACTTAAGGCATGGAGTAAAGAAGATAGGCGGTTAAAGAAATTGGGGATGGCAAAAAAAGATCGTCCTGTTAAGATTGAGCGTGATAGCCGTTATCCTACAAAAATGCAGATTGCTTTAACTCTGCTACAAGCATTCAAGACCGTTCATGGCACAATTAAAATAAAGGCCGTGTTAGCAGATGCTTTGTATGGAGAAGCCAGGTTTATGGACAAAGCTTCGCAGATATTTGATATAACCCAGGTTATCAGCCAATTGCACGAGAACCCGCTTATTGACTATAAAGGCAAGAAACGGCATTTGAAAGATTACTTTAACACCACCAACAAAGGTGTAAGAGTTACTGTACGGGTTCGCGGCGGTGAAGAGGTTAAAGCGACGGTGAGTAGTGCGAGATTAAAAGTGCTGGCTCAGGGTAAAAAACGCATGGTCGTTGCTTTGAAATATGAAGACGAAAGTGATTACCGCTATTTAGTCGCCACCGATATGACATGGCGAACACTGGATGTTGTTCAAGCCTATACTTTTAGATGGCTTGTAGAGGTTTTTTTTGAGGACTGGAAGCTTTATGAAGGCTGGGGGCGTGAGGCCAAACAATTGGATGAAGAGGGATCAAGCCGTGGCCTGATTCTGAGTCTGTTGTTTGACCATTGCCTCCTCCTTCACCCAGAGCAGG
>QVQE01000181.1 GCA_003584865.1 Methylococcales bacterium
TCCGTATAATACTTATTTCATTAGCTTTTGGCAACCTTTGTTAAACTTATGCGTGTAATTACTTTAAATGTCAACGGGATTCGAGCAGCAGAACGCAAAGGTTTCTTTTCATGGATGAGCCAGCAAAATGCTGATGTTATTTGCCTACAAGAAGTTAAAGCTCAACTACATCAGCTAGATACTGACATTTTTTGCCCAACCGGTTATCATTGTTTTTATCATGATGCAGAAAAAAAAGGTTATAGCGGCGTTGCTATTTATACTAAAGTACCACCAGACAAGATCATTAATGGCATTGGATGGGTTGACGTCGATTCAGAAGGGCGCTTTATTGAGGTCCAGTTTGGCAATTTAAGTATCATTTCTCTTTATTTACCTTCGGGTTCTTCGGGTGAAGAAAGGCAGGCTTTCAAGTTTAGTTTTATGGATCGCTTCATGCCATATCTGGAGTCTTGTTTAGTTTCTCATCGTGAATATATTATCTGTGGCGACTGGAATATTGCTCATAAAGAAATTGATTTAAAGAATTGGCGAGGTAACAAAAATAACTCTGGCTTTTTACCTGAAGAGAGGGCGTGGTTAGATCAGTTATTTTCTAAGGATTGGGTTGATGCTTTTAGGGTTCTTAATCAAGAGAGTGATCAATACACCTGGTGGTCAAATCGGGGGCAGGCCTGGGCTAAAAATGTTGGGTGGCGTATTGATTATCAGATAGTCAGCGCGAATCTAAAAGATAAGCTTATTGCTACGGCCATCTATAAAGATGAACGATTTTCAGATCACGCGCCATTAATTATGGATTACGATTTGTAGGCTCATTCCAGGGTGCTATTTTTATTAACAGAAACATGCCTGGTATGGCGATTAAGAAGCAAAATATAAAAAATGTTTGCCAGCCGAGGTATTCGACCAGATAACCCGTGGTTGCATTGGCAAAGGTACGTGGAATCGCCGAAAGACTGGTGAATAAGGCAAATTGGGTTGCGGTATACAATGGGTTAGTCGTATGCGCAATAAAAGCGACAAACGCGGTTGTGCCCAATCCAACACAGAGCGCTTCAATGCTGATGGCAATTGCCAATGCTGGTAAGTTATGGCCTAAAGTTGCCAAACCATAGAATCCTAAAATAGCAATCATTTGAAAGGCACCAAAAAGCCATAAGGCGCGGTTAATGCCCAGTCTAATCATCCAGATACCACCCAGTAAGCCCCCGATAACGCTGGGCCATAAACCAGCATTTTTCGCAATTAAACCTATTTCCGTTTTACTAAAACCCAAGTCAAGATAAAACGGGGTTGCAAGAGCAGTAGCCATGCTATCACCCAATTTGTAAAGAAATATAAAGGCTAGAATTAACCCGGCTGACTTTACACCGTTACGATTAATAAATTCATGAAAAGGTTCTATGACCGCTGCCTTTAAAGTTTTCGGTAAGTCGTTACTTAACGAGGGTTCGCTGACGAACAAGGTCATTGCAATGCCGGGCAACATAAATAGTGCAGTGATAATAAATACACTGTTCCATGGCAAGTGATCAGCCAAAATGAGTGATAAAGAGCCGGGTATCAGTCCAGCAATTTTGTAAGCATTAACATGAATGGAATTGCCTATGCCTAATTCTGCATCCTTGAGTAATTCTCTTCGATAAGCATCTAAAACAATATCTTGTGAGGCACTAAAAAAAGCCATGGTTCCTGCAAGAGCGATAATAACCCCTAAGTCCAGGGTAGGGCGTAAGAACCCGAATATTGGGATTGTCAGCAGTAAAGCCAATTGTGAAATAATCAGCCAGCCACGCCGACGGCCTAATGGTGGGCTGAATCTGTCAAAGAAAGGGGCCCATAGAAATTTCCAGGTAAAAGGTAATTGAATCAGAGCGAATAAGCCAATCGCTTTTAAATCTAAACCATCCGATCGTAACCATGCGGGCAATAGTGAAATAAGAATATAAAGCGGCAAGCCAGAGCTAAAACCGGTTAATATACAAATAAGCATCCGTTTATTGAACAATATCTGCTTAATATTTGTATTTTCTTTCAAGGTAGTCTCTTGGAGAGTTAAGTAGAGCGAAGAAGGAGTAGGAGTTTAACAAAGGTGTAAATGATACAACATTCTATTAGTGCATCGTAACTCTGTACGACGCACTAATAAGTTTTATTAGCCGTTGATCAAATAGTGAACAAAGATACTGGCCGCATAACCACCCGCGATAGCGGGTGTCCATTTTAAATGGCTGAAGAACGTATATCTGTGGTTAGATTGACCCATTAAAGCAACACCGGCTGCCGATCCTACTGAAAGTAAAGATCCACCAACACCCGCAGTTAATGTGACTAGTAACCATTGGAATAAATCCATGTCCAGGTTCATGTTCAATACAGCAAACATAACCGGGATGTTATCAACGATTGCAGAAATAACACCGACTAAAATGTTAGCCGTGGTGGCACCTAAACCGTCATACATCGCGCCTGATAATAATTCCAGATAACCGATATAACCTAAACCACCCACTGCGAAAACAACACCGAAGAAAAATAATAAGGTGTCCCATTCAGCATTTTTT
>QVQE01000025.1 GCA_003584865.1 Methylococcales bacterium
GGCCCCCTCGACGAGCCCATGTTCGCTATCGGCATGGACATAGCCCTGAAAGCCGACCGGCGCCACCATGATCGGGTGGTTCTCCGGCTTCCCGAGAACCGTAGTGGTGAGATCCCGGGAACCAACACCGGCCAGGCTTCGCGGCCGGACCTCGATGGCATCCCAAGCCTCTCGGTTGCGAACTACGGTCAGGCCCTGGCCAGCACCGCCGTTCACGTAGCCCTCCACGCCCTCGGATTCGAAGATGGCGAACGCGGTAGCGAAGCCTTCTATGTCCATCGATCTGCTCACGCACCGCAGGCTAATCGCCTCACCCTCCATTCCTTTGTAGAGAGGGCCATTCCACAGGAGAACCCATGTCGTTGATCATCCACGGCGCACCAGGCTCCGCCGAGGGACTCGTCGCTGCCATGCGCCTTGTTGCCACCGCTCGAGGCCAACGCCCGTTCACCGGCGAGTCCGCCGAACTCGTGCGAGCGATGGCGGGAGTCGCCAGTGCCGCACAGGGCGATGGCCCTTCCGCGGACCTCCATCAACTGCTGGGGTCCGAAGAACCATGGTCGAACGATCGTCAAGCTGTCACTGCTATCGCCACATGGCTGCCTGGCTCCGATGCACGGAGCGAGGCCGTGCACGCCGCACTTCTGATCCCACTGAGTGCCGACGAGGTGGACGTCGACGGGCTGCACGCAGCCAGATGGCTGGCCAAGGAGCTCGGTGCCGACGATCGGACGGTCCGCGACGTGGAGGCCACCTGTCGACGCAATGCAGTCAAGGCGGAAGCCGACCTGTTCCGGCGATTCCTTGCATGGAAGACCGGCGTGGACCCCGAGGTGATCAAGGCTCGATTGGCCCGCCACGAGCCCCCGCTCCTGACACCAGCACGGGACCTCGAAGGACTGCGCCGATCACTGGAGCAGGCCGCAGACGGGACGGTGGGGGGCGAACTGAGGCGCTTCTACGGAGATACCGGGTTCTTCCTGCCCGGATCGCCTGGGGTGCTGCCTTTGGAGGTCCTTGGTGCACACGACGTCCATCATGTGCTGACTGCATATGATTCCAGCCCCGAAGATGAGGTCTACTTGGCCGTGTTCAGCGCCGCCAACGCCGTCGATGGAGGCATGGACTATCTCGCCGTCATCATGCTGCAGTGGCACCAGGGAATCCGCCTCGGTGTCTTCGATCCGGCCAAGGCAACACTGAATCCCCAGTTGCTTGCTGCTGCCGCGCTTCGGGGGGATCGCACCACCACCGACCTCTGCGATCGCTCATGGGACTACCGGTCGCTCCTGGACCTTCCGCTGGATGATGCCCGAGAGCAACTGGGAATCCCCGCTGGCGGCTCGGTCGTGGCTGGTGGGCCGTGGGATGCCCGGCATCACCTCGGGTCGTGACAAACGCCAGCAGTCATCACACGTGGGATGTCGTCTCGTCTCGTGGCATGGAGCATTTCTTCGCCGCGCCCTGCCGAAGAGTGCCTTTCGGTGAGCACCTGTTCTTGGACCAGGCCCGAGCCGGCTCAGCCGCCGTAGTTCATCCTGGTGTCACGCATCGACAGCACGGCATCGTCGCTGTCGTCGAGCAGGGCCAATCGATCCGTCTCACCGGCCGCGATCACCTCGCCCACCACCAGTACGTGACTGCCGCTTCCCGGTCCCTCGCCTGCGTCCCATTCCTGCTCTGAACGGACCGAGCAGATGAGCCAGGCCACGGCCGCGGTCAGGCGCGGCGGCTCCCCTTCTCGCTCGACCACCGGCTCGCCCTGGAGTGAGGTGGCGGCACTGGCGCCAACGACCTCGACATCGCGCACCGGCTTGACGAAGCGGCGGACGAGTGCCCGGTCGGACCTGGCCAGCAGGCTGACACTGAACGACCCGCCCTCGGCGATCAGCTCGCGGGTGAGCGAACCCGACTCCAAGGACACCGCCACCAGCTTGGGGGTAGTGGCCACCTGCATGACCCAGTTGCACGTCATCAGGTTTCGCCGGGTGCCCGCCCGGCTTCCGACCACGAAGAGCCCCGAAGGCATGGCCCATAGGACTCGGCGGCGTAACCGGTCGAACTCGTCGGTGCCCTCTGACGGAGCTTCGGTGCGTTCCGGAGGAGCTTCCTCGCTCACGTGCTCCCACCGAACGGATCCCCGCCTGCGTGCGGAGGTGTCGTCTCGGTTGTCAGCGTCTCGCCGGTGATCGACTCGATGGTGTGCCCGGCGTCGATCAGCAACGACGCCGCCCGCACCCGCTCCGTCGCCGATCGCGCCAGGAGTCGTGCGTCGCCGGCGGCCCCGCTGTAGCAGTCGCCCGCGGCCGTCGTGGCCACCATGTACGCCTTGTTCAGCTGGTTCGTGACCTGATCATCAGGAGCGGGCAGGTCGCCGATCGCCGTCTGGGCGTCGTTGCTGAGCAGCGCGCAGACCTCCCGGATGGCTGCCGGCGAGTTGTGTTTCGACAGGGCCAGATCGACGTTGCGCAGCGCC
>QVQE01000169.1 GCA_003584865.1 Methylococcales bacterium
TCTTAAATTTAAGAAACAGCTAAGCCGTTTATCTTTAAAGTCACTGGCCGTTTTTTAATGGCTACGGTAGCTTGTTGTTAATTTTTTATTGACATCAAAAGTGTCAACTACTTTTAGGCCGCTATGAAGGATGCCCAAAATTCTATAGTAAAAATTGAACGCGGATACAAAAGATGAAAACAGTAATATGGTTAGAAGACAACCCCGATACTATCGAAGACGATATTAATGAAATTAAAAAGGAATTAGCTGACATATTAGATATTCAAATTTGGAGTGGCCATTATAAAGGCAGCTCGCGAGGAGTAAAATGTATAGAAAACTTTAAAGAAAACATACAAGAAGCGATAGATAAAGGCTTCGATATTGTTGGGTTTATTATAGATGTCAGGATACCTATAGCTGATTTATCTGCATTTGCACCAGAACTTGCTTATGTTAAAAGTGATGCGGGGTTAATATCAGGTATTCAAATTGCGCAATATTATTTGCGTAATGAAGAGAAAAACTCACCGCTGGAAGATCGTTTTAAACACACACCTATATTATTTTTTACGGTAGCGAGCGGTGTAGTTAAACAGTTTCCTTGGGTGCAAGACGCGCAAAAAAAATATTGGTTTATAGAAAAAACTACTCCAGAAAACTTTAATGAAGTTAAAGAATGGTTAAGACAGCTTTCTAAAGCGAGAAAATAGTATGTGTATACTTGAACGTTCTAGGGAAATTATAAAAAAACAGTGGCTTATTCCAATAATATTTATTCTATTCGCTTATTTTCTTGGGATTATGCCTTTAGTGTATTCCAACACCATTGATAACACTTCTAAACATAGTCAACTCATTACGCCTAATAATTTACCAAACAGTCCATTATCTCAACCGACTACTAGTATTGAAAACGCAAAGGCTAATAACAGCGAAGAAAATAATAAACTCACTACTGAAGTACTTAAGACTATACTAACTATAGCCATTACCCTATACATTAGTATCTTAATTGCTATCATTTCCTTGTATCAAAATTTATATAAAAATATTGATGACAAAATTTCTAAACTTAAAGAAGACTTGAAAAATGAAGTATTATTAAACGTTAAAGACGAATTTAGTAATGAGCTGGATAAAATAAACAAGCAGTCAGATGATTTTAATTCAATCACCAAATCCTATGAAGCAAAGTTTAGTGAGTTTTCTAATGAAATCAACAGACTTACTGGTAAACATGAATTAAGAAATAAAAGCGATGATTTAATTCAGAACATTAAAAATGAATATGCAATATTTTATGCAAAACAGGCTAATTCTATTGGATTAACATTAGAGTTAGCTAAATTAGAAAAGATACTACGGTCTATCAAGTCTGAAGATAATAACGAGGTAACAATAAACTTAAAAACTTTGATAAGTATGTTACTTAATCCTGAAAAGCTCTTTGAACAAGCCGTTTTAGATTATTTAAGATTATTATACCAAAGTGGACAATTTGATAATAATAATGATGGGCAAAAATTTCTAAAAGAAAATATAGTAGAAGGTTTTTTTAATGGATCATTTAGATAATAGATAGCCTTTGTAAATGCGTAAGGAAACTGTTTGCGAAAAGATGGTTCCATTTGGAACTATGATTATCAAGATTGACTATTAACATATCACTTATTTGGACAGATTCGCTCTATTTACAACTACTTTTGTAAAAATCCCTATTTAAAATGTATTTATAATTTTTAAGGACTATACTCATTCAACCAACACTCAGCTTAATCAGTTTGTTGCAGGGAGTTTGATTTGGATTTCAACTCATCGCGTTCGTTTTACGGACACAATCGAGGGATTTATGAAAGCACAAAAAGTTTTGATCCACCTTGGTGACGTTAGAGACAATGATTTAGCGAGCTATGCTCAGAAGATCGTTCAAAGAATGACTAATAATCCTAACTTTACTGATCCTCAACCGGATTTGGCAACGCTGCAAGCGGCCATTTCTGTTTATACAGCCGCCTTAATCGCTGCTAAGGATAGCACTAAAGAAAACACGGCGAGTAAGAATGCCGCTCGTTTAGTGGTAGAGAATTATCTGGGTACACTGGGCACTTACGTCAATCAGAATTCAGGCGCCGATCTGGTCAAATTAGATAGCTCTGGCTTCGCACTCTCAAGGTTACCCGCACCCATCGGCATATTGCCAGCACCCACGTTAATTGTGCGATACGGGAATAACCCAGGTGAAGTTTATTTTGAGATTGGCTACATTCCTCAAGCGACTGAATATCTAGTGCTTTATTCGCCTTCCCCTGCCCCAGCTGACGATGCAGAATGGTACTTCACCTTATTCTCTAGCACCAAAGGCACTCTGACACATTTAAAAAGCGGAACCAAATACGTGTTTAAAGTGACTGCTACCAGTCCAGAAGCCAATAAGATGAACACATATAATTTCTCTAATCCGGTTGAGAAGTTTGTTCCAT
>QVQE01000044.1 GCA_003584865.1 Methylococcales bacterium
TAAGGGCTGAATCTATTTTGTTCAAATGAGATTGTCCGGTAAGATGAACAGATTGGTGGCTTTATCGACATGCAATCCACCATAATCAATTAAATTGAACGAAAACTCAGGTTAAATAAATGCCAACTGTGTTACGAATTGGACCTTACCGCTTCTTCTTTTTTGCTGGAGATCGGGATGAACCCGCTCACATCCACATTGAACGGGAAGACAAGGTTGCTAAGTTTTGGCTTGATCCTGTGCGTTTGCATAGTAGTGGCGGTTTTTCACGAAATGAGATCATCCGCATCCACAGAATTGTCGGCGAATATCAAACACCATTAAGAGAGGCTTGGAATGCATATTTCCAAAATTGAAATCGAGGTTCCGACTGCAGAAAACCTCACAGTGACAGAAGATACCTTAAGTGTTGACTTGAGCGATGGAAGAACAATATCTGTTCCGCTAGCGTGGTATCCACGCTTAACCTACGCATCCCAATCGGAGCAAAACAATTGGCGGCTGATTGGAAAGGGTTACGGAATACATTGGGAAGACATTGATGAGGACATCAGCATAGAAGGATTGTTGGCAGGTAAACCCTCTGGTGAAAGTCAGACATCTTTCAAGAAATGGCTGGATAGTCGAGTTTCTTGATTGAGGGTGGTTAGAAACCAGTGAAAGTATAAAGCAGTAAATGAATATTAAGCCTATCCGTAACGATGAAGATCTTGAGTTGACGTTTAATCGTCTTGAGACGATATTTCAAGCGCAAGAAGGTACCCTAGAAGCAGAAGAAATGGAGATTCTGGTGGCATTAGTGGAAGCCTATGAAAATAAACATTACCCGATTACTCCGGCTGATCCTATTGAAGCTATTAAGTTTCGTATGGAACAACAAGGTCTTACGCCACGTGATCTTGAAACCTATATAGGCTCTAGTGGTCGAGTGTCCGAAGTATTAAATCGTAAACGTGCATTAAGTCTGCGCATGATTAAGCGTTTACATGAAGGCTTGCAAATTCCTTATGAGAGCTTGTTGTCCGGTGCGTAATACTGGGCAGGACATAAGGAATAATTGAGCTTAAATGTGATTAAAGATATGATCTCTATCACTTAACGCCTAGCGCGAAAGAAGTCTCTTAATTGCTCAGCACACTGGCTTTCTAACACACCACCTGTCCAGCTGATTCGATGATTTAAGAAACTGGCATCTGTCAGACTTAAAAATAACTGGGGTCAGAGTAAACTTAAATGCCTAACTCAACGTTCCAGCGGAGCTTCGCTACGCTGAACTTTGCGTTAGGCGTTTCAACATCATCATTTACAGGATCATTAAATGACCATTTGCGATGCAATCCGCAACATGCAGTTGCTTCAATTTTATTATCACAACCATCTACGAATTGTTCAGCCGGGCACTTATGGAATCGACCAAAAGGGCCAAAGAGCACTACGGGCTTATCAAGTAAAAGGCAGCAGTTCGTCCGGGCGCATTCCTGACTGGCGCATTTTTCATGAATCTGAAATGACCTCTCTAGCAGTCTTAACAGAGAAATTTTCCCAGAAACCGCCAGCATATGTGCGCGGCGACCAATTTTTCTCCACCATATTGTGCCAGCTTTAGCTCCACCACAATCACATGCGCCAGCAGGATACGCCGGTTCGTTATGTATTGCGCAGTCAGACCAGTGCAACGGAAAAGAATCGTCTTTAAATACCTTCATTTCATCAAGCCTCAATCGAGTATTGTCATGGATTCTTATTCAAAATTAGTTTTTACTGTTATTGCTGTATCGCTTGCAATAATTGCAGCAAAAATGCTAGAACCAAAAGCCGCATATGCAGGGCCGTTTTCTGCTGGCCCAACTATTGGAGATTTTATTGATCTTCGTGAAATACATGATCCTGTAAAACTTTCCGAAGCTAGATCAAAACTTATGAGAGGTATTCCATTAGTACGAGTCCAAGGAGGTCAAATCAGCGCAGATGTTGAATAGACAAATGCCTAACTGTGCGTTCGACCGCACCCGCGCCACTCACGGCCTTGGTGCTTCGTCATTATCCGCGTGTGGCACGGGGCGGTCAACGCGGGCGTTGGGCTGCCAACATGAACAAAGACTCTAAAGAACTCAACAGCTTTCAGGGCGGGTTGACTGTTTCCGGTCTACTTGCGGGATTTGCTTTTACAGCCGTTCTCGAATTGTCGTACCGTACAGAACCAACTCTCGTTGATACCCTAATGCTTTTTGCATTTGTTAGGGTGCCATCTTCGTTTTCAACAAGCACAGTGATGACATGCAGCATACGATGGACATCAATGCCAGCGACTACTTTGTGTAAAGGGGATAAACCTTCCATAAAAACCTTCTTTCATTGAATGAGATAA
>QVQE01000024.1 GCA_003584865.1 Methylococcales bacterium
ATACTTCCAAATAGCCGTTGTACCAGAAACTGGAGTCAGGAAAGTGTCTGTCGTATTCGGTTCAGTATTGATGGTGAGAAAACTAAAATCTTTTCCATCACCGCGATCAACCCAAACCTCCAAAGCATTGGCTTTGCCCTTAGTCCACGCAACCACAGGATGCCCGACTTTGCTTTGTATACTTAAAACAGGTTTCCAAGTATCGGAATCACTGATATGTGTGGCACTCACCAGCCATAAATCCTGCCCTATGGCTGTCGTATAATTTCTATGCGTTTTCAAGCGAGCCGCTAACGCAGAAAGCCTGGGAATGATGCCAAAACTGACAGCAGGCGGAACTGATTCATCCGGTGCTGAAAGCGGCGGCCAGTCAAAACTACCAGAACCACCATCACGCTGCATATTTCTATACGCAGTCCAATTTCGAGTAAAACCTTTCAATTCATGCAAGGTATTAAAACTATGCTGAAAAGCTATTGCATCATCATTGAGTATTCCCAATTCAGGATCATTCACATCTAAAAGTGCAGCATACTTGGGTAAAGTTGTATTGAGATGCGCTAGTAATTCAGCTTTGCCGCTATCGCTACTAGGCATAAAAGTAGTTGTGGTCATATTTTTAAATCCCCTACATATTTTTATATACTGTGGACTGATACCCTGTGCTTACTGGGCAGTTTAAAAAGCTTGTTGACTGATAAATGTCTCGGCTGCACGGGTAGAACTCTTGTTGCACGGGTGGAGCTATATATTGCACTGGTAGAACCGCCTGTTGCATGAGTGAATCGGCATGTTGTACCACTAGAACTGCATCTTGAATAGGTGGATCGGCATGTTGTACCACTAAAACTGCATGTTGCATAGGTGGAACGGCATGTTGTATAGGTAGAGCTGTATATTGGATGGGTAAAGCTGTCTGCCACACCAATATTCCAATCTTTGACACTTGCATAGTAACTTTAGCACAGTTCTATCTCCTTCTTCGACTGATAGCCTATTCCGTTAAACTGGTGCAACATATCCGAACATGATAAGCAAGACCTCTTCCACGGGTACAACAGGCAGATACAGTGGTGCATGAACTAATTCAACTAATACAATATCTTAACCCATACCCTATGAATACCAAAACAGAAGTAAACAATATGTCAATAGCGGCACCTGACGCTCATTGCTCCATAGAATTGAATCTAAGACACACTGTACAGTAAACAAACTCAGTTGTGCAAGAACATAAGTTAATAACTTGCAAAAAATACTACATTTCAGGCAAAAAAAACCAACTGCATTTCTGCAATTGGGTTCTTCATATTAAGAGCTTGGCACAGTCTACTTTCACATGGCAAACTGCCACACTATCATCAACGCTAAATGGTTTCACTTCCGAGTTCGAGATGGAATTGGGAAATAAATCTTATTCATCATCAAACCCTTCACGCGTTAACCTTTCAATTTCAGCAAATGTTAAACCTGTTAATTTAACAATCAACTCTAAGGGCAATTTTTCAGCCAACATGCCTTGAGCAATTGCATGTTTTTCCTCAGCCTTACCTTTTTCAATCCCTATTTTCTCTCCATCCCCAAAAGCCGTATCACTGACATTCTTTACTTCCGAATATTCCAATAAACTTTTTTGATACGCATCAAATTGCCGTGGCGTTAAATGCGAAATTTCCGCTATCTCAAAGCCTTTCTGAAAAATTGGCTCGTTCAATATACTGGGAATATGGTCAAAATTTTCCAAATTCTTTAAAAAATAAACCCATTTGTCAAAATGCGTTTCTAATTCATCTTCCAGCTTTTTAAATAACGGCATTTGCAAAAACTTGAAATGAAATTTATCATAAAAAATATCGCCATCTTGGTCTTTTAAACACACATCTCGCCGAAATTTACGCTTTTCTTCTTCCTCATCATAGTGAAAGTTTAAAATTGCAATGAAATAAACCGGCATTAGCTCAAAATTCCACTCACCTTTTTTTGCTTGCTCTTTAATCGGAAAAGTTGAATAAAATAATGCTCTATCCTTAAAAAAATTTACTTTCGCTTTTTGCATTTCAACAATGAACCGCGTACCCTCTTTAGTTTGACAATAAATGTCAAAAATCGCTTTACGTTCTTTCGGTGTACTCGCTATTTTTTCAGGATTTTTAAAACTCAACTCAGCAATTTGATGATAGTCCGGCAATAATTGATTCAAAAAATCCATCAATAAATCTTTACTACCCTCTTCTCCAAACAGTTTTTTAAAACCAAAATCAGTATAAGGATTAAAGTATTTTGTCGCCATTGTCATCACTCTCTTTTATTGAAATATCTACGCAAAAAAAAACCCAACTACATTTCTGCAATCGGGTTCTTCATA
>QVQE01000057.1 GCA_003584865.1 Methylococcales bacterium
CTCTTCAAGTGCGAATTGGAAATCATCTGGATTGGCTAATGGCATGGATATAAACCTTCATTGTACAATGAACTGAAGGTTTGTGTTCATTTGTACATCGAAAGAAACCCGTTTTCATGACTTTATAAAGCCAAGAATTGCATAAAGTGTAAACCGGTAAATGAAGGATGCCTAATTTCCCAATACTTTTAACTCCTGGGAACTTCGCACAAGGAGGCGGGCTTTATTTCACAGAAAAAAATACTAAAAAGTACTCTGGTGATTTTCCTGATTGTTATCTTCTGCAACGTGGAGATTTGGTTATAGTGATGACAGATTTGTCGCCAATGATGAAGATTCTCGGCATGCCTGCAATTATTGATAGCGACAATTTCTTGCACAATCAGCGAATTGGAAAAGTCGTGCTTAAGTCTGATAAAGTGCTCAAAAGCTTTTTACGTTACGCTTTCTTACTTGATAATGTTAACGGTAGGATTAAACGAGAAGCAACCGGTTCAACAGTAAGGCATACTTCACCAACTCGTATACTCAGCGTTGAAATACCACTCCCACCAATCGCTATACAACAATTTATCGTCGCTGAGATTGAAGCCGAGCAAGCACTGGTCGCCGCTAACCGTGAACTCATCACTCGCTTCGAGAAAAAGATTCAAGTAACTCTCGCCCGTGTTTGGGGTGAAGAAGGGCTAAAGACTAGCAATGATTGATTTTGCAAAAAATAATAAATCTTGGTTCTTATCAAACCGACGAGCAGATATAACTTTTCTTTAAAAATCAGATTATGCAATTTATTAAGAACGGTCCAGATATTCCTGAAAGATTATTACAAGCTCACGAAGATGGTCGAGTTATTTTATTTTGTGGAGCAGGTATTTCTTTTCCAGCACGATTGCCTGGTTTTAAGTCCTTAATTAAAAAGCTTTATGCTGAGCTTAGTTTTGCTCCAAATCCTGTACAACAAACGGCTATTAAGGCTGGACAATACGATACTGTAATTAGTTTATTGGAAGGCAAAAGTGGAATCACAGGTGGTCGAGAAAAAGTTCGTAAAGTATTGGAGTCTATTTTGACACCAAATTTATCTGCATCTAGCGCCACAGCAACACATGAGGCATTATTAAATCTGGCGCGATTAAGAGATGGACGTTTACGCTTGATCACTACCAATTTCGACCGACTGTTTGAAGAGGTTATTAGTAAACAAAACTTAAACATTGAACGTTTTGAAGCACCTTTATTACCAGTTCCCAAAAACAAATGGGATGGTCTAGTATATTTACATGGCTTGTTAGCTCCACCGCCATCCTCAATAAGCCAGCTAGATCGATTGGTAATATCCAGTGGCGATTTTGGATTGGCTTATCTGACAGAGCGTTGGGCAGCTCGTTTCGTCAGTGAGTTGTTTAGGAATTACACGGTTTGCTTTGTTGGGTATAGTATTAATGATCCCATATTACGTTATATGATGGATGCGCTGGCTGCAGACCAACAGTTAGGTGAATCACCTCCCGAAATGTTTGCTTTTGGTAGTTACTCCAAACATCAAGAAAAAAAGTGTACAAACGAGTGGCTTGCTAAAAATGTCACTCCTATCCTATATCGTGAGCATAATCACCACACATACTTACATAAAACTCTCATAGAATGGGCGGATATTTATCGAAACGGTGTTAGTGGTAAGACGCAAATTATTTCACGACATGCTATATATTCACCATTAAATAGCACCGTTGAGGATAACTTTGCAGGACGAGTTATTTGGGCTATTAGTGATAAATCTGGACTACCAGCTAAATTTTTTGCAGAGTTGGAGCAGGTTCCTCCTTTAAGCTGGTTGGAATGGATGGATAAAAATTTACTCAATCATAATGATCTGTCTCGCTTTAAGGTAACCCCCAATACATTAAAAGATGATGCTTTAAATTTTTCTATTTTACGACGTCCATCTCCCTATACAGACGCACCATGGATGAAATTGGTCAATACAGGAAATGAAAATGGAAAATGGGACGACGTGATGACACAAATTGCACACTGGCTTACCCGTCATCTTGATGATTCAAACCTAATTTTATGGGTTGCTAAACATGGTGGGCAATTACACCCGCAATTCGCTAGACTCATTAGAAATAGACTTACTGAATTACACCAATTCATACAGCAAAATAATAATGCTGCATTAAACCATATTCGCACTTATTCCCCATCTGCAATTCCACGACCAGTTATGCGCACACTATGGAATTTAGTGTTGAGTGGTCGAGTAAGTTCTAATGCTTATCGGTCAGATAGCCTTTATGATTGGGTACGGCATTATAACAGTAATGGGTTAACTACAACACTTCGACTAGAGTTGC
>QVQE01000007.1 GCA_003584865.1 Methylococcales bacterium
TAATAACAATCCCTCAATAAGTATTTGTGGGTAACTGTATGACTTTACCTTATTCATTTTCATCTGGACTTTTACAAGGAAAATAGGCGATAACAATGGCACAATTTACAGTGACGGGTGAGATTGATCCCTTTTTGCATATCAGTTTAGTCCGTGGTGAAAAGATTTATTGTGAATCTAACGCCATGGTGATGATGGAAAGCGCTTTAGAGTTAAAAGGAAAAATGACCGGCGGTATCGGCAGCGCGTTAATGCGCCGCTTTGCCAATGGAGAGTCCTTTTTTCAGCAACATATTGAGGCAGTCAGTGGGGATGGGGATTGCTTATTATCACCGACTCTCCCAGGTGCGATACAAGTACTGGAGGTCGGTACAACCAGTTATAAAATAACCGATGGCGCTTTTGTAGCGGCTGAAAGTGGGGTTAGCTTAAGTGTGCGTACTCAAAGCTTAGGGTCTGCGATGTTTGGTCAAACCGGCGGGTTTTTTATTTGCGAAGCAACTGGCTTTGGTAAGCTGGCCGTGTCAGGTTTTGGCTCCAGTTTTGTTTTGGACGTTGAGCCTGGTAAAGATATTATTATCGATAATGCCCATGTGGTTGCCTGGGACAGTGCCTTGCATCATGAAATCTCTGTGGCAACCCAACAATCCAGTGGCTTTTTAGGTCAAATCGTCAATAGCGTCACCAGTGGTGAAGGTATGGTATTAAAGTTTTCTGGCAGAGGTAAGGTTGTTATTTGTTCACGTAACCGTGAAAACTTTATTAGCTGGTTATTGAAAGGACTGCCGACTAATAGTTAACACTTTAAAACAGTTGATTTAATGCGTTCATTATATATTTGTAGGGATGGCTTTAGTCATTCCTACAAATGATTCGGTCTTTTCTCACCCTGTTTATGTGGCTTTTGATGTCGATGTTGATGGTGAGCATCAGGGAAATGGGCATGAATGTGACTCATTTCGTCATGATGATGCAGATGACTGTGCTGGATGCAGAGTTCAACTAAAACATCATGATCATGTTCATGTTGATGATGTTCATCGTGGACATGTTCGTGGGTATGCTCTAACGCTTCATGCCGATGGAGATGAATATGGTGTTCGGTTAAGTGTAGCCAAATACCTAAGCCTATTAATGACCCTGAGATAATAAGTTTTAATGTTAGTGGCTCTCCCATTATCAGTGCCAATATTGCACCGAAGAACGGTGCAATAGAGAAGTAAGCGCCTGTTCGGGCAGTGCCAAGGTGACGCAAGCTGACAACAAATAAAACTAGACTCACCCCATAAGCCAAAAAACCAATACCTAACGTCCAAAGACTGCTTAACAAGGGTGGCAGAGTTGTATCTACCCAGTAAGCCAAGACTAAATTGATTGAACCAGCAACCAGTCCTTTAATCGATGCAATCCAGGTGGCATCATAGAGGGACACTTTACGGGTCAGGTTATTGTCGATAGCCCACATAAAACAAGCTCCAAGGATGGTTAAAGATGGATAAACGCCGGAGAAAACGGTATCTTCCGGCCAACTTAACACAGTGACCCCGATAACAATAGCCACCATGCCAAAAGCGATCCTTCGGTCGACATTTTCTTTAAAGGCAAACCATGCCAGAAGAGTAGTAAATATTCCTTCTGCGTTCAGCAGTAACGAAGCGCCCGATGCTGTCATCTTGTTAAGACCTAACATTAACAAGATTGGGGCTATAATCCCACCTGTGACAATAGCTCCGAATAGCCAGAGCAGATCATGGTGAGCGAGTTTTACCGCAGGTGTTTTTTTTAACCACCTGTAAAAAATAAGGCCGATGCCAGAACCTAAATACAACAGTCCGGCAAGCATCCATGGACTCACACTATTCAGCATCAGTTTTGCAAGTGGAGTACTCGCTCCAAATAACAGTGCGGCACCTATAGCAGAAAGAACGCCTGCTTGGCGTAATCCTTTTATTAATTTCATCATTACATAATCGACCATAATTCATTTAATCTGTTTAGTAGTTATGTGACAGTTGTATCATTCATTCATTCATTCATCCAGCTAATTAAATAGGCCTAAAAATAAGCTTAATATCAAAGCAGTTGCACGCCTAATAATAACTATAACCTATGGTGATGAATGGCGAAGGTTGATTTTTACAAAGTCTTCAATACTAAAAAACTGCTTAAAGCCAAACTGCTGCCGGTCACTACAGTTTGTTCCTGACACATAGCTCTCACTGTTGGACAAATTAGAACTATCGACCCAAACCTGCCACTGAGCTTGATGAATTCACTGCTCCAAACCGGTCAGTCGTGAAATGTTACAAACGCCTTAAAGCTGACATCAGATGTT
>QVQE01000023.1 GCA_003584865.1 Methylococcales bacterium
GTATCCCGCGAGCAACCCAAAAGTCCGGCAATATAGCTGATGCCCCCATAGGGAAACTTTAAGGCTTCAACCCCTGCATATAAACGTTTACTTTTCTCTGGCAGACGCCTATACAATTCTTGCATCTGCGCTTCAATATCTTGGGTGTAAGGTTCGATCATTTGTCAATTTTGAACAAGATTTCTTTCTCACAAAGTATAATTCTCGAACTGAACTTGCCTAAATTAATTTATGCTCATTCCTTAATCAATTGTCGACTCTATACTATATTTGGTTTAAAAGAATTACCTCGCCCTAAAGGTGATGGTTATTTTTATATTTCTTATAATGGAAAACTTGATGGCAAGCAACTTTCTTGTTTTGATTTTTATAAAACATCTGATGATGAGTTAAGAGAGATCTTTATGAAATCTCTAGCCACGCTGCCGGATAGAAGCTGTTTGAAGCAATACGAGTTAGTCAATTTTAGTGCTGCTTCAAAGGAGATATTTAACAAAGTTGCATTATATTTTTCAGGGGAATAGGAAGACAGAGCCGGACACGATAAACGCTATGCGATTGACGCCAGTAAGATTGAAAACGAATTAGGCTGGCAAGCGAATGAGAACTTTGAAACTGGGATTATTAAAACAATTGAATGGTATTTGAGCCGGTAATGGATTATATGGCATTTGAATCATAATTGAATTATGGTACGAGAAGATTACTTTTTATTCTTTTCAACTTAAAACAAAAAAGCCCTATCCATTAAAAAATGGTTAGGGCTTTTTTGTTTCACCTACCTGTCTTATAGGTCGAAGTTTAATGAGGGGTAGCGGTTTGTATGAGGTATTAGATAGGATGATTAAAGGCGAGTTAGGTAAATAATTTATCAAGGTATCATTGTTGGCATGTGGTAACATGTTGAAAAATTATATTTATTTTTACGCCAATGACTGATGAAGAATTAAAAGATCTTGTTGCAAGCCTTGCTATTGATAGCAAGAATTTACATGCTGCTCAAAAAGTAACGGATGAGCAGATGAAACTGACTGATACACAAATGAAGAGCACTATTGAGCAAATAAAGCAGAACGATAAAGTTTTGACAGAAAAACTAGAGCGTATGGGGGTTACTTTAGGTAACATTGGTCAAAACCAAGGAGCCGTTGCTGAGGAGTTTTTCTATAACTCGCTAAAAGAAACTCAGACTTTAGCGGGTGTGCATTATGATTTTATTGATAAAAATATTTTACGCTCTGGCAATGGTGTCAGTGATGAGTTTGATATGATTTTGGTTAATGGCAATGATGTCGCTATTGTTGAAGTTAAATATAAAGCCCATGCCTCCGATCTCGATAAGTTGCTGAGTAAAAAATACGCTAACTTTAAAAAATTATTCCCTGCTTATAAAAACTACCACCACCATCTAGTTTTGGCTACATTTCATTTGTATGATGAGTTAAAACAACAAGCACTTGATCATAACGTTATTGTTTTACAACGTAAAGGCAACCTAGTTGAGAGCTACCTACCGGTCAGTGAAGTGCATTAATAATTGCTATTTTTGATGGGGTATTTAGGGAATGTATGGAGTGTAAATTATTGAAGTCTGTCCGTTAAATTATAAAATATTAGTCTATTTAATAGTAAGTTACCTTATATCAAATTACAATCAGTTCCAATATTAATATTCAACGGAGTTATTTTCATGCAAGTTTTTACAGAACGTGTAATTCTGCAAACAGATCATGCAGGTCATTTAACTAAACTACCCAAGTTGCCGTCAAACGCTCGTGTAGAAGCCATTTTTATAGTGCTAGACCAGAACTACTTGAAACTAAATTTGGTGTTGTTAATCAACAAATACAAAACAAAGTAAGTGCCGCAAGTCCTGAACTAATTGAATCGTGGACTAAACAAATCTTTGATGCAACGACCCCTGAAGATTTGTTGAATAGTTAAACTTAATTCTCGGTTCCGCACTCTGATAGGGGATCGTATGCTAAAACTCGATGTTCAAGTTTTTAAGAATTGGAAAATAGCACTAAACCTTGTAAGATAATTCGTGTAAACTTCCACGTATTTCAGCACAACGTTGATGTACGAACCCGCTATCTTTATCAAAACGTTTGTCACTGATCTGGATGCAGCACTGGCAAAGCTAAAACCCAATGCGAAATTGACCCAACTCCAGAGGATGTGGCTGGCATTTTGTTTGATGGGAATATTGCTGACCAATTCGGTGTGCTGGGCGAAGTTCGAGCGTGCGAGCTTGGG
>QVQE01000097.1 GCA_003584865.1 Methylococcales bacterium
ATCATATAAAACACAATGATATTGTGAAATAAAGTTACAGGACAGTACTATTAAATCAACTGAGCCGATTAGTATCGTTGAGCGTAGTAATACTTTAAATGTGCACGAAATTTATATACCCAGATTTGTAATCCAAGTTCAACCCCAACATAAGAGTCTTCGGGATAATAATCACAAAGTTGCAATCAGCCCGTAATTAGCACGGATGCTCTGTTCACGCCTATGAGCAACCGGGGATCAATGGGTTGTTCATAGATATTTCAGTATGTTGTAATAACAGCGTAATTTCAATCATCATAGTGTCCACCGATAGCAAAAATAAAAATTGACTGTTTATCAAAACGATAAATTAATCTATCTTTATCCGATAATCGCCGTGACCATAAACCCGTTAAATGATGCTTAAGGGGTTCTGGCTTGCCTAAACCATAACGTGGGTCATTTCTCAGTAGCTCTTTTAAAATCTGACACAAGCGTTCATGCTGTTTTTTATCTTTTTGCCGCAACGCTTCATAAGCGTCCCAGGTTTTACCTTCAAATACCAACGATCTCATGCAATTCCTCTGCTGTTGGTTGATAACCTGTTTGTTGTTGATGCGTTTGTTGAGACAAAGCGATTTGCTGCATTAATACTTTGTTTTGTAAAATATAGTCAGTTTCATCAATGTCGTCTTCAACAATGATTAGTATTTCAACTTTTTTACCTTTTAAGAAAGGTAAGGGTTGGCTGAGATTAATTTGTTGTGGATTATCTAGTGTCAGTATTTCTTTATAAGCGTACATAATTTATCTCCTAAAGTGATGAGTTGGAGTTATTGGTCATAAAAATCAATATGATCAATGCTTTCATGATTTCGGTAATCCTTCTAAGCGTTATGATCAGGAAAATCGTCACTTACTGTTCCCGCGACAGCTAATACGCGATCTTCCCAGGTCGTCACTTTAGCCGAAGAAGACACTATAGGTAACACGATAATTTCGGCTTCCGTGCATCCAACAAATTCAGGCGGTAGATCAAATTGAACGTGTAAATTACTAAGCCGTTGAATAGTTCGATGTGCATACATAATATATTTCTTGATTATTATTGATAAAAACAGTTAATTAAAGCCAAGTATCTTGCCCTTGTTGCAATAATAGTAGCGTTTTATCGGAGTATGCAAAGTTCGTTAAATTATACCGATTCTAAATTCACCTGCTCATTGAAATCGCGTATTGTGCTTAATCATGATGAAAAATTTAGGTTAAGTTCATCTAATCTTAACCCATTCTTTAATGTATTCCTGAAAAATATCCCAATCAAAAACTTTTTATCGTACAAATAAGGGACTATGTTTATTATGTGCCATTCGTAGAATACGAGAATACTATTTTCCTGAAAAATATCATTCCCAGTCGCAAGTATCAGAAAAAGTACTTAACCGGAGAAAACAATGACTCTTAAACTGACCTCAGAAGAAAATACTATTATCGATTACGTTGAAAGTAATAACGCCCCCAGTATTAATAATCTAAAAAATGAAAAAGATCGTTACAAGCAGATAGCTATTGCTCAAATGAGCAAGAAAAAGGCTATCAATATTAGATTATTAGAAAGTGACATTGAACGCATTAAAGCCAAATCACTCAGCCAAGGCCTACCTTATCAAACATTGATTGGTTCTCTTATTCATCAGTACGCCAATGACAAAATCAAATTAGAGTCTTAAACTTAATTTAATCTCAAATGCCACTGTAGAAGATATTGATTAATTCAGCGCTTTTCTGCGCCAAAATGCCACCACATCCTCCAACATCGGAATCGACTTTGCGATTAAGCCAGTCCCGACACTCGCATCATATTCCTCAACATAAGATACAGTCGCATAATAAGCTAATTTTTGGGCATACTCTTCAGAACTCAGCAGACAAACAAGGAGATACTCAATAATCAACAACTCTGAACTTTTAATCATACGGACTGTTGTCCATTTGATCTTTTTATAATCAGACTGGTAATAAAGGCTTTTTATGGAGTTATTTATTACAGGGGGATTTGAAACATTTTCCTCAAAAATAACCAGAACCTTTACATTATCAACATCAGGTTTTGAACTTAGCCAACTCAATTGATTATTGGTATATATAGCTTCATAACTTTTTAACATGATCTTTCTCCAACAATTTTTGATTGCGCGTCTATTAACAGTTGTTCTTTTTTCAATTGTAAAACA
>QVQE01000021.1 GCA_003584865.1 Methylococcales bacterium
ACAATTGGGGTTATTAACCATTGAATCCAATCCTAACAAACAACGTAAATATATTGACTTTATTGATTTCTATGCCAATCTAAGCGAAGAAGAAATGACTGAGTTTCGTACAAACTATCTAAACAAAGCAGGTGAGATGATGGGGCTAGCGCAAATACTTAAAGAAGAAGGTAGACAAGAAGAAGCGTCTAAGCTTTTCTTATTATTACTAAAATCAAAATTTGGCTCAATCAATCAACAATTACAGGATAAAGTGCGTGCTGCAAACGCTGAACTGATTGAATCATGGACTAAACAAATTTTTGATGCAACTACAGCAGAAGAGTTATTAGATGGTTAGGTTGAAGTTCACAAAAAAATCAGCAGCCAAGAATTTAAATGACCATTATTTAGATGATAAATCTAAAGCCCCTTATAGAAGATTGAAGCTATGCAACTTACTTTAGAAATTCCTGATCAATATATTCAAGGTCAAAACCAAACCCAAACGGCAAATCAGATTAAACTGTATGCCGCCTTGTTGATGTTTCAGTCCGGCCAATTGTCCAGAGGTGCAGCTTGTGAGTTTGCTGGTGTTGATATTTATGATTTTAACTTAGCCTGCAAGCAACATCATATTAGCGTGATAAATACCCCAGCAGAATCTATAGAAGCAGATGTACTGCGCTTTCAACACCGTCATCATTAATGATTGTAATTGCAGATAGTTCTGCGTTGGTAGCATTATTAATATGTAAGAGCTTGTCATTGCTTGATACCTTATTTGGCGACGTCAAAGTGCCCCAAGCTGTTTATGAAGAAGTCTGTATTAATTAATAAGGCTGAGTCTGAAGTATTGAAAGCTTACTTACAAGGGAAGGTCTATGACTTTATAGAGCCGATTAACATTGAAAAATCAAATGGACTGGGTAAAGGCGAACTTGCTGCTATTAGTTTATACAAAAAGCTTTCAGCAGACTTATTGTTGATTGATGATGCAAGAGCAAAAAAGGTAGCTTATCTCAATAATCTTGAGGTCATGGGAAGTTTAGGTGTTTTGCTTTTAGCCAAAAAGGAAGGCGTGATTTCTGAGATTAAACCTTTATTGAACTTGTTAAGATATTCAGATATTTTTGTAAGTGAACATATTTTAGATCAAGTGCTGTTGATGGCAGGAGAAGCATCGAAGTAGAAAGACCCATTCTCTTTATACAGCCGCTTTAATCACCGCGAAGGATAGCACTAAAGAAAACACGGCGAGTAAGAATGCCGCTCGCTTAGTGGTAGAGAATTTGTCACCTTTAAAAAGCGGAACCCAATACGTGTTTAAAGCGACGGCTACCAGTCCAGAAGCCAATAAGATGAACACATATAATTTCTCTAATCCGGTTGAGAAGTTTGTTCCATAAGGATTAATCGAGAAAGAGGTGTCTGAATTTAAAAGCGTTGAGAGCTCTTTTGTTATATGATAAATCTAAAGACATTTATAGAAGATTGAAGCTATGCAACTTACTCTACATGATGCAGCTTTTTAAATTTATATCGGTATGGCTTTATTAAGAACTAAATGCCCCCAAGCCTCATTAGCTAAAAGATCGAGCAATCCAGTATCATCCGAAGGAATTGATTTTACATCCACATGGGATTCATTTTTATAAGGATTGCCTTCAAGGTCATATTTTTTAGTCGGAGAACTAACTATATAAATTTTAATATTACGTTCGGTTAAGCATGTTTGTTTAATATCGCAAACTTGACCAATTGCAAAACCAGCGTTTGGTTTAGCGTTAAAATGTTTGCGAAACTCTTTAACCGCATGGGTTATTTGTTCATTATGAGGCTCTGAAAAATGTTCTAGGTGGTTGGCTGAAAGACTTGCTTCACCATCCCGTAATTTAAATGCTTCACCAAGAATACCAATAATATTATCATTTTCATCTTTACGAAGTTTGTTTGGTGAAATGTAACGAATGATATGATTATTATCTGGTATTGGGCTATTTTTTCTAAGCTTCATTAGCAAACCATCGATCTGTGTCATATGGAGATAGTACTTTTTGTAATCTAGTCAATGTCACTTCTCCAGCAGCAGTTTCACGAACACCATCGGTAATACAGCTTAACACCCAGCGAACTCTGTCATCAGGCAAACATTCAATTGTTAGGCGATCTGTATCTTTGGTCCATGACGCAATAATATTACCTTTACTTGTTGAGCCGATACC
>QVQE01000184.1 GCA_003584865.1 Methylococcales bacterium
GCGGTTATGAATGTAACCTCTGCAGTTATAGTTATAATCGCTGTTGTTATACGTTTAATAATAGCGGTTATACCTGTATCTTCTAGTGTTATAGCTATAATCTTGGCTGTTATAGTTATAATCGCTACTGTTATAGTTATAATCGCTGCGGTTTTAACTATAACCGTTGCTGTTATACATTAATCAACTGAGGTTATACTTATAATCACTGCGGTTTTAACTATAATCGTTAGTGTTATACGTTAATCAACTGCGGTTATAGGTATAATCGCTATCATTGCTTATTAAGTCATTAAGAAAGCAGCCATTACGGCAATTGCTCAGATTAAACTAAGATGATTGATTCACTGTACATCGAAACATATTTATCATGAGTGACTAATTTTAGTGGTTCACTCAAGGCTTGGGCTATTAGCATTCTATCGAAGGGATCTTGATGATAGGGCGGTAACTTTGCTAATTGTAGAATATGATCAGTATGAGAAGTCAGTTGAATGAAATTATTTTGCGGTAACTGAGCGATTAAACGACTTAAATCAACTTGTATTTTCCCAGTCATTACCTTGATTTGGATTTCCCATAAAGAGACATGACTGACGAAAATATCATTCTCAGGATTACTAATCAGTTCGCGAGCCTTAAGTGATAATTGGTCATTGTCACTTAACCACCAGAGTAGGATATGGGTATCCAGAAGTAGTTTCATTGATTGATTGAGTGGTTGTCATCATCAGGAAAAATTGATGAATTCAGCCATAAGGAAAGTTCGTCTTCTCTCATAGGTTGATTATAATTATCGGTGAATATAATTTGATTTTTCATGCTACCAGGTACGCGAATATTTTTTTTGGGTTTATCAATGGGGACCAATTTTGCGATGGGTTTTCCTGCTTTAGCAATAATAATCTCTTCACCGAGAGCCACTTCTTCAACCAGTTTTGATAAATGCGTTTTAGCATGATGAATATTGATTTGATACATAACCACCTCTTAAACTAAGTTAAACTAAGTTTAGCATTTTATTTTAACGTGGACTATAGTTTTAATTAAATACGGTAAACCCCGTATACGTTTGTTATCTTGTCACCTGAGTCAATTGATAAGTAGATGAATGAATTTTTAAATACATTCATCGGGTTAATGTCACACACTCTAAAAGAAAGCTTTAAGGCTCATAGAATAAGGAACCCCAGCTAATAAAGAGAGGATTAACGGTGGCCTTATTGCCCAGACAAATAATGCTTAGTCGCTTAGAAATTAATGTTAGAATCCGGCAAATTGAGTTAGAACCGTTTACACACCCTTACTGAAACACCTTACCAATGCTAAATACATGGATAGTCTGATCAAACCTTATAACGATAGACGTGCCTCTTTTGGTCGTCATGAGACTTTTTCGTTACGCTACGCTTGGTTAACGAAGGGTTTTCAAGCCTTGATGAAAAAGAAAACCATCTTCTCATCTGATGAAGCCACGATAGAGCTGGGTGTGGGTAAGAATAGGGTTAATGCGATTAAATTGTTTAATCAGTATCGGCCTAATACTTTGTTGATTAATGGGTCTTATGGATCTGAATCATACGTGATTGCCTTATGAAAAAAATAACATCAAAGTACGGAATCATTGCAGTTGAAGCGGCTTGTGCTGTAAGTAATGGTGTTAGTCCATTAACTGCATGGCAAGTATCAGCGGCGAAAATATTTGCACATAGTCCGACAAGTGAACATAAAGGTTGTCCCAAATCTGCTTTTTTAGGATTAGCTGAGCTTGGTGAGATTGCTGGTGTTAAACCGGGGAAATATACCAAGTCAATTGATAATAAGAGATATGCTAAAGATGCGTTGGCGATATTAAGGGAAAATGAATCGTGGTCAAATGACCCATTGGCATTATGGAAGCGTGTTATGGGTGGTGTTGATAAATCACATAATAGTCAGATGGATGTGGTTATTGCGCTATGGGAATCAAGAAAGTTTGTTGGTCAAAGAGAGTCTTAGGGTTTATTATTTAGTTTAAGTTATGCTCAGAAAATAAGAATATTTCGGCATCCTTCATAGCGGCCTAAAAGTAGTTGACACTTTTGATGTCAATAAAAAATTAACAACAAGCTACCGTAGCCATTAAAAAACGGCCAGTGACTTTAAAGATA
>QVQE01000019.1 GCA_003584865.1 Methylococcales bacterium
TAACAGCCCTGACGTATCTGCCGGGACGGGTAAATTTCCGAAACCTTGGCCGTTATACCTCTCTGAATGAAAAAACCTTTTCGAGATGGTTTCGTCGCCCGTTCGATTTTGTTACCTTCAACCTGCTGAGCTTGAAGGACTTGCCGAATAGTGGCGACTGGGTGGTAGCAATCGATGCCAGTTTTTCACCCAAAAGTGGGCGCACCAGTTACGACCTGGACTGGTTTTGGAACGGTTCACAGGGGCAGGCGGAACGCGGACTGGAAATTTCATTGCTGGCCTTAGTGGATGTGACACACAACACGGCCTATACGCTGTCGGCTTACCAAAACCAATAAAACACCCAAAGAAACCCGAATCACCCGGATAGATATTTACCTTGATCACTTGGACATTCTGCGCTATTACAAGGCAAGATTTCAGATTGAGTTCGTGTTCCACAATGCCAAGCAATACACGGGTCTGTGCGATTGCCAAGCGACCTCCGAAGCAAAGCTGAACTTTCATTTCAATGCTTCACTGGCGGCACTGAATCTGTTGCGTCTGGAAGATAGGCAGCAGGCTGTGGAAGTTGCAGGTCGCAACGTCATTTCCATTTAGGTCTTCTTATCGTGGAGTGTTATTTTGGATAACAGCCCGAACTCAACACTTGCTTTTTTAACTTCTACTTGCTAATTATAGTCGTTCGTAATGCAGTCATACACGATAAGACCTACACTGATCAGCTTAAAAGCTTATAATCTAACCCATGAAAAAACCCCATGATAGTAGTTATAAGTTTCTGTTTTCTAATCCAGAATTGGTGCGTGATCTCATCATGGGGTTTATCCCCGATGAATGGTTACACTCTTTGGACTATTCAACCCTCGAAAAAATGCCCTGCTCTTACATCACAGAAGATCTAAGAGAACGCGCGGATGATATTGTCTGGCGGGTTAAAGTGCATGGGGACTGGGTGTACTTGTATATCTTGATAGAGTTTCAAAGCCGTGTTGATAAATATATGGCACTTCGTATGATGGTCTATGTTGGCTTGTTGTATCAAGATTTAATCAAAGAAGGTCATGTGAAAGGGTTACTGCCGCCGATTCTACCGATTGTTTTATACAATGGTAATCGGACGTGGACGGCTAAAACAGACATTGCGGATTTAATACCGGTATTACCTGGTTTTCTGGCCAGCTTTACGCCGCATTTAAAATATCATTTGATCGCAGAGAATGCTTATTCTGATACCGAACTGGCCTCACTTAAAAACCTGGTGGCTGCCGTATTTCGCTTTGAACAGTTCAGTGAACCCACCAGTATCATAGAATTAATCGGCTTATTAAATGACTGGTTAGAAGATCGACCGGATTTAAAGCGTGTATTTGCTATCTGGATCAGGGCAACCTTGAAAAGAAAGAAAAACTACGCTATCGTACTTCCCGAAGTAGATGATTTACAGGAGATTAAAGTTATGTTTGGTGATCGATTAGAAATATGGGTCGAAGGCATTAAGGCTGAGGCAAAAGTTGAGGGTAAGATAGAAGGCAAGATCGAGGGTAAGCAAGAAGGCAAGATCGAGGGTAAGCAAGAAGGCAAGATCGAGGGTAAGCAAGAAGGCAAGATCGAGGGTAGGCAAGAAGGTGAAATGCTCATACTACAACGCTTACTCGCTAAACGCTTTGGCGCTATTTCTGCCGACAAAATTAGCTTAATCTCAAATGCCTCGATTGAAGATATTGAACGATGGGCTGATCGGGTATTCGATGCAAAGCAACTCTCTGATATTTTTAACGATTAATCAGTAAGGCAAAACGGCAAAACGGCAAAACGGCAAAACGGCAAAACGCAATATAAACCACACCCAATAGCGCACGTGCTAACTTACTGATCGATATTCAAATCTGAAGACCTGTTGGGTCTATGATGTACTCATCAAGCGACCCACTAAAGCATTGCTTAGCTCAGGACGTAGCGACATACAGGATAAGACCTACACTGATCAGCTTAAAAGCTTATAATCTAACCCATGAAAAAACCCCATGATAGTAGTTATAAGTTTCTGTTTTCTAATCCAGAATTGGTGCGTGATCTCATCATGGGGTTTATCCCCGATGAATGGTTACACTCTTTGGAC
>QVQE01000017.1 GCA_003584865.1 Methylococcales bacterium
GGCCATCCCGCCTCGTACACGGTGCAGGCGGGTGACTCCTTGTGGTCGATCGCCCAGCGGATGGACCCTTCGGGCGATCCCCGCCCGATCGTCTCGCAGTTGGCATCCGAACTGGGCACGTACTCGGTGATCCCGGGTGAGCAGATCACTCTCCCCTAGGTTCGCCAGCTTGGTGAGATGGAATGCGCGCAAAATCCGGGCCCCCTTGTCCCCTCCGTACAGTTCGTAGAGTGAGCGTGCGTGTTCTGGCGGGCGAGAAGCTCGATGATGGGTTCGAGGAAGGATCGCTTGTTGGAACTCGTCCTACCTGAGGGAGCGCGGATGGGCACTAGCCTCCTCTCTGTGCGTTGTCCCTGGTGTCTGGCCGACGACGACCGTGTCGTGGATTCGAGACTTGCCGAAGATGGCGGCGCGATCAGACGCCGGCGGGAGTGCTCGGGCTGCGGACATCGATACACCACCTTCGAGCGGATCGACGAGATTCCCCTGATCGTGGTCAAACGATCAGGCGCCAGGCAGCCGTTCGATCCCGCCAAACTGATTGACGGGCTCCGTTCGGCCACCAAGAACCGCCCGGTGACCGAGAGCCAACTCGAGGTTGTTGCGCGCGAGGTGGAGGACGAACTGCGAGAAGAGGGATGGGAAGCGACCTCGGAGCAGGTCGGTCTTGCCGTCCTTGAGCATCTCCGCGTGGTCGACGAAGTGGCCTATCTCCGGTTCGCCAGCGTCTACAAAGGGTTCGAGGGAGTCGACGACTTTCGTCGTGAGGTTGGTCTCCTGACGAAGACCACGGCCCCGAAGCAACCAGAGGGCTGACCGGTGTCCGAGCTCCTGAACGAAACGCCACGACGTGCCCTTGCCATCTATGCGCACCCCGACGATCCAGACGTGTCGTGCGGCGGGACGCTGGCTGCTTGGGCTGCCGCTGGCTGCGACGTGCACTCCTTGATCTGCACGGACGGAGGAAAGGGGACGGCGGACACAGCGGTCGAGTCGAAGAAGCTGGTGGCGCGTCGGGTCGACGAGTCGGTTGCGGCTGGTGCGGTACTCGGACTGACCGGTCAGGTGTTCCTGGGGCTTCCTGACGGCGAGCTCGAAGACGAGCCGTGGTTCAGGGAGTCGCTCGTGGGGGCCATCAGGCGCCTGCGACCAGATGTAGTGCTCTGCCCTGACCCGACTGCACTGTTTTTCGGACAGGACTACTTCAATCATCGTGATCACCGGATCACAGGAATGGCGGTGCTTGACGCCGTCGCCCCCGCGGCAGCCATGCCGCTCTATTTTCCGGATGCCGGACCGGCCCACCAGGTCTCCACCGTCTTGATGTCGGGAACTCTGGAGCCCGACGTGTGGGTGGATATCACGACGACGATCGATGTCAAGGGGGAGGCGGTCGGATGTCATGGGAGCCAGTTTCCTGATGGCGGCGACTGGGCGGCTACCGCGATGCGGTTGGCCGCTGAAGATGCAGGGCGACGTGCCGGGGTCCCATGCGCCGAGGGGTTTCGGAGACTGCGCCTCGGGGGGTGAGCCACGTGCCGGATCCCTTCGCCGTTGCTCCCGGGGCAGACGCGTCGGAGGCTGCACCTGTCGATCGGGTGATCCTCCATGTGGACATGGACGCCTTTTTTGCATCTGTCGAGGTACTCGACGACCCGAGCCTCGTCGGAAAGCCGGTCATCGTGGGCGGGAGCGGGGGACGCGGCGTCGTGGCCGCGTGCACCTATGAGGCCCGGATGTTCGGCGTGCATTCGGCCATGGCATCCTCGGTGGCTCGGCGGATGTGCCCCGACGCGGTGTTCCTCGACGGCAGGTTCCACCGGTATGTGGAAGAGAGCCAAAGGCTCCATGCCGTCTTTTCGGCGTTCACTCCCTTGGTCGAGGGGATATCACTCGACGAGGCGTTCCTTGATGTAACCGGAGCGGTTCGTCTTCTCGGGGACGGGGCCGGCATGGGGCGCACCATCCGACGCCGCGTGTTCGACGAGATGGGGCTGCGCTGTTCAGTCGGAGTCGGCCGATCCAAGCTCATCGCCAAGCTGGCCTCGAAAGCGGCCAAGCCCCGAGCGTCGCGGACGGGTATCGAGCCGGGCCCGG
>QVQE01000103.1 GCA_003584865.1 Methylococcales bacterium
ATTCGATAGATCGCTATTATTACACCAAGAAAGTCAATATACCTAGATTTAACTAGCTGTTTTCATGAATAATTTAATCACGGAATATATTATGTATGCACATCGAACTATTCAACGGCTTAGTAATTTACGCGTGCAATTTGATCTACCGCCTGAATTTGTGGGATGCACAGAAGCCGAAATTATCGTGTTACCTATAGCGTCTTCTTTGGCTAAAGTGACTTCTTGGGAAGAGCGCGTATTAGCTGTTGCTGGGACATTAGGTGACGATTTCCCTGATCATATTGATGACTCTGATCTAGGCGAAGATGCGAATAGAGCTTCATTCGAATGAGTCGTTATCTGTTAGATCAATTAAGAGTGATATGGCTCAACCACCTTAACACAAATACCACCCTGTAAAACTTTCTAATACTTGTTTGCTGATCGGTTGAAATGTGCTAACCGCTGATTGATTGACTTAAGTAATAAAAACGATTTATTTTGTAAATAACTAACTCTGACCCCGATAATTATAATTTTTTGCTTCAAGTCGTATTGCCATTTCTGCGCTGATAGCGGCTTTGCCATTGATGACGCGAGATAGTGCCACGCGTGAAACACCCAATTGACTAGCGGCCTCGGTAATACTGATGTCTAATTCGGGTAGGATATCTTCTTTTAAAATACTCCCAGGATGAGGGGGATTGTACATACTCATTTTAGTGTCCTGTTAGTGATAGTCTTGACCAAGAATCAATTAATCTGATTTATTTTGTCCAATCTTCAAAAACTAATTTTGTATCTATAAAGTATATCGATTTGAATATTTTATCGGCACTAACTAAGGTAGTATTATTTTCCAATGAGGTTGATGCGATAATCAAATCAACAGTATGTTTTTTTAAGTTTTCGTTACTGATAGATTGTAAGTCTTTAAAGTGTTTTTTTAATTCGCCAAAAACTACAGAACCCAGCACCGAAAGTGCTAATACAGTAAAGTCCTGCTTCATTTGTTCAATTGTGCTTTTAATGGCTAATTTTTTATTATCGGGGGAATTTGCAAAAGCATATTCAAATTCGTAAAGAGTTAAGACAGATATAAATATTTCATCCTCCTCCCTTAAAGAAAGTAACTTGCTTATAACGTGATGATGATTGATAGACGATGAGTTGTAGATTTCTGATACTGTGTTAGAGTCAAGTAAATATTTCATTAACTCTCTTTAAAATCGATAGATTGAACAAAATCTTCTCTGTCTTTATTAAACGTCTGAGTATAGTTGCTTAAATCAAAAGATCCATTCTCAATACGCTGTACCATTTTTTTCCATTTAGACATGGGCTGTTGATTTGTCTTAGATTGCTGTTTTAGTTTTTCTTCAAATTCGAGTACTTGTTGATTTACTATAGAAGCAGGTAAATCATCGGGGATATTTATGGTAATTTGCATGGTTTATTCCTCGGATTTTTAACAAGATTTATTCTACATTAATTTGAGTATGTTTTCATTGCAGGATCAAAATCTTTAAGCGACCTCTGGCTGTAATCTTTTATGACTTGATTTATTAGCTCTATAAGTACTTCTTACATTTCACAGGGCGTCAGCTTGCAACTCCTGTCTCAAAGAATAATTGTGTTACTTAGGGGCATCTTTGGTGACTGGCGGATTCAACTCCGAAGTGCAATTCCAGTAATCATGCAGCCTCACGCAACTTGTCACCAAAAAATACCTCATGAGGGGTTTTATAGTTTAACGTTTTACGAGGCCGATGGTTAAGTTTATCCATCACTAAATTCACCTGCTCAGAAGATATATTCTCAAAACGGCTGCCTTTAGTAAAGTATTGCCGAATTAATCCATTAGTATTCTCATTTAACCCACGTTCCCATGAACAGTAGGGGTGTGCAAAATAGACATGAGCCTTTAATTCTATTGCCATAGTTTCATGCCCTGCGAACTCTTTGCCATTATCGGCAGTGATCGTTAACGTCTTATCCAAATAAGGCTTAAGTAGCGTAATCGCGGCTTCCGTAACCACATCAGCATGCTTGCTATCGACTTTTTTGATGAGCGTGAATTTAGAGACTCGATCAACAATAGTGA
>QVQE01000018.1 GCA_003584865.1 Methylococcales bacterium
TGGTAAGATCTGGACGCCGCGTAAACAGCCTTCCGTAAAAGGGCTCTTCAAGTGCGAATTGGAAATCATCTGGATTGGCTAATGGCATGGATATAAACCTTCATTGTACAATGAACTGAAGGTTTGTGTTCATTTGTACATCGAAAGAAACCCGTTTTCATGACTTTATAAAGCCAAGAATTGCATAAAGTGTAAACCGGTAAATGAAGGATGCCTAATATGGCATGATTCAGGTTGGGCAAAACAGCTTAACATTACTCACACTTGTTGGATTATTATTTTCACTGAATTGGATGATTGCGGCTGTGTTGTTGATTGCCACCGTACCAGGTACACTCATACGCTTGCGTTATTCCCAGCAACTCTACTCTTGGCAGCGTCAACGTACATCTACCGAGCGACAGGCGTGGTATTTTCAATGGATGCTGACAGGTGAGCCGCACGCTAAAGAAATTCGCTTATTCGATTTAGGCACACTGTTCATTGAACGCTTCCGCAATTTACGTTCAACTCTGCGCAGTGAGCGATTACATCTTGCAACACGTCTTGTTTTGATAGATTTGCTAACGCAGTTTGCTAGTACACTCGCTATTTTTTACGCGCTGGCGTACATTACGTTTCAAGCAGTGCAAGGTGCAATCACAATTGGTGACTTGGTGATGTATTATCAAGCATTTCAGCGTGGGCAAAATTATCTGCGTGAAACTCTCAAAGGCTTGGCTAATCTCTACGAAGATAGTTTATTCCTCACCAATCTTTATGAATTTCTCGATTTGAAACCGCGTGTAGTTACACCAACTTCACCGAAAGTAGTGCCACAGCCAATTCAACACGGTATTAGCTTCGATCATGTTAGATTTGATTATCCCAATGCAACACATCCGATACTTGATGATTTCACGCTAACAATTCGATCAGGTGAGCATATTGCGTTGGTCGCTGCGAATGGTGCAGGCAAGACAACATTCGTTAAATTGCTTTGTCGGCTTTATGATCCAACTACAGGACGAATCACTATTGATGGAATTGATTTGCGCGAGTTTGATCCTGCTCTGCTGAGACAACAAATAAGTGTCATCTTTCAGGATTATGCGCATTATCAGCTTACCGCGCGTGAAAATATTTGGCTAGGTAATACCACGTTAGCATCGCTGGATGACAAGATAGAGCAAGCGGCACATGATACTGGTGCGGATGAACTAATCGAAAAACTGTCGCATGGGTACGATACGCGATTGGGCAATTGGTTTGATAATAGTCAAGAGTTGAGTATTGGTGAGTGGCAAAAAATTGCACTCGCGCGAGCATTTGTTCGGGATGCGCAAATCATCGTACTTGACGAACCAACAAGTGCGTTGGATGCAAGTGCCGAGTTTGATGTGTTCAAAAAATTTCGTGAGCTTGCTGTTGGACGCACAACAATTCTTATCAGTCATCGACTTTCAACAGTACGCACGGCAGATTGCATCTATGTTTTGACTAATGGAAAAATCACTGAATCAGGTTCGCATGAGGATTTGATGCAGTTCAACGGCGAGTACGCGCGAATGTTTGAATTACAAGCGGGGAATTATCGTTAATCTTAATTCGTAAAATAGGTAGAATGAAACCAAGCCTATTACACATTAACGTACAATAAAAAGTAAAAAGCTTGTAAACTAAAAATTGAATTTAGTATGCTAACCCATCTCTGCTGTCAGGGCATTATTTTTTCACTTTGAGTTTTTCCTATTTTTTCCGTAAAATAACCCTATGCTTGAAATACCACCCTGGTATGTTCGGAGTTCTAACCTAGATCCATTATCTGGATTGGGGACAGTGTATGGTGGGTAGTTTGACTGGGGCGGTCTCCTCCTAAAGAGTAACGGAGGAGCACGAAGGTACCCTCAGCCTGGTCGGAAATCAGGCAATGAGTGCAATGGCATAAGGGTGCTTGACTGCGAGATAGACACATCGAGCAGGTACGAAAGTAGGTCATAGTGATCCGGTGGTTCTGTATGGAAGGGCCATCGCTCAACGGATAAAAGGTAC
>QVQE01000015.1 GCA_003584865.1 Methylococcales bacterium
TGGAAGATGTGGGAATACATGACTCAAGTTTCGACCGAGCCTTTTTACTGGTTAGAGGGTGTCAGTGTCTGGCCCAGCGAGATATTGCGGTTTTTTGCTATCTTGTTTGCAGTGACTTTTTTCTGCTGGGGAAAAAAGCGCATCAAAAAAGAATATTTAAAGGATGATCTGATATCAAAATTATCTCCTCCCCCCGTTAACTCCAATCCTCTGAAAATACGCGATGTATTTAGTGTATTTTTTATAGGAAATTGGAAGCAGGTAAGTACTACACACTATAGACTGAAAGTATTCCCTAATGAAATATGGGTAAGGTATACTGAATACTTCGAATGGAATAGACCCAAAAAATCCTCTTGCTGGGTTTGGAGGATAATAATTCACGTCTTGGTTTTTTTTGCTGCTGCTTTATTGCTCATCTGTCAAACAGGTATGCCGAATGTTCCAGCGCGTGATGATTTTGCCTTCAATGCAAATTTAGTCATCATTGGTATAGCTATTTTCAGTACTTTATTTCTCACTATCTGGGTAGTCGAAAATGCCCGCTTATGTAAGAAACTCATTGAGCATTTATCTATAAATCCAAGTGAATGGCATGCTGAAGCTATCGCTTGGGCAACTAAAGAGAAATGCATCGCAGTAGACTGCGTCAATGAATGGTTGGATATTTATTTAGTTACTCAATTGACAAAAATTATGCAGCCTTTAATCTGGGGGCCTATAGGGTGTATTGCGCTAATGTTATTAGCACGGAGTCCAGTGACTGACAACTGGGATTTACCCTGGGGACTAGAAATAATATTTGTTTTTATACTGTGTTATGCTATCTCCGCAGAAGTTTTTTTACAACGAGGCGCCCAACAGGCTCGGACAAAAGCGGTCGATCAATTGACCGATAAAATCAGAAACAAACGTAATGAAGGAGAAAAAAATGAATGGGACATCAAACGTATTGAGGTCGAAATTGAACGCATCAAAGATTTGCGTGAAGGTGCATTCCTGCCTTGGTATCAATTGCCCGTATTACAATCATTTGGTGGCTTAAGCTCATTATGGTTAGCGTTACAATACATTACTAACTTATTAGAGAATGGTAGTCTTGGACATTGATTTCCTGACTACCCACTTTATTTGATTGAATATTTTAGTGCGGTTGCCCTGATTTATGTAGTGTTTCACTGGTGTCCATTACTGCCGTGGAGTTGTGGACATCATAATCAAGTCACGCAGAAAACTCACAACATCATCATGCCAAATATCGTTATGCCCTTCAATTAAACGCTGATCCACCTGGATATTGAGATAAGGATTATTGGGTACGGTTTTTCCAAGATGCGTTAGCACTGTATTTTCAAAGGCAAATGAACCCGCCTCCTTCTGTTGTGACCAGATATTTTGTAACTCACGATAATTAAAATTCGGGCTACGTTTTTCAGAGAGCGGATTAAGGCGGTGCGTAAGATAGGGTTTAAAGTGACCGATGGTAAGACGATCTGCTTCGCCTTCTTCAATTTCTATCGGATTTATTTTATTTATACCTACACCGGTACAATTATGTCGCTCAAGGGTTGTATGAGTATCAAAGAAAGTTGAAAAAAAACGCCCCATAGGGAAAGCCCAACCAGTAGCCCGGTCAGTTTCTGAAGTCAGGATAGCCAGCTTTGGTAATTGACTAGGGAAATAACCACGACAATAGTCCTGCGATATATCGTACAGCGTGGCATAACGTAGCGCTTCAAATGCTGGATTCATTAATACAACCAGATCACCAAAACCATTTGCATCTCCAGCAAATGTTTTATTTTTACGACTATCTATAAAACGATCTTCAAGGATTTGCTGTAAGGCCGTATAGAGCACGGCTCCTCCAAAGCTATGTCCAATGGTAACTAAACGGCTGTTAAGGAATGAGCATAAATTAATTTAGGCAAGTTCAGTTCGAGAATTATACTTTGTGAGAAA
>QVQE01000033.1 GCA_003584865.1 Methylococcales bacterium
GTTTCTATCCCTAAGATTTGCAAGCCATTTTCCATACATTGCTGATCAATTAACTCATTTAGAGGCAAATCAAGTGCAAGCTTACCCAATTGATTTTTGATCTGCATTTCCCAAATACTGGCCATACTCAAAAACACATCGCTCTGTATGTCTTCATAGAGAGTCATTATGTGCGGGGGAATTTTTTCAGGGGCATTTCTTAACCATAAAAACACATGCGTATCCAGCAACAGCTTCATGATTGATCTAACCAAAAATCATCACCTAAAGGCGCATCAAAATCATCAGAAATATGAATTTTATTTTTATATTCACCGACAGTTCTTTTGGATAATTGTTGCCGTAATTGCTGCTTTCTTAAAAAGGCTACAAAATCAAAAACCTGTTTTTGTAATTCAGGCTCTAAAACCTCAAACTCATGCACTAATTGCTGACTATTCATTCTTAAATCCTATTTACTCGCCTTTATTTCACAATGTAGCTTTAATAATTCCGCTAATTCTGTTCGTTGCAACTGGTTGGTTGCTACCGCAATGACCCAATCATAAAGCTGTGTATTATTCATCATTGGTTTAATGTGATTTTTTACTAAAAAGACCAGCATACATGCCGCTGCTGTGCGTTTATTACCGTCTAAAAAAGGATGATTATGAGCAATCGAATAACAATATTGAGCGGCACTCTCATAAACGTCTTGGGTATAATTCCATGTTTGCTGCGCGGCACCTAAAGCTGATTCAAGTAAATTATTATCTCTAATACCCTCTATACCGCCAAAACGTTCAATTTGTTGTTGGTGTATTTTTAATGCCAAGGGTTTAGAAATAAAAAATAGCGGTGTCATTACTGCGCCAGTTTCTGAAAAGCCTCTGTATATTGCTCCATCAGTTGCTCGTGAATCAATAATGCTTCGTCATCTGACTCGTTTTTATCGATTAACTGCTTATTGACAGCATTTTGTAGCAACGCTAAAACAAACTCAGATGGCGTTACTTGGTTGATTTTGGCGACTTTCTTTAATTGTTCTTCTATTTCATCAGGAATGGTTAAAGTCATCATTTTTTATATCCTCAATGGCTAAGTTTTTATAATTTTTCGTCTCGTTCCCGTGTGCATGGGCTTAATAACTGGGGTCAGTAATAACTGGGGTCAGAGTAAAGTTAAATGCTTAACTCAACGCTCCAGCGGATCTTTGCGTTACCGTGAAAGCCTCCAGTACTCCAGACAAGCATAACCCTACCGCCCTAAGCAGTATAATAAAATCAATAAGTTACTGGTCAGGCTAAGGCAGGTTTTGTTACTGGGAACTTGCCGATTTTTTTAAGAGCCTTGATCCAGCGTGGCGCATTTTTTTGGGCGGACATGGCCTCGTAATCGACCCCGGGATCACAATAGGGCTCATGCCGCGATAGCATAAAATAAATGATACGAATCAATTTATGAGCAATGGCAACAATGGCTTTTTTATAACTCTTGCGAACCATAAGGCTTCGGTATTTCGCAGCCAAGGCATTTAAGTTTACTCTGACCCCAGTTAATCACTGACCCCAGTTAATCAATATCAGATTGAGCTTCAAACATCCTATTTATAATATCGCCACTCGTCAATTCTTTACCGTTAAGTACCTATGTAAAATTAATTTAACTTTTAAGAAAAGTCTACGGTGAAAGATAGTCCAATATTAGCAAGCACATCAAATAATTCTCTTTTGAGATCAGCAAAAGACTTATAAGCGTCAAAAGGCAACCAGTCATATTTGATTTTTCGCCAGACAATTTCAATAATATTCAATTCAGGCGAATAGGTGGGAAGACGATAAACCTTCAAACCTTTTTCCTCCCAACCTTTAATATGACTATTGAATTCATCGCTCGTATGAATTGATGCATTATCAATGATGATAGTTGTTGGC
>QVQE01000036.1 GCA_003584865.1 Methylococcales bacterium
TAATAGTCGGGTAGGTTGAAAACACTAAACGCGTGCCGTCATCTTCCTTTTGTTCAGTTAAATCAATCGAGGTTAAATGCGGTAAATACTCATTAAACGCATTTTTAGCCTGTGTCACCAACGCATTACGATCCGCTAAAAACAAAACCCGCTTAACCCAGTGACACTTAACCAACATATCCACCAGTGCCGCCGCCGTGCGAGTTTTACCGCTACCGGTCGCCATCACTAACAAACTTTGTCGGGCTCGACTGCGCAATTGACCTTGTTTATTGATGCTGACCGTATTCTCAGCCACCCGCTTAATGGCCTCTAATTGATATGCCCGCCCCGCAATAGCGGTATTGACTTTAAACTCTCGTAAATTAGTCCGTGTGGCTCTTCGGTTAATCAATAACTGCAATTCATCTTTGCTGTAAAAGCCCTGTACCTGACGTTCAGGTGAAAATAAATCATCCCACAAATAGGTTTCAAAACCATTGCTGTAAAAAATAAGGGGGCGTTGCCCGTGCATGACTTCTAAACAATTGGCATACAGTTCGGCCTGATGCTTACCCTTTTTAGGACTGCTCATCGTCTTCTTGGCTTCAACGACCGCCAACGGCAAACCGTTATCCCCCCACAACACATAATCCACATAGCCCTTTCCACTTGGATTGGTACTCAGTGGCATACCGGACACTTCATATTCTAAGTCACGACCCTCTTCTAGATGGGTCCAGCCACATTCTTTTAACGATAAATCGATATAACGGCGGCGGGTTTCTGCTTCTGAAACAAGTAGAGGAATAGCTGTGCCGACATCCAGCGATTTTTCTCGTTCGGCTTTTCGTTTGGCGATGTCCAGCCGTTGTTGTTCAAGTTCGGCTTTGAGTGCGGTGTTTTCTTTGGCTAACTGGATTTGAGCGTGTTCCGCCTCACGAAAGGCTTTGTTCTTGAGCTCTAAATCCGTGATGAGTTGTTGTAGAGACGGTTGCTGATCAGGTGTCGGTGTTTGAAACGTTGGAATTAAGGCTTCATCAAACACCTGCGTCTCTGGCGTGGTATTACCGTAGTAAATGGCTAAGAAACGTAAGAATCGAAATAAGTACTTTAAACAGGCTAACGCATCCTGTTCATTAATCTTAGTGCCATGGGCGGCGGCATTACCGGTTTTACGAATTAAATTAAGTTCGGAAAAAAGGGTTCGATTAAAGAGAGCACTAAAGGCCGGCTCATGAATCAAGGTGCTTAAATCAGAACGCCAGGGACGGGATAGCTTGGCCTCATGATCATAAAGCCAGTTTACCCCGTTTTCAAAGGTACTTCGACACAGCACCGCCGTAGAAGTCGGAGAAATAAAAACTAACTTCTCAGCTTCAATAGCATCGGTATAGAGCTCGGGAAAATCTGTATTAATGAAGTTGAAGTTGCTCATAGATTGAGTATTTGTTGAAAAAACTTTTTCTGAGTCCCTGTAAACGCATTATCTGGTTTAACCTGAATGAAGCCACCTTCCAAATACATAAAAACATCGTAGGTATTATCACGGTCCGGTAATAACGTATCAGTTACTGCTTTTGTGCCCTTTATACTATTACAATTAGTACACGATAATAAAAAATTACTCCACTCAAATGCCAGTGCGGGAAAGTTATCTTTATGTTGAATATGCTCAACATCAAGCGCTGAACGAAAACCTTGCCTTTCACAATAACTACAAAAACACCCCAAGGCGGTAATTAAATCATCTTTTGCATCGCCATAAGGAATATAGCTTTGTTTATTGCCCTGAAACAAACTTTTATCAACAGTGCGCATTATCTCAATCCTGTTTTTCGTTCCGCTTTCATTAATGCCACATAAACAGGATCATCACTAAACTCAAGCTCTATCTCATCTAACTGAGATTTTATATCTTTGGTTTTAGGTG
>QVQE01000123.1 GCA_003584865.1 Methylococcales bacterium
GTATCCCGCGAGCAACCCAAAAGTCCGGCAATATAGCTGATGCCCCCATAGGGAAACTTTAAGGCTTCAACCCCTGCATATAAACGTTTACTTTTCTCTGGCAGACGACTATACAATTCTTGCATCTGCGCTTCAATATCTTGGGTGTAAGGTTCGATCATTTGTCAATTTTGAACAAGATTTCTTTCTCACAAAGTATAATTCTCGAACTGAACTTGCCTAAATTAATTTATGCTCATTCCTTACCTGTAAAAGTGGCCTGTCTATAATTCGCTGGATCTCCAAACATGGCTTGGGTATAAGCTCGGCCTGATAGCAGTTGACGTGCTTCTCCACCTTTTTCTATTATGCTGTGGTGCGGGTCACTTGCAAAGCTGTTATAGGCTTTATTATTTATTCGCTCCATCCATTTCTTTTGCTGTGCATTTGTAAGGATAAGCTTTTCCTTTACCTTTTCACTGAGATGCAATTCTTTAATTTCTGGACTTTGATTTTCAAGCAATTTTTCATAAACTTCTAATTCCATTTTATAACCCTATGTCTGGGATTTTATGCATGGCGTCCTTTCTTACGCTATCGATAATATCCGCATAAATCTGAGTTGTTTTTACTTCGGTGTGACCCATTAATTTTGAAATGGTGTAAATGTCCACGCCTTGAGTAATCAAGCTGACCGCGAATGTGTGCCGTCCCGCGTGAAAAGTTACATGTTTACTAATACCCGCCGCCATTGTCCAGCGTAGTAGCTCAATATTCATATAAGCAGAATATTTAAGGCTCTGGAATACACGCCCTTTCTTCTCAATCCCTTTGAGTAAGTTAAACGCTTGTGGTGGTATATCCAAATATTGAAGATTTCCGGTTTTCTTCTGATTAAATGTGATTCTATGGCTGCCATTAAATTCGCTAATCTCTGACCAATCCAGTTTATTAATATCACTCCACCTTAAACCGGTTAAACAGGAAAATAAAAAAGCTTCTTTTAATATGTCATAACGGCAATCGGTTTTAACTAAAGCCCTTACCTCGTCAATCGTTAAATAAACTCGCTCACTACTTATGGGGGTAATGCCTTCAACTTGCTTTAAAGGGTTTTTGGTTATGATCTCTTTGGCATAAGCCTCATTAATAACAGCTCTAACTTTATTAAAATAAGATGATGCTGTCCCACTACTAATAAGGTTTCCACTTTTTGTTTTTGCTTGTGAGTCAAAATATTTACGCACACCTTGCAGCCATTCAACGGTAACTTGCTCAAAGGTTAAACTTTCATCGGGGTGATATCGCTTAAGGTGGATTAAAACCGCTTGCCATAAATCATAATTTTTATTGCTTTCGTTGGTTTTCTTCGTCTCCATGATCTTGTTAAAGAAAGCATAGAAGTTGGTGCTTAATTTGTTGGTATCAGTAAATCCATGCTGACCGCTTGCAGCTTCAGCAATACGTTTGGCTTTAATCTGCTCCACTAATTGCATGGTTTCTTTGTTGTGCTGTTTTTCGGGCTTAGTTTTCGGAGTCGCGTAGAGATATAAATTTAAAGGCTCGTTTTTTCTATCATGCTCGATTTTTCCCGCTTCGTTTCTTCTGCTTCCATACCAATACACAAGTCTTATTGATTTTTTATCACCGGCTTTGTTGACTCGTTTCTCTATATTAATTTTCATGGATTAGCCTTAACAACCTGATAACCATGTTTAGCCAGCTCTTTTATTAGCTGGTCTAGGTCTATAGTGAGGTTTAGTTTAATCAGGTTAGGTTTTACCGACTCGTGAAACGTCATTGGGGTGTCTATCAATCTATAGTGTCCCTTCGCATAGTCTGCAAGCTGCTTTTCTTTTATTTGCTCAACTAGTAACAAAGTTTCTTTATTGTGTTGCTCCTCAATGTCTGTATTTGGCGTTGCGTAC
>QVQE01000042.1 GCA_003584865.1 Methylococcales bacterium
ACTTTCTTTTCCAGACAAAATTTCCCGCACGCTTCAAAACTGTTTCTTGAGAATCCAACAAATAACCATTCCAGGATTTCTCCAGTCCCGCCGAATATCCTTGAAGCAATTATCGACAATCGGTTAGAAATGGACAATACAATAGCCTTATGAAATACCACAGACCGCAAGAAGAGTTACATTGAAGTAAAAAGTGCGCCTAATCCAGTGTTGTCAAAAGGCCTAGACCTATTCGGTCAAAAGTACAGCTATGCCAGAAAGATTTTAGTGGGGAATGGCGGCGTAGCATTGGCAGAATTTTTATCTCACCCCGTTGAATACTGGTTGGCTTAACTTATGTTTCTTGTACCCCGCACCTGTAAAGAGAAAGTCGACGAACGAGACGAACAGTACGACATAAGCCATCCTATCGATTATTTTCGTGAGCGGTCGGCTTATGTATTGCTGGGTGAACCCGGTGCTGGAAAATCAAGTTTGTTCAAAGCTGAAGCGGACAATACGCCTGATGGACTTTGTATTTCTGCACGGGACTTCATCGACCTTGATCGCGAGGAATGGCGAGATAAGACCCTTTTTATAGATGGCTTGGATGAAACCAGAGCAGGCAATGTTAATGATAGAACCCCATTGGGAGCGATTCGTGGCAAACTCGACAAACTTGGCTGCAAACGTTTTCGAATTTCCTGCCGTGCCGCTGATTGGCTGGGTTCTCTCGATACCAAGGATATTAAGAAAGTAAGTCCCGATCAAAATATAACCGTACTGTATTTAGACCGACTTAATAGTAATGACATTAACCAGATATTACTCAATACTCAACTCTTTTCAACAGACACCAAAATAAAAACAAAGTGTTGCAAGCCTAACAATTTGTTATAAAAAAAACGGTAAGTTCAAATAAACTCACCGTTTAGTTTGGAAATATCAATAATGGTAACGACAGAACACTACATAAATAGCACCGTCTTCTGGCAAATAAACCAAACGATGTACTTTAGTAATTCGCCTAGACCAGAATCCAGTAAGATCCCCCTTGAGAGGCTCAGGTTTACCTGTTCCCTTAAAGGGATTGCGTCGGCATTCCTCTATTAGGTTGTTAATTTCATCAACGATCTTTGGATCTTCTTTTTGCCACAAAAGGTAATCATCCCATGCGATGGGAGTCCATGAAACTGCGACGTTTTTAGCTTGTTTCTTGTTTGGGCTCTTCTTGTTTTTCATTGCGGATTAGGTCGCGTTGTTGAGCCTTACCGGCTTTAAGCTGGGCAATGGATTCCATTAAACGGCTGGCATTATTCGTAGAACCAAGGAGATATAAGGTTTCCTCAATACTATTGAAATCTTCCAGAGACAGCATCACAACGTGCTCACCATTTACACGGGTAACGACGCTAGGCGTGTGGTCTTTGCAAACATCATCCATCACTGTCTTCAAGCTGGCTCTAGCTTCGCTAAAAGTTAAAATGTTCATAATTTTTATCTCTATATGAATCCCTTAACTGGGTTAATATTTCGAATTCCCTATCGACCCCTATATTATATATGAGCAACAGTGTTGAGTGCTCTTCTCTACCGTTCTGTATGGATATGACTACATATCAATTCCCCCCTTTATTTACCAATAGCGTTATTGTACCATATATTGTACACAAATCTATTAAACTGGGGTCAGAGTAAACTTAAATCACCGGAAACAAAAAAGTTCATATAAGTGTAAGTGATCAGATACACGAATTCAAATATCGCATGGCATTTCCTTTCTCCAGCCTAAAGGCCGTCCCATACTTTTTGCTTTCATCCGTCGACCAGTCAAACTCTCGATTTCTGCTTTAAATCGCTCATTACCCAAAACTAATCCTTTGTTGACAGTCAACCTAACTTCTTCCACTAATGTTTCGTCAACATG
>QVQE01000016.1 GCA_003584865.1 Methylococcales bacterium
GAGCCATTTGCGCTGTAACGCTTTCCAGATTCACGGGCGAAAAAGATCGGGTATTTCGCCTCAAAATATTTTTTTGGCGACTCGCAAACATGGCATCTGAAGATTTTAGGTACGGAATATCGAAAAAACGCATTGGCGCCTATTTTTAGGCAATAGAACCCCTCAGCCGGTATCATCGGCTATTTTTGTGGAACGCCTCGATACGATTTTAACCCGTTTTTTGAAGCGGAATCGGCTGAACCAGCGAGCGCATCTGCTCGATGCGTCCCGCTTTCACATGGCCTAGCGCCATAGCCATCATAACTGCCAGTGCCAGCCCCATGCGGGTTTTCATTTTGGCCTGCCCCCGGATAAAGTGCTTTTCAAAACAGAAGCTGTTGTCGATACGGTTGTTAATGCGTTCCAAGGCGCTGCGGCGTGCATAGCCACGCTTCCAGGAGGGACTGCCATGCGGTGTCGGAACGAAGATGCGCCGATTTTGCTCCGTGATATCAATGCGGACAATGCGTCCATAGTCGCCCGGATTTACTTGTCCGGCGGCATGGCATTGGGTTTTACCCTGGCAGTCCAGTCCATAAGCAGCCGCAGGGCAGCGATATTTCAAGGTGTCCCGATCGGCTTCGAAACCCTGAAAGGCTAAATCGCGTTGGATGCCGGTGACCAAGCAAACACAATGAACCGTCCCTTTCTCGGTATACACAATAGTGTCCGCCCGATCAGGGTAGAGCGGACGCGTAATAGGTTGGCTGGGGTCATAATCGGGATCTTGTTTTTCTGATCGCCACAAGGCGCGGGTGTCGATGAGTGGACGGATACACGATTCATCCCACAGCTTAGCCTTGGTTTCGGCGCAATCCAAGCCACGATCCGCACTAAAATCCACGCAGCGATCAGCCAGTTCGGGCGTTTGCTCGAAGAGCTCATCAAGCATCACCCGCAGTTCAACCTGCTCAGAATGAGAGGCAGGGGTCAGATGAAACGCCACCGGAATTTCATAGTGGGTATCGGCAATCAGGTGCAGACCATAGCCAAACCAGCTCTTTACTTTCTTCCAGGGCGCACCGGTTTTGGTATTCACGCCGGCTGTTTCGTGATGACCCCAATCGGCATCGGGGTCTGAAAAGAGTCCGCTCTTTTTATTGACTTGTCCGGTGCTGTTGCTATCGATGGCTTTACCATCGTAGCCCATATGTTGACCAAAATCAGGTAACACGGTCATCAACTGTTCACGTAAATCGATTAGCATTTGGCCAACCAGTCCTTGTTCTGTTTCGATTGCAATGAGATTATTCAGAAAGCGCGAAAAATTCCAGCTATTGGGTACCGAATAATAAGGGGCTTCCGGTTGCGGCCAAACGATGTCCATCCGTCCGGTGAGCTCATTCTTCACCAACTGCGCCACCGGCTTTTTTTGTAGCGGTAAAACATTAAAGCCACAAGCCTGTAACAAGGAAGGGTTTCTGGATAGCTCCCGCTGTAACAATTCAATTGACTCATGCTGAAAAACCACGCCAGCGACTATTGCATTCCACATAGGAATCACCGGGTAGTCATCACGACCCAGTCCGCGTTTTGCTTCCAGTGCGGCGATCAAGTCACCGTCTGGGAGATTATCACGAACCAGGAAAAAACGCTCCAGATCCGAACGGGCTTCGATGGCATCCCAATTAAATAATGCGGCGGCTATCTGAGTCATAAAGCACCTTATTAGTATAATTATCAATGAGTTAATTATAACACAACGCACTATTATCTACAGAATAAATCCTGGGGTGAAAATACGAAAAAAACCGTGATCGTACCTCACAAACCCTGATTCCACCGTTGAAAATTGGGGTAAACGATTTTTAGGTGGCTCTGTAGCCTAGATAAATAGGGGGCTACAGGGCAGCGCAAATGGCTC
>QVQE01000012.1 GCA_003584865.1 Methylococcales bacterium
CTCTTCTGCTTTACTTACCACCGAGTTGGAAGTTGATAAATTGATCAGGGCGGCATTTGAAAAAAGTAGTATCTAACTAGTTGACCAGCACGGAGCCAGTTATTGGTAACTGGCTCTTTTCTCACTTTCCTATCAACTACTCTACTTAATCAGTTAAGATCAGGTGATTCCAAATTAATAACACAATGGTAGTGTAACCAAGAAGCCTAATGGTTTTTTGAGACATTTTTAGGAGCAATACCAAAGTACTTTATAAAGGCACTGCTAAAGTTACTTGTATATTGGTATCCAACTGATTCTGCCGCTACATTGACATGGCACTGAGTGTTTTGTAATAACTGATAAGCTATATTCATTCTTATTTCTAGCAATAGGCCATAAGGTGTATTGTTAAAAAAATGGTGAAACAATTTCTTCAATTTGAATTGATTGGTGCCTATGCGTCTAGCGAGCTCCTCTAAGGAAGGTGGGGTCTTGAACTCATTATATAAAATATCTTCGGCTAGTTTGGCCATCTTTTTGTCTTTATCATTGAATTTGGTTGCTTCGTTAGGGCTATCTTGAACGAGGTGATTTAATTCAGCCGATAATAGTAGTAATGCTTGACCATGTATAAAAGGTGTTTTTATGTGTCTAGTATTGTTGCTTGCTAATAGTTGTTTGGCCGCAAATTTTCCTGGGTAAGTAGTGGCGTTATTGCTAATGTGCTGCACATTACTTTTACTGAATAGAGATGTAAAAGCAGTTTCACCAAAATATTTGTCAAGCCATTTTTTACCGATAGAAAATCTCAGTTGAGTAATAGAATGATTCTCTTGGTACTGTCGCTCACCCATACTCGCGTTTATTTTTGTGATAGAGGTATAACCTTCGTTGAATATAAACTCATCGCCTTGCTGACTGTAAAAACGAGATTTCCCCATTAGACTCACGGTCACTATGAGACGAGGTTCCTGAAACTCTAAATGACTAGAAATGGATAAATCTCTAGATAGAGAGTACTGCGTTTCTATGTAGCTTAAATCTTCATCCAGGTGGAATATATTAGATTGACCTGTGCCTATTTCTAAAGGTAATGCCTGGCATAGATAATGATGTTGATCATGAAGTTTTAAGGGTAACTCATCATTTCTAATGGAGTATTTAGTCGTTGTTGAGTGTTGTGCTTCTTTCATTATTATCGTCTTTGATGGCCTGTCTATTTATATGAACAAAGCAAAAATAATGCCTTGTTTTAATACGCTATAAATTTCAATTAATTACTATCATCTAGTAGAAAGAATTCTGACAGAGCTTAGAAAAATAGGTGATATGACGCATTTATTTTATACGAGTGAGTCATATCACCTAACTCGATTTTTAGCATAAAAAATATTCTCTTTTGAATATAAATGGGTAGGAAATCAATGAGTATTATTGAGTAACATCGTGGGTGTATTTTGAGCTTTGCCATGAAGGCGCTGATCCTCAAATGAAAAAGTTATTACTGAATATATTTACTTACTATGATGGATTTATTATGAAAATCATACGCACTGATCGGTCGGATAAGTTACTAAAGATATCTCGTCCTTTATTAGCTTCCTTTTTATTATTCAATTCTATATCTGACGTTTTAGCCGAAGAGTCGCCAAGTATTGCAGGAGTAGAGCAAAAGGAAGCTAAAACGAAAGCAAAAAAGATTTGTTGTAAAACGCAAACGCCTCAACCCTCTCCTCCGATAACGCTTGAGACTTTAGAAGTAAAGGGAAAAGTCGGCATCCTTCATAGCGGCCTAAAAGTAGTTGACACTTTTGATGTCAATAAAAAATTAACAACAAGCTACCGTAGCCATTAAAAAACGGCCAGTGACTTTAAAGATAAACGGCTTAGCTGTTTCTTAAATTTAAGAAATCAGTAG
>QVQE01000148.1 GCA_003584865.1 Methylococcales bacterium
TTTTCTCAGCAATTCCTTTCACATCCAGCCCACAAATAGCCAGCAATTCCTCACGTGTACCTTGTTCTACAAAGCTGTCAGGTAAGCCGATGTTTAAGACTGGCATGAGGATGCGCTGAGCTTGCAGGTAGTTATTAACAGCACTGCCTGCGCCCCCGGACAGCACATTTTCTTCGATAGTCACCAATACATCATGACTTTTTGCTAAGTCTAATAATAGCTGTTCATCCAACGGTTTAACAAAGCGCATATTGACGACGGTGGCACCTAATTGCTTGCCCACCACTAAAGCAGGCGTCACCATACTGCCCCACGCCAAAATGGCGATACCTTTACCTTGATGACGTATTTCTGCTTTTCCTAAAGGTAGAGCCGTCATGGCTTTTTCAACGCTAACACCAGGGCCTTTGCCGCGTGGATAGCGCACAGAGGCCGGCCCTTCGTATAGATAACCCGTGTAGAGCATTTGCCGACATTCATTTTCATCAGCCGGCGCCATGATTAACATATTCGGAATACAGGCCAGGTAGCTATAATCAAAACTCCCAGCATGGGTTGGCCCATCAGGGCCGACTAAGCCCGCACGATCTAAAGCAAAGAGTACGTCCAGATTTTGGAGGGCAACATCATGAATCAATTGATCATAGGCGCGTTGTAAAAACGTGGAATAAATAGCCACAACCGGTTTTGCACCCTGACAGGCCTGACCCGCCGCAAGGGTCACTGCGTGCTGTTCGGCAATGGCGACATCAAAATAACGCTTTGGGTATTGCTGGGAGAATTTGACTAAGCCAGAACCTTCACGCATGGCCGGAGTAATACCCAGTAAGCGTTCGTCCTGCTCGGCCATATCACACAACCAGTTACCAAAGACTTCGGTATAGCTTGGATGTACGGACGGTGTTGCTTTAGGTAGACTGTCTAAACTGGGATCAAACGCAGGCACGCCGTGATAGGCCAAGGGGTCTTTTTCTGCGGGTGCATAGCCTTTGCCTTTCTTGGTAACAATATGCAGAAACCGAGGGCCAGTAATGGCTTTGAGGTTTTCCAGGGTAGACACCAGCATATCGATGTCATGACCATCGATAGGGCCAATATAATTAAAGCCCAGTTCTTCGAATAGAGTACCCGGCACTATCATACCTTTCATGTGTTCTTCGGTACGCCGCGCCAACTCCCAAACGCTAGGCATTTTACTTAAGGCTTTTTTGCTTTCTTCTCGAAGTGAGGAGTACAGTTTGCTGGATAAGATTTTAGTTAGGTAATTGCTCATCGCGCCGACGGGCGGCGAAATGGACATATCATTATCATTTAAGATAACCAATAAATTAGCATCCACAGCACCCGCGTGATTCATTGCCTCGTAGGCCATACCACCCGTGATGCTGCCATCCCCAATAATGGCCACCATTTGCTTATCTTCGCCTCTCAAGCCCGAGGCAATCGCCATCCCTAAGGCAGCACTGATGGAGGTGCTGGAATGCCCAACGCCAAAAGCATCGTATTCACTCTCTGCCCGACTGGGAAACGCAGACACACCATTTAAGGTACGAATCGTCGTCATCCGCTCTTTGCGACCCGTCAATATCTTATGCGGATACGCTTGATGTCCCACATCCCAAACAAGTTGATCGTTCGGCGTATCAAACACATAATGCAAGGCAACCGTCAATTCGACAGTACCTAAACCTGCTGAAAAATGTCCGCCTGATATGCTCACCGTATGCGTTAAATAATTTCGCAGCTCTTCAGCCAAGGGCTTTAACTGCTCTTTTTTTAATTTACGGAC
>QVQE01000010.1 GCA_003584865.1 Methylococcales bacterium
GTAGTCTTCACTAATGCCGCCAGCACCATAAAGTTCTAGCAGTCTTGATATTTTATGTGATTCTTTATGATGGTTAATAAACTCGTGCAATGCCAGTTCAATCACTTGGCTTTGATTGTCGATATTAGCTAACTTGGCGGCTTGTTCAAGCAGGCTGTCATCAATGGTAATGGTGGTTTGCATGGTGTCTGTGCTCCTAAATTAAAAGCGGGTAATATCGCGGGGTATTTTCTTAAAGATAATACCGTATTGAGTCATGAATTCTTTAGTTAACAGGCATTTGTCGGCATAGATGATAGCTGTACCGGGCTTGGCTGCACCGAATTTTAAGGTGTTTAAAAAGTCCAGATCAAGACAGGTTACTTCATTGGGTTCGTAGTAGAATAACCAGGCTGTATCGCTATTGAGGCCCATCAAATAAGGTGTGTAGGTATTATCTTGCGGTGTTTGGTCTGCATTCGGAATGCCTTCACTATAAGCCACATAATGACGGATGACTTCAATACCGACTGCTTCGTTTAGGGTATCGTCAGGGTTAAAAATTGCTTCGCCGATGGTGTAATAATCAAAGCTACCACCGAGCCCAGCGACTTTTTTAGTGCCTTCACCGTAGCCGGATATGACGCGACGTACACGTTCTGCGGTGATGGTATCGGCGTAGTCTTCCATTTCAATCAGGATAAAGCGGCGATTGCCACCGTCTTGGGTATTGAGTTTAAGGACTGCGTGGGCGGTTGTGCCACTGCCTGCAAAAGAATCGAGAATTATGGCATTAGAATTTTCTAGCGTTAGCCAATTAATAATTCTATCCAATATTTCAACATTTTTCTCTGTTATAAAACTTGTAAATGATCCTGATAGCGTGATATCCATCCAATTATCACTTGCTAATTTTCCATCTTGTGGAGGGACATAATATTGGACAACAGCATCGTTATAAGCCCAGCCCTCATTGCCGGTGTTGTAAGGTGGATCAATATAAATACAATTAACCTTACCCTCAAACTCAGGTAACAGGCTTTTTAATGCTTCCAGGTTGTCGCCATGAATAATCCGGTTGCCTGTACTATTAACCGGTGAACCCTCAGGCGCATCAAAATGACTTTCAGGACGTAATACTTTAAACGGTACGTCCTGATGATGGTTGACCACCTTGTCTTTCCCGACCCAGGTAAGTGTTGGCATGGATGATTTGTTCCTATAAAAATATTATAGGTACATTATAGTGTATCTTTGCTTGCAAGATTGCTAACCACTTGTTAAAAGATATCGCGTATTACTTCAGAGAAGGCCGTAAGATTCGAATCAAAAGGTCAGTGATTAAGGCAAAGGTTAAGACTAAAGGTAAACGTGCTCATCGTATTATTATAGATCACAGCACACTCAACAGCTTGTCGTCAGACATACAATAGCGTGTTGCCGAACATACAATACTAAGCGCCACCCCACATAATACTTCCTTTGAACCCATCGAATACTATCGAGTCAAACAGGGTTGTGGGATACGTTTTTTTTAGCACTTTTCGGAACACGTCATGGATACTGTCCTCTGAACTTATATATGAGGTATTAGCACAACAGATAGGTGTTGATTGACGGCGATGAGTGCGCTCTCTTTAAGTATTGTGTGTGCGCCTTCTCAGTATTAAGTGTCCCCTCTTCACCTATGGGGTGTACTACCCCTTAGGTATTGAGTGTGCTGTCTTCAAGTATTTCATGCGGTGCGCAAGGGATAAGGATGTTCTCTCTGCCACTAATGGATGCTTTTTAAGGTATTA
>QVQE01000008.1 GCA_003584865.1 Methylococcales bacterium
TCGACAGGTATCCCCGCTTACTGCGTACTATCTTCCTGTCATTCCATCCCCAAACATCCCATACAGTCGAATCACCGCTTTAACAGCCAAGTTAGCGTAATCCGTGATTTTCAAGCTTCGCCATGAATCCGAAGGCTCGCCACCGCATGAAACCGAAACGGGTTCGTCATCCTACAGACTGACAGTTCGTTTCCAGTTACTCTCCACCCCACCTCACGGTGACGCAGTTACTTTCAACTACAGAGATTTTGGCTTTCTCTGATACGGACTTTCACCGTATTAATAGCACGCCCTTACGGGCGTACAGGTTCCGCACGACGCGCGGAAATAATACGTATAAAGGTTTCTTCTATTTCATAATTCATATCCATGTCAGATATGATAAGTTAAGTATTGACATTGTCAATACTTTGCGGCGATTAAAAACGCAAAGTTGAATTTCATACCCATAAAAAAAGCCAGATACCTAACATCTGACTTTTATCTACCCACCTACATCAAACGTTGATTAAACAACCATAATATTCAGCGGATCTGTCCACAGCCCAACACCATTAGTCCCTATACCCCTCATCCGCAGCCAATACGGCAAATTATCGGGGTCAGAGTTAGTTATTTACAAAATAAATCGTTTTTATTACTTAAGTCAATCAATCAGCGGTTAGCACATTTCAACCGATCAGCAAACAAGTATTAGAAAGTTTTACAGGGTGGTATTTGTGTTAAGGTGGTTGAGCCATATCACTCTTAATTGATTTTTTAACCATGAAAACGGACACTCTGTTTTATCGGTTATTTCTGCGTAAGCCGAAATTAGCCTTAGAGTTATTAGGTTTAGACTACGCAGGTGATAGTTATTGCTTTAGCTCAGAAGAGATCAAACAGACGGCTTTTAGAATTGATGGTTTGTTCAAACCCGTTACTGATGATCCAGACCAACCCATTATTTTGGTTGAAGTACAGTATCAAGTGGATAACGATTTTTATGGGCGTTTATTTAGTGAGCTTACGCTTTACTTGTACTTAAAAAAGCCTAATCGAAACTGGTTAATCTTGTTGATTTATCCCAATCGGTCTATTAATTATCGGGGTCAGAGTTAGTTATTTAGGCGGATTCAACTCCGAAGTGCAATTAATTTTTATAGAATTGGAAGGGTCAGCTGGTGTAAAGTTCAAGCTTTCCAATCCGACCAAAGATGAGAGAGCTAATGAAGAAATACAGTCAGCTGACCGAAGGTCAACGGTACCAGATTGAGGTTTTAAAACAAGCAGGAAATATACAAAAAGACATAGCCACTCTTATTGGCGTATCTGCTGGAACAATCAGTCGTGAATTGAAACGGAATACAGGCCAACGTGGTTATCGACCCAGACAAGCCCAGATCAAGACATTTAATCGCCGAAAAGAAGCCACCAAACCCCATAAAATGACGGCGGAAATCATCAGCCTAATTGAGACTAAGATTCAATTGGATTGGAGTCCTGAACAAGTCTCTGGTTGGCTGAAATTAAAACAGTACACACCCATAAGTCATGAGCGAATTGATCAACATATTGGGTCTGATAAACGTCAGGGCGGCGAGTTATATAAGCATCTTAGGCAAAGCCATAAAAAACGAAAAAAGCAATATGGATCAAAGGATAAGCGAGGACAGATTAGAAATCGAATCAGTATTGATGAACGCCCTGAAATCGTTGAGCAAAAAAACCGTCTAGGTGACTGGGAAATCGATACCGTTATTGGTCAAAATCATCAAGGGGCTCTGG
>QVQE01000130.1 GCA_003584865.1 Methylococcales bacterium
GGGCATCCTTCATAGCGGCCTAAAAGTAGTTGACACTTTTGATGTCAATAAAAAATTAACAACAAGCTACCGTAGCCATTAAAAAACGGCCAGTGACTTTAAAGATAAACGGCTTAGCTGTTTCTTAAATTTAAGAAATCAGAAGTAGTTCTGGCTTTTTCTCTCTGACGATATTCAGCAGAATCTCAAGCCAATCCTGGGTTTGCTCTGTTCCCGTTAGAATTTCCATGGGCGTCTTACCTTTTCTGACACCGTCACGATAACGCCGATGGTTATGATAATGCATAATCAGATTGAGCATTTCCTGGGTGATCTGGTTTTTGCAGTTATTCAAGTACGGTCGTAGAATTGAATTGATACACTCTACCAAAGCCGAACTCTGAACGATTTTATCCAGCCTGGAATAAACCGCATGCTGAGTCAGCAGATCTTCTTCCTCAGTTTCTTGTTGCAAGCCCATGGCGATGTCCAGGCAGAATTGCTCTTGGTCCTGGGCGATCTTTTTCCGTCCGCTCTTTTTAGCTTTCCGCGCCGCTTTTCCCCATTGCCACGCACTGCAATAAGCCTTCAAACTGAACTCATCGATGCCTACCTCGCCACACTCGGTGACGACCTGTTTGGCGATATCGAAATAATGGAACAAATCAGGTAAAGCATGTCTTACCTGAGTGACCGCTTTCCGCGTAGGCATGTGATTTAACTCTTCAATCAGCGTAAGCCCCATGTTGATGCCTTCTTCAGCTTGTCGTCCACTGCGCAGATGACCATTACCATCAAATAGATTGAGCTCACTGATCACACAACGATACAGATAACTATACTCGTCGTAAAGTGTAATGGCTTTTTCAGCAAGGTCTATGGCTTGCGTGTAAGTGGTTTGCCGTTTCTCTTGCACACCCTTACTTTTAGCCGACTTCAGCTTTCTTTCCACATCATATTCCTTTTCAAGCGCGGCGTAAGCCGCTGTTTCAAGGCGACCACACCAGCTTCCCAATCGATGGGCAATTGCATGATAAGTGTCTGTTTGGCGTACCCCACCGATAGCCTTGGCATGGCCGGCACGAATGCCGGTACCGTCATCGGAAACCAGATAGATAGCCTTGAGTCCATTATCCGACAGACACTCAAAATGATTTTTCCAGTCGTCAGCATTACGGGTATTGGCAAGCTCCATTCGAAGAATAGCACTACTACATGGATCTACGGTAATCAGTATGGGAACCTGTTTAGAAAAAATCTCATCACTGGTAAAAACCAGATACTGAATGATACCCAGTTCCGTAGAGACTGTCATGGGTAATAGGCCTCCGATTTGTGACAGTGATTGGCTGATAGAACCGGTAGAGGACATTTCCAATCCGAATCGACTCATGACGGTAGAGGTTGCGCCGATACTGCTAGTGCCCTCCAGTCTGAGCGACAGCATACCTGTCAAGGCTTGCTCTCGGAGGGCCGAGGCGGAAGGTGCAGCTGCAGCTTCCTCAAAAAGATGCTGACCGACTTTCTTTAAGCTATTGGCCAGTGTGTAAATAAATGTTCTGGAAATACCATATTCATCTGCCAAATGAGTTATTGTTCCCCAGACACCATTTAATAGGGCATGCAGAGCGTTAGTGCCAATGAGCAAACGAATGTCGTTGGTAAGATCTGGACGCCGCGTAAACAGCCTTCCGTAAAAGGGCTCTTCAAGTGCGAATTGGAAATCATCTGGATTGGCTAATGGCATGGATATAAACCTTCA
>QVQE01000006.1 GCA_003584865.1 Methylococcales bacterium
CACCTAATCGCCGGAGGCTGGTGTTTTTTTGCAGGCTTCTTGCTATGTTGACGCCAAATCTGTTGCATACTCAGTTCAATACGGGAGTGTAACTCATCAATATCCTGCATTTCTTTTACGGGTGTCGTATCGGTGTATTCCATTCCAGGATGGCCTTTTGCTGAATTTGGACTGGTGTATATACAAACTTCACATTTGCCATTATGACGAGCAATGCTTTGTTTTATTTCCACTTTAGCGTAACCGAAATTCCGGGCTGCAATGCCTCCAAAGACACTGGATGTCATTCTGCACAGCTCCGGAAAATTGGTCACCCGATCGCCAAAAGGGCAGCAACTGTTAGTAACGGTAATGCAATCCTGTGTACTGGAAGCCAGTGAAAATTTACCGCCAATATTGTTTTTAAGACCGAGGATGAGTTCGATATAGCTTTCTTTATCGAGCAGTTCACTTTTATGGGTGTCTTCCCGATAGGTTTCTTCAAAAAAACACCCAGCGGTCTTGGCAATGTGTTCAATTAATTGCTCACAGTGTTTTTGTCCTTGCAGTTCGCTGGCGTGCATCAACTCAAGGATGAAGGTTTGCAGGAAATAGATCGGTGTTAAATCGGAAAGCGAGTTATTGTCCATGGTATTTTGTGAAATAATTTTTCCCTAATTGAAGCACAGCTTCCTTAATCTGGCAACGTTAAAAACCAACTCATTGTAAGTTATGATAAATATTATTAATCATTGCTGGCACATCACTTGCTATTATATGAAATGCAACTAACAATCAATAACAACGAGGAGTCAAAATTGATGGCGTGATCGATGGCGAACGAGCAAGAACTCAATTCCCTGACTATGTTAAGACCAAAGGTCAGGAGGGCTTATTGCAGCTTGATGCCATTGCTGAAACCTACTGGGCTATTCACCAACAACACGCCAGTGCATGGACTCATGAACTGGATTTGAGACCCTTTAAAGAACCCTTTTAGTTAGGAGTAAATTTATAAGACAGTTAACGGTACTATTCGGATTGATATTTTCCGGGGCCTCTTTTGCAGGAAGCACCGATCTTACACTGATTCATTCGGGTGACATACACGGTCACCTCACGCCGAGACACAATGTTCGTAGCGATACCACTGGCCGTATGGAAGGTGGTCTAGCCCGTATGGCCACTGTTATTGAGCATATCCGTAAAGCCAATCCTGGAAAGACGCTTTATTTCAATACCGGCGATACTCTGCAAGGCTCTGCTGAAGCCATGTTTACGCGCGGTCAGGCGCTGATTGAGGTAATGAACCTCCTAAAACCTGACTTCGACGAGCCGGGCAATTGGGACTATCTCTATGGGTCGGAACGGTTTCTAGAGACTTTCGTCGGTTCACCCGGTAAGCCATCATTGGCATGGCTCTTCTCCTTCATAAAGTTGCTTTTGATAGAACAACTTTAATGGAGTCGCGACCTTGTCTTCAACTCATTTAAAGTTGAGCATCGCGTTAGATATTTACTTATAAGTAGGAACTTTATTTATTTTTAAGTGTTTTATTCATTCTATACATCGGTGTTTTATAGTACACAATGCCATTTATTTCAGACCTTTATTAACAGGGTTTTAACTCTTTAGGGGAACAC
>QVQE01000011.1 GCA_003584865.1 Methylococcales bacterium
TGCAGTAACACGATATAGCAGCATAGTGCCTGAACCGTCTGATAAAAAAATCCTGAATAAACTGGAATCTCCACCCTCTTCATTAAATATAAACTTCTTTCTTTTCAAATCGTCAATAAAAAGCATAAGATAATGTTATATAAACGGAAACACTAATTAACGACCTCCCTTTCCAAATAAAATGACTTCTACAGTCTGTAAGATAATAGTCAGATCTAGAAAAAAACTTTGGTTTTTTACGTAATATAAATCATATTGTAGCTTTTGTATGGTGTCGTATTCATTAGATCCATAAGAATAACATAATTGAGCCCAGCCAGTTAACCCCGGCTTAACTCTATGTCGCTCGTGATAATATACAATTCTTTTGTTAAAGTCATTCACGAATTCAGGCCGTTCAGGTCTTGGGCCAATAAAATGCATATCGCCTTTGAGTATATTTAAAATCTGAGGCAATTCGTCAATACGATATTTTCTCAAAAAAGCACCCACTCGGGTTATTCTACTATCATTCACACTCGTCATTTTAATACCACTGACTTCGGCCTGAGGAATCATGCTTCTAAATTTATACAATTTAAAACATACTCCATTGAGTCCAACTCTATTTTGAGAGTAAAAAATAGATCCCCGACCCAAACTTTCTAGATAAATAGCCAAAATAGCTAACATGATGACTGGACTAGAGGTCATCAGCAGTAACAAACTGGCAACTATATCAACAGCACGCTTTATAAATCCTCTTGTTTTTCTATTATAAAACCCCTTTGAAAATAAAAACCAATATGGATTTAAGTACTCTAAATTAATTAAGCGTTCCTCTTTCTCATAAAAACTGAGCAACTCCATCACTTGAATACCCAACACTTTACAATCAAGTAATTCATCAAAGGGAAGAAATTCACTCCTATCATCTAAGGCTATGACTATTTCATCAATATTTAAATCACGTGACAAAGACGATAAAGGTTGGGTTGAACTCACTAATAATGATTCGTCAACAAAAACCTGTTCATTTCCGGTATCATAAAATCCAACAATCATAAAGTCTTTTTCATCATACTTTTGATAGAAGGGGGTTAAAGAGTTAGCTATTTTGCCACAACCAAATACCAAAATACGTGTTTTAAACTCTTCCATTCGGGTGAATTTATTAAATAAAACTCTCGTAATAAGGATAGCAATACAAGAAATAAGAATGGATAAAACTAAAATACTGCCTGGGATCGTTGCTTCAGGAAAGATGTAATAAATTAAAAGCAGAATAAAAAATGAAATTACATAACTAATTATGAGTCTTTTAATAATCTCATAGCTGTATTTAGACAACTTCCTGTTATAAAATCCAGCACTCAATGCTGACAAAGAAGTCGTTGAAGAAAATATCAATCCAGAAAGAACAACAAAATAACTTGATTTTTTTTCTATACCACTCATAAAATCTAAATTAAAAATAATAAACATGCTAGTAAATAGAATTAAATATTCTACTAAACACATATAGATTATTAATCTAGATACATAATGCCCAAATAAATTTGCCATAGACAGTTTTCTCTAAAACGAGTCTTTAGTTAAAACTGCGGGGGGGGGGGGG
>QVQE01000009.1 GCA_003584865.1 Methylococcales bacterium
CCGGCGCTAACCCAAGCACTAGCTATACTGGCCGTGCTTGTATGAATTGCCACAGCATGGTGCATGGTTCGAATGATCCAGCTGGCGCCTTATTGCAACGCTAACCCAATAACGGAGACAATCATGAAAATTCGTAATAACGAAATGAAAGTCAGCATCATGGCTCTAGCGATACGCTGTGCATTGTTGGCAACAACCACACTCCCATTTGGCGCTTATGCCTTAGCCGATGAGGATACTGATGCGCTAACAAAGCCAACAAATACCGTTAATTTCGGCGCTTTGTATGCCGATCAATCTTCAGCAAGATTTGGCCAATACAACGGCTTAAATAACCAAGGAGCCTATGGTTTAGGCGGCTTAGATATTAGAGGTGGTAACGGCTACGATCAAAATAGCGGGAGTGGACTCCGCTGGAAATTAGGTGGCTCTAACCTTGGCACAACATCGAGAGAGCTCGATGGTTCGGTCAGTGACCAAGGCAAATGGAAAGTCAACTTGGGTTATGATGAATTGCAACACAACATCACCAATAGCTATCAAACACCATTACAAGGCAATCCTGGTGATAATAATTTCACCCTGCCGCCAAACTTTGGACAAATTGATGCCAACGCTAATACTGGCAATACTTCTGGAACCAGAGGCATTGGAGTTACTCCATCAGGCATTATTCAAAAAAATGATTTCCAAGGAGTCAATGAGTCTGTCAATCGTAAGACCGGCTCATTTAGCACAACTTACACTTTTGGGCCTCAGTTAAACGCCCAAATTGACTATAAACATTTGGATCAATCAGGCGCGAAATTGATTGGCACAGGCTCTCAGGGCGGAATAAACGTAGGAACTGGACTTGGAAACTCTGGGCTTCAAGGGAAGGCAGAGGCTAATAACATCATTTTAAACCCTACCAGTTATCAAACTGATAATATTAATGCTGCTTTAAATTGGAGGGGTGATAAAGGTCATCTAACGGGAGGATATTATGGCTCTATATTTCACGACGACTATAACAGTCTAAACTGGCAAAACCCTATTACTTCTGGAACAACTGGAAAATGTAGCGGTGCTAATTGCTACGTTAATAACACCATGAGCACAGCGCCAAGTAATAGCTTGCACCAAGCAAACCTGACCGGTGGTTATAACTTCGGCTTTGACACCAAAATAGCCGGTGGTTTTTCTTATGGTTATAACCAGCAAAACTCCAGTTATGCACCGACCTTGATTCCTCAAGCCAGCGGTACACTCTATAATATGATGCAAGCCAATGGCCTACCCACTTCGTCCCTGAACGGTGTTGTAGAAACCAAGCATGGAGATATAAAACTAACCAACCAAAGCATCAAAGATCTTACATTAACCGCCGGCTATAAGATCAACGAACGCGACAACAACACAGATTCAAATACATATAACTATATCAATATTGGTTCTAAGGTTACAGGCACAGATTCTTATTACACAGGCGTTAACACTCCTTATAGCAATCGTAAGATGCAATATGAAGCGACAGCTGCTTATCGTTTAACCAAAGCTCAGAATATTAAC
>QVQE01000173.1 GCA_003584865.1 Methylococcales bacterium
ACTCGATGTTCAAGTTTTTAAGAATTGGAAAATAGCACTAAACCTTGTAAGATAATTCGTGTAAACTTCCACGTATTTCAGCACAACGTTGATGTACGAACCCGCTATCTTTATCAAAACGTTTGTCACTGATCTGGATGCAGCACTGGCAAAGCTAAAACCCAATGCGAAATTGACCCAACTCCAGAGGATGTGGCTGGCATTTTGTTTGATGGGAATATTGCTGACCAATTCGGTGTGCTGGGCGAAGTTCGAGCGTGCGAGCTTGGGAAGCTACAAGATTGCCGCACTTTCGTGGATGTTTCGCGAATCCAAAGTAAGTTGGGGGTATTTACTTTTGGCGAGTGTCACATTGGTTTTGGAACTGCATGGAATTACTGAAGGTGTTCTAGTTCTTGATGAATCTGATCGGGCTCGAACAAAGCGAACAAAACGAATTTATGGGGTGCACAAGCAAAAACATAAGGCATCAGGCGGCTATGTCAACGGACAGACGGTGGTTTTATTGTTGCTGGTTACGCAGACCATCACATTTCCTGTAGGCTTTGCTTTTTATATACCTGATCCAGCACTTAAGGCATGGGGTAAAGAAGATAAACGGTTAAAGAAATTGGGGATGGCTAAAAAAGATCGTCCTGCTAAGGTTGAGCGCGATAGCCGTTATCCGACAAAAATGCAGATTGCTTTAACTCTGCTACAAGCATTCAAGACCGCTCATGGCACTATTAAAATCAAGGCAGTATTAGCGGATGCCTTGTACGGAGCAGCAAATTTTATGGACAATGCCTCGCAGATATTTAATATTACTCAGGTTATCAGCCAGTTGCATGAGAACCAGCTCATTGAATATAAAGGTAAGAAACGGAGTTTGAAGAATTACTTTAATACCATCAACAAAGGAGTAAACGTCACTATACGGGTTCGCGGCGGTGAAGAGGTTAAAGCGACGGTGAGCAGTGCCCGATTAAAAGTGACTGCACATGGCAAAAAACGCTTGGTCGTCGCTCTTAAATATGAAGGCGAAAGCGATTACCGTTATTTGGTGGCCACAGATATGACGTGGCGCACCCTGGATATTATTCAAGCCTACACTCTAAGATGGCTTGTAGAGGTTTTTTTTGAGGACTGGAAGCTTTATGAAGGCTGGGGGCGTGAGGCCAAACAATTGGATGAAGAGGGATCAAGCCGTGGCCTGATTCTGAGTCTGTTGTTTGACCATTGCCTCCTCCTTCACCCAGAGCAGGCGGCCCGCATAGAAAACAAACTGCCCGCGTATACCGTCGGCAGCCTGCAAAGAAAATCTCAAATGGAAGCGCTGCTTGAATTTATCAAAAAACTGTTAGAGGACGAGAGTCCTGCGGATAAGCTTAAACAATTAGCGGGACTTATTGACGATGTTTTTCAGTTAATGCCTTCTGGCAAACACATGAGTGGGAGAGATTTGGGTATCCTGGAATCGACAGCTTCCCTAAAATGCCGAGCTGCTGGATGAGACTGCTATGGATTAGGCTGTAAAAAGTTTAAAAACTTGAACATCGAGT
>QVQE01000084.1 GCA_003584865.1 Methylococcales bacterium
AAATACCATATTCATCTGCCAAATGAGTTATTGTTCCCCAGACACCATTTAATAGGGCATGCAGAGCGTTAGTGCCAATGAGCAAACGAATGTCGTTGGTAAGATCTGGACGCCGCGTAAACAGCCTTCCGTAAAAGGGCTCTTCAAGTGCGAATTGGAAATCATCTGGATTAGCTAATGGCATGGATATAAACCTTCATTGTACAATGAACTGAAGGTTTGTGTTCATTTGTACATCGAAAGAAACCCGTTTTCATGACTTTATAAAGCCAGGAATTGCATAAAGTGTAAACCGGTAAATGAAGGATGCCAATTATTGGATGCGATATTTTAAAGTCACTCCATATTCAAAATAGAACTATTATTCTACTTATTTCTCTAAAATTATCAGATCTAATTTAATAATCATCTCATCATCAATGGATATATTATGAAAGGCATCATTCTAGCCGGCGGTAGCGGCACTCGACTTTATCCCATCACCAAAGGTGTCAGTAAACAACTCACACCGATCTATGACAAACCGATGATTTATTATCCTTTGTCAGTTCTGATGTTATCCGGCATCACTGAAATATTAATTATTTCTACCCCTACGGATCTCCCCCGTTTTGAAGAGTTATTAGGCGATGGCCATGAAATCGGCTTGTCGTTATCTTATAAAGTACAACCCTCCCCCGATGGTTTGGCGCAAGCGTTTATCTTGGGTGCAGACTTTATTGGTCACGATGATGTGTGTATGGTCTTGGGGGATAATATCTTTTATGGGCATGGTTTGGTAGCCATGTTAAAACAAGCCGTAGCTAATGTGACAGTGCATCAAAAAGCGACGGTGTTTGGTTATCATGTTAAAGACCCAGATCAATATGGGGTGGCGGAGTTTGATGCGGCTGGTAATGTATTAAGTCTTGAAGAAAAGCCGCTTAAGCCTAAAAGTAATTATGCTGTGGTGGGCTTATATTTTTATCCTAACAGTGTAGTTAACATTGCTAAGAACATTAAGCCGTCTGCCAGGGGTGAGTTAGAAATTACTACGGTTAATCAAACCTATCTGGAGCAAGGCGGCTTAAAGGTTGAATTAATGGGCCGAGGTTTTGCTTGGTTAGATACCGGCACCCATGAGTCTTTGTTAGATGCCTCTAACTTTATTCAGACTATCGAAAAAAGACAGGGTTTAAAAGTGGCCTGTATTGAGGAGATTGCCTTTGAGATGGGTTATATCAATCAAGCCCAATTAGTGGCTTTGGCTCAACCTTTGTTAAAGAATCAATATGGCCAATATTTATTACGCCGTGCATCTGAAGAGGCTATTGTTAGATGAAGTTTATTAGAACGCTATTTCGGATGTGGTGATGATTGAACCTACTGTATTTGGTGATGACAGAGGGTATTTTGTTGAAACTTTTCGGCAAGATAAGGAATGAGCATAAATTAATTTAGGCAAGTTCAGTTCGAGAATTATACTTTGTGAGAAAGAAATCTTGTTCAAAATTGACAAATGATCGAACCTTACA
>QVQE01000014.1 GCA_003584865.1 Methylococcales bacterium
GTCTGTAGACAAGTTAATGGTTTCTAATAGAGGGAAACTACCTGAATTATTCATGTGTTAGTCAATTCCTAAAGTCGACACGGTATTCTGTGGGATCTCATTTATAATGAAGACCTAGGCCTAAGCCGTAAAAGGTCACGTACAAAAATCACCTGTAACTTTTAGAAGTGACCGGCTTATCAATCGAGCCTGTAATTATCCAGATTAAATTCACAGTAATAAGTAGGTAATCAATGAGTCCGCTGAATAATGTAAAGTGATAAATCACGTAATAAATCGGCTTCTTCACCAAAACCAGTCAAACTTTCCAAGGCCTTTTCATGAAGTTCCTGTGCCTTTTGCTTTGCCCCTGCTAAGCCTAATAATGCTGGATAAGTTGGCTTATCATTATCTTTATCTTTACCTTGAGTTTTGCCTAAGGTAGCGGTATCACTTTCTTCGTCAAGGATGTCATCTTTTACTTGGAACGATAAACCAATGCACTTTGCATAATGATCCAGCTTTATCGCCACCTCTGGATTGACATTCTCTTTAGCAAGTGTAGCCATATTGACACTGGCTCGAATCAAAGCACCTGTTTTATGAATATGCATGTTCTCCAGCTCAGGAAGATTCAAACGTGTTCCCACTGATTGCAAGTCAATGGCTTGACCACCCACCATACCCTGCGAACCACTGGCTTTGGTCAAAGCCACAATCATTTTTAAACGCCCGTCTGCTGTTGCCGTAATGGTAGGATCATGAGCCAACATTTCAAAGGCTAAAGCCTGTAATGCATCACCCGCCAAAATAGCAGTGGCTTCATCGAAAGCAACATGGCAAGTCGGTTTTCCGCGTCTAAGATCATCATCATCCATAGCAGGAAGATCATCGTGTATCAGAGAATAAACATGTATAAACTCAACAGCGCAAGCAGGGCCATCTAAAGCCTCTAAAGGAACGCCTAGAGCCATCCCTGTACAATAAGTCAACATCGGGCGCATCCGCTTTCCTCCGTTCAGCACACTGTAACGCATGGCCTGATGAAGCTTTTGTGGTAAAAGCTTATCACTTGGAAGGCGATCTTCAAGAGCCTTTTCAACCCGGGCTTGACTAAAACTGAGATATTCTTTTAACGCATTACTCATCGGCAAATGACTCCAAATTATGTGTACCGTTTTTTTCTATCAAAATCTGAACTTTCTGTTCGGCTTCTTGCAGAGCTTTTTGGCAAATTCTGGTTAAGGTAACCCCTCGTTCAAACGACTTTAAAGAATCTTCCAAAGAAATTTCACCTTGCTCTAACTGAGTCACCAGTTGCTCAATTTCTGCGAGTGAATCTTCAAATAAAGTCGTGCTCTTTTTCTTCGACATGCAAATAAACTGATTAGATAAAACAAGGAGGGTGATAATAAGCCGAACATTATATATTAAATTAAACAGTGAACACATGATTGATCATCAG
>QVQE01000141.1 GCA_003584865.1 Methylococcales bacterium
GGGTGCTGATTTAATTAAATGTCACTAAGCACAATACTGAGACCCGAATTGGTCAATTTTATTCCAAAATTGTTGCCACCGACCACTTGTCTGAATTAATGCCCGCAAAGATAGGATCACTTTTGCACCCTGCATCTTCCAACGCATACCTGAACAACAAAGACGCTGTTTGACCAAGGTTTTACAGGCGGCCTCTGTTACCCCGGAACCAATGGGTAGGTTTTGATCCAGGTGGGCGGCATAATTCATCCGATGGCGATTGTTGGTGAAATAGGTTTGCGCCGCTGACAAGTTTTCCCGAACGCTCTTGGGTAATTTTTTACGTTTGGCGAATATTTCCATTTCTGCAATGATGGCATCTATAGCGCCTGTGTTATGTTTGAGTTGCTTACAGCGTTCATTCAGCCACGCCTCCCGCTTAGATTTATCCGTTTTTATAGGGAAAGCCGAGTAAGCGACATCGGCTAGATATTCGGTTGCATGAAAAAAATCCAGGCACTGTTCAGTGGTATGTTTTTCCAAGAAACTCCAATTGTTTTTTGAGCCATCGGCAACACCTATATACTTGGCGGTGGGGTAGCATTTTTTAATTTTAGCAATCTCCTGTTCTAGACGTTCGGTGAAGGTTGCTTTGCCATATTCAGGTGCTTCACCGATATAAATGCTGTGCTGACGCTCACCCTTGATGTCGTACAGAGAAATCGCTCCGACCATGGCCTCACGGTAACCCTCTTCGCGCATTAAAACAAAGGCACCATCCAGGCTAATCGCAACACTAGTAATCGTCTCATTCAAATCAGGTGTTGTATATTCCCAAACTTCCTCTTTAGCACTGGCGATTCCACCGACCCAATCAGAAACAGCCTGCACATAGGAATGGGCGATTTTTCGATGGTGATTCGCTTCCAAATCACGACAGACCGCAGGTGCATTCAAGTTCGCATATTTGTGTGAAATCTGCTGGGCAAATCGCGGGGTCGCATTTTGGATGATCCGGGCATTGGGTTCTAACGGACAGTAAATCTTACCTCCCTTAGACGTTTGATAAACATGCCGATGAATTTCTACGGCACCATACGGTGTTTCATAAAATTTAGGGGTGGTTCCTTTGCTGGTAAATTTAACACCGCCGACCTGGATCGGACTTCCGTCCGTATCAAATCGTTTGATGGCATGTAACGTGGCCAATTGCCCGACTTCGTTACAAGCATCCAATATCGCTTGTTCTGCTTCGAAAAGACTGCCCGTAATTTTTACTTTGACTTGTAGGGTGAGTTCTTCGCCATCGTGCGCTATAAGTTCTGCTTTCATTGAGTTACCTGTGTTTGATTGTTCAAACCAATATACCAGAAATACACATTAGTTAAAATCAGCGCCCC
>QVQE01000128.1 GCA_003584865.1 Methylococcales bacterium
GGTGATTTCCGGAAATTAATTTACCCATTAGATGGGTCGAATCAAGATGTCCCATTTGGGTAGGATTGGGTTACGTTCCAGTCTGGCTTCAATCGTCCGCATCGCTACTTTGGACAGTGAAATCCCTTTCTGGTAAACCGTTTTGCTGAGGTTGACCAATGGCTGTATACCTTTCCAGGTCGTACTTTTTGCCCATTCCAGCATGATTTCGACCGTCTCCAGCTTGGCTCCATTCCAGTGCTGCTCCAAAATACCCCAGCAACGCTCAATCGGATTGTACTTGCTGTGGTAAGGTGGATAATACAACAGCTGGACGATTTTGCAGGTGTGGTCGACGAAGTCCACGAGGCGCTTGAGGAACTGCGTACGGACGCCACTGCTTTCAGGGCCATTGTCGAGCTTTATCTGGATTTGCGTCATAGCCGACCGTTCATGCTCTGGGATGCTCTCCCACCAGCCCATCAAGCTATCTACGATGAAATCGCTGGTCTTGTAAGAGCTTCCGAATACCAGATATAGAGAGCCTTTATCCTCGTCTACGATGCCAAAGGGAGTATATTTTTCCTTACACCCCATGTCATGATCAGCAGCAAGGGAGTCACCGCGTGTCTTTCCGCCCCGTGAGTAATCCCCGATATTCACTGTGGCTTTGCAGTCAATGCTGATGCGCTTCACCAGCCTATTGTCCACTGAATGCTCGTCCTCGGCGGGATTGCCATCTTTTTCCTTTATATTGATAAAGATGGCATCCGTTTCGGGGATTTTCTTTAGCGGCTTGGCCTTGAGCACTTTGCGCAAACGGTAGCCGTTGCGGTTCAGAACCTCGGCCATGGTGCTGGGCGACGGCAATTGGTCTTCCTGAAAACCTTGGGTGCGCAACTGCTTCAAAGCTTCCGCTGCGGTCAATCGGGTGTACGACAGCAATGTCCTAAAAGTCGGATCTTGCTGGCTATAGGATTCTGCCAACTCCCACAAGGCTTGCGCCACCTCAGGGTGCTTTTCTTCCCATAACTTATCGCCGCCGTAAGCGGCTTGTGCTCCTTGGCAAATGACACCAGTCCGGTGTTCGTTCAAACCCAACTGTACGGTTTCGCGACCCCAACCAAACACTCCCTCCGCTTGACGGGCATTACCCTGGCAATATTTCAATGTCATTGCTGCTTGGAATGCTCGTCGATCTGCTCCTGACATTTTTGAACTCGCTAATTTTAAGTCTTCGATTTGAGATGCACTCAAGGGCAAGAGAGAGGTTTCAGTGGTGGATTGCAAAGTTCGTACTCAACAAGTGAAATGATAAGGAAATTCTATCCTAAATGGGTAAAATATTCTTCGGAAAT
>QVQE01000188.1 GCA_003584865.1 Methylococcales bacterium
AGGCTAATCAATACGGTTTTTCGACTGACTTCAACAAGCGTACCTAAGTATTCACCACCTGTTCCATTAAATAAAATAATCTCGGCATCCTTTTTTAGTCGCAAAACGGTTCTTACATAATGACCGTATTCTTCATCTAGCTCTAGGGTCTTACCGACCGTTAAGGGAATAGCAGTATATAATCTGGAAATTCGCATATTAATCTTTGACAGCTAGTTGTATGCCATCCCAAGCAACCTCTACCAACATCAGCAATTGCTCTTCAGTGATAATATAAGGCGGCATAAAATAAATAACATTACCTAATGGGCGGAGTAAGACACCTTTAGATAATGCGTATTGATAAACCCGTTGACCTCGCCGCTCTTGCCAGGGATAAGGCTCTTGAGTGTGTTTGTTTTTAACCATTTCGATAGCGACTATCATTCCTGTTTGCCTGACTTCAGACACATGCGGATGCTCATTAAATCGAGCGGCTATTTTAGCCATAAAGGCTGCTAGCTGACTATTATTCTCTAAAATGGGTTGTTGCTGAAAAATCTCTAGCGTTGCTAGACCTGCTCTACAAGACAAGGCATTACCGGTGTAGCTGTGTGAATGTAAAAAGGCAGTTAAGTTTTGATAATCATCATAGAAGGCTTGATAAACTTGCTCCGTTGTTAATACAGCGGATAAAGGTAAATACCCGCCTGTTAAACCTTTTGATAGGCACATAAAATCAGGGCTGATCGCAGCTTGTTCACAAGCAAATAAAGTCCCGGTGCGTCCAAAGCCCACTGCAATCTCATCTGCAATTAAATGTATATTGTATTTGTCGCAAGCTGCCCGCAGTAATTTTAGGTAAACAGGATCATACATGCGCATACTACCTGCACATTGAACCAATGGCTCAATAATGACGGCACAAGCGGTTTCAGCATGGCGTTGTAATACCTGCTCCATTAATGCAAACCGGCGAATAGAATAATCTGCCCATGACTCACCGGGCTCACGGTAATAACAATCAGGCCCCGGCACGGTAATAACATTCATTAATAGAGGCGCGTAGGTTTCTTTATACAAAGCGACGTTTCCAACCGCTAAGGCGCCTAAGGTCTCACCGTGATAACTATTTTCGAGGGTGATAAATTTAGTTTTCTGGGTTTGACCTTTATTACGCCAATAATGAAAACTCATTTTGAGAGCCACTTCAACTGCTGCCGAACCATTGTCTGCATAAAAACAACGGGTGAGTCCTTTGGGGCTCAGAGCAACCAGTGTTTCAGCTAA
>QVQE01000005.1 GCA_003584865.1 Methylococcales bacterium
GAGGAACTTGCAAAACTATCGAGCAACAATAGGATTATGTTGATTTTGACACCCACTGAGCCTGTTTTTTTGAGCATGTAGCTCTATTTCCGTTTAGTAACCAAATATTTCGTCGTTTTTATCAAATTTAAGGCATAGCTGTCCTGTAAGCCAAGAAAATCTAATGGTTAAAGTCGTTCAGTCGATATTTTATGTGGCTAAAATCAGTATCTGGTTCGCTGTTAGCGCCAGAACGCCAAACATTAAATGACACATGACCTTAGCATGTCCACGCACACGAACCACTCGTCCGCCAAATTCATCTTTCAAGCGCGCGTTAACGCGTTCAACGGTACTGCGCTCGTTATAGCGTATGGCTTTAGCCGTTTTATGCCCAACCAAATGACAACGCTTGTTTTCTGCCGTTATTTCTTTTTTGAGTGCTTGATCCCGGCGTGGATTCACGTCAATCAATGGGACATGTCCCAGTTGGCGGCTTATTTCGTGTATCTGCGGCACATCGTAAGCGGAGTCCATAACATCATAAAGATTGATCACACGTTCACTACTCATTTTGGCTAAAGGAATAGCGACCTGACTATCGTGGGTCGATGCTGACGTTAATATCACGCTAATAGGAATGCCGCCGTCTGCCACATCAAAGTGTAATTTGTAGCCCGTCCAACTGACTTTATAACCCTTGCTATTTTTCTTGGTGCCTACATCGCACGCTTTCGGCAAGTCATCAAGCATGTCGGGCAAACTCATGCCGCCAGTCTGTTTTTCGATACGGGTTAAGGGTTTAACGCGCTTTTCCCCTTGTTTAGGGCGACCTCTTTTTAAGGCCACTTTCTCAACGGATTCTTTTTTGAGCGGTTTTTCGCGTGCCTCTATCGCGGTAGCATCACGAGAGTTATGTCCCACTAGTTCGCCTTCATAGCTTTTTTTGATAAAGGCTTCATGAACTCGCTCAGGTAAACGGGATTCCGAGAACTCGGCAAATGCCCGCGAAAACGTCCATTCATCGGGAACATCATTTTTGCGCTCCCAGCCACAAATCCGTCTTAAGGCAATATCGGTTTCGAGTCGATCCAGCAAAGCACGTGTCGTGGGTAAGTTATAAATCATTTTCGCCACAAACGCTCTAGCAATCGCGGTGCGGTCTTGAGGTGGGCGACCTGGAAAGCCACGGTTGGAATAGATGAATGCTTCGATGCGCACTATTTCTAATGTGGTCACCC
>QVQE01000004.1 GCA_003584865.1 Methylococcales bacterium
TCTCTTTACCGTGCGTTCTACTTGCAAGACAAGTGATACAATCTGGGGTGCGGGCCAGTCCAAGTGAGTCAGGTTAGGTATCGGGGTCGATCCCACCATTCGTTAAACGACCTCTACCCCAACTTCTTCCACTTTATTAGAGTAGAATTTTACCCATTTGATTCATTCGGCTTTCATGGTCGGGGGCGAGTGGTTGTCAATCATGATGGGTTAATATCTGAAAAAACTTGACCATGACCATTACATTCAAGTGTAAGGGGGTAAATCAGAACGAATTTGTTTGATTTCGGCTTCAGACAAACCGGTCACCTTAGCGATTACATCAACACTTGTACCTTCTTTAGCCAAGTTAAGGGCGATATTCTTTGTTGTCTGACTTATACCTTCTGCTTTGCCTTCTGCTTTGCCTTCTGCTTTGCCTTCTGCTTTACCTTCACTATAACCATCTCCAAATGAGGATTCAAAGATACTGGCCTGATAATGTAAATCGTCTTTGTAATGTTCGTAAGCTTTTTGCTCATCTTCGGGCAGCTTCATGATACTGAGTTTTTCTTCTGCTTCTTTTAAGCCTTTTGCGGTGAAGCCTGGTTTAATTTCTTCATTTTTTAAGAAATAAATCCATTCGTCCAGAGTGTCTTTGGCGATGTCGTCAAAACGATTTATTTTGATCAGATAATATTCTGGGTACAGGGCTTCTACGCTATCTTTTTTAAAGAGTTGTTTTTGCTTGGCATTAAGCTCTAGCAGATCATGATGATGTAGCCCAATAAAGCGGGTGCTACCTTTATAGATATAATCAGTGCCGCTACCTAGATCAAAGTAAAGAATGTTGATGGAAATAACTTTGGTAATGCCTGCATAGGGTTTATTTTCTTCCAGATGTTCTATGGCTGTTTTTGAAACGCCATAAAATATGCGCTGTAAGTAGTCATATTCCCGATCATACTGTATTTCTATGATGATTATTTCTTGTTTGCTATTGCGTACCTTTAAATCCACTCGGTTAAATTTGTCCAGTGGATAGTCTTTATTGCTTTCACTTTCCAGCACATCCAAAATGGTGATATCTTCTTTAAGCAGCTCAGTTAAAAACCCTTCAAGGATGCCAAAGTTGGCTTTACTACGCAGTAAGCGCTTTATAGCCCAATCGAAAGTAATTAGTTTTCTTTTTTTGTTCATAG
>QVQE01000002.1 GCA_003584865.1 Methylococcales bacterium
GCCAGTCCAAGTGAGTCAGGTTAGGTATCGGGGTCGATCCCACCATTCGTTAAACGACCTCTACCCCAACTTCTTCCACTTTATTAGAGTAGAATTTTACCCATTTGATTCATTCGGCTTTCATGGTCGGGGCGAGTGGTTGTCAATCATTATGGGTTAGGAAGGCTACCGCGTTGCCGAACCACCGAAAACCCCAGCTGCTCTAAAGCCCGAATTGCTTCTGCACTCGAAACGACGGGGATCTTAGGTATGTCTGGGTACTTGAAAAGTTGTCAAAAGCGGGCGGGGCATAAGTAATCAACGGAAACTCTTCAAGATAGAGTTCAGTTGCTTCGCTCAAATTAGCCAAGGCCTCTTCAACCGTCTCGCCTTGAGTAGTTGTGCCTGTTTCAGGATTGAAGGCAACGTAACCACCTTCTGAATCTGGTGTTAATACTGCGGAAAATTCCATGATTTCTACCCTTTAAATTTAATGATGAAAACTTATGCCTATATATTTTCAAATAAATAATTTCTATGTCGATAGATACCATCCCTTTAAGGGATGTTATCTATTTGAGCTTACAGCAACGTGAATTAGAAATTTAATTTCTGAAAGTCTATTGCGTTAAGCTAACCGGATACCGCACGGAAAACTGAAAAAAGCCGGATTATAACTGCGCTCGGAACTTGTCCATACTCAATGTCATTAAGCAAATCTTTCATGTTTTCGATGAGTTCTTCTTTTGTTATACATTGAGTTTGATAATCAGGATACTCATTTATGAAGCCTATAAAAAAATTATCGTTTTGCCATGAGGTAAATTTAATTGTTCTCATAAAATGCACCATAATTCCAATTCAGTATTATTTGTTTGAACCGTTTCGTACATCAATCTTGCACTGAGTCAGGTACGAAGCGCATCAATTGCCCTGTGGCTTCCTTACGTCAGCCTATCGTACGGACTAAAAGGAACTTGTGACACGTTAAAGTCGTGTGGGCAACTTCTTTTCGTTGCCCAACATTCAACGGTCAAAATCAGAATATCGAGAGATTTCTTTAATGCCGTTCATGCGTTTTAACGCGAAAATGTCGGGCACGAAAAGCATGTGCCCGACCTACCTGGGAACATGCCTAACGCAAAGATCCGCTGGAGCGTTGAGTTAAGCATTTAACTTTACTCTGACCCCAGTTAT
>QVQE01000001.1 GCA_003584865.1 Methylococcales bacterium
TTTTTTTTTTTTTTTTCTAAGCTCTCCCCTCCCTCCGAACCGTGCGTGCAGTTCTCCCGCACACGGCTCTCCAGTCGATAGTTTCCTCATCGGGATCGGCTCGCTTCCGCATGGGCTTCATACATTGTGAAAAGTCCCAAGCTCGCGAAGTAGGCATTTGTCCATTGCTGATGGTCTCCAATATTTCTTCCGGTTCCCCCTCCCTTCTTTTGATACTTCCGCAAAATACTGCGTAATCTGCGTCGTATAAAGCCATCCATTGCTTTTAACTCACTCTTCTTGACGTGCTTAAAGTAGTTAAACCAACCACGCAATATCGGATTGAGATTTTCGATAACGGTTGTTATTCCAACTCCCTGGCTTCGCCGGGTATGCAGTCTAATCTTGTCACGCATCGCCACACGGCTTTTCTTGCGCACAAATAGCATTCCCTTTTTAAAGGTGTAGCCCAGAAAGTCAAACCCGTTCGGGTTATCGGTAGAGTTAACTATCCTTGTTTTGTCAGGATGCAGTTCGAGGTGATGCTTTTCCATCCATTGCCTCACTTCCGCCAACGCCTTTTCGGCTTCCGCTTCGCTGGTCGTCAAGATGATAAAATCATCTGCATAACGTACCATACGATACTTGCCACCAATGAGATGGTCGAGTTCATTCAGGTAAATATTTGCCAGTAAGGGACTAAGTACAGCCCCTTGCGGCGTTCCCTGGCTAGGCTTCCAGCTTTCGCATTCGGTCATAATGTCCTGCTTTAAGTAGGCTTCCAGTAAGTTGAGCAACGCTTTGTCCGCTATATGTTGCTCTACTTTGCTCATCATCAGCTCGTGGCTAATGTTGTCAAAGTAGCCTTTAATATCGGCATCCACTACCCAGTTGTAACCTGCTTTTAGCCAGACATCGACTTCTCTCAGTGCGTCTTTACAGCCTCGTTCCGGTCTGAAGCCGTGACTGCTGTCTTTGAAGGTCTGCTCAAAAATAGGCTCTATCACCAGTTTTATCGCCATTTGCACCACTCGATCTTTGACCGTTGGAATGCCCAATGGACGTGTTCCACCACCGGCTTTAGGGATATTAACCCGTTTAACC
>QVQE01000003.1 GCA_003584865.1 Methylococcales bacterium
ACTTCCAGGTCAAAACCATAATGTTCTGCTAAGGAAGATATCATTTGGTAATAGTAGGCATTGCGTCGATCCCAACCTCGAATAGCGCCGCCTGCTAAACTGATTTCAGGATTATGCACCACTAAATCAGGATCAAAATGCTGCCTAACACCCAAGCCATCACAACTACTACACGCGCCTTTGGGATTATTAAACGAAAAGATGCGCGGCTCTAACTCGGTTAAACTGTAGCCACATTGCTTACAGGCATAACGCTCAGAGAATACCATTTCGGTTGCATCATCCAAACAAACTGCAATGGCAATCCCATCCGCAATACGCAAGGCAGTCTCAAACGATTCTGATAAACGTAGGGCTAAATCTTCACGAATCTTGAAACGATCAACAACGACTTCAATCGTGTGTTTCTTTTTTAAATCCATGACCGGCGCATCATCTAGATCATAGACAGTCCCGTCAATACGGGCCCGAATAAAACCCTGCGCCCGCAAATCTTCCAATAACTGAATATGTTCACCCTTACGGTCATTAATAACAGGTGCCAATAACATCCACCGCTGCTCTTGCGGTTGCGCCAGCAATAAATCAACCATTTGGCTGACGGTCTGTGCTTCTAAAGAAACATGATGTTCTGGGCAACGCGGACTGCCTGCCCGTGCATATAATAACCGTAAGTAATCATAAATCTCAGTGATGGTCCCGACGGTTGAACGGGGATTATGTGAGGTGGATTTTTGTTCTATAGAAATAGCGGGCGACAAGCCTTCAATATGATCGACATCCGGCTTTTCCATCATTGATAAGAATTGCCGTGCGTAAGCAGATAATGACTCTACATAACGGCGCTGGCCTTCTGCGTAAATCGTATCAAAGGCTAAAGAGGACTTTCCCGAACCCGACAACCCGGTGATAACAATTAATTTGTCCCTAGGTAAATCAATATCAATATTTTTTAAGTTATGCGTTCTAGCACCACGGATACTAATCGTGTCCATCAAATCATTCCGGCAATTAAAACAGCTTCATAATATACGTTTAAAGC